>JAQWBH010000004.1 GCA_028707405.1 Parabacteroides sp. | reverse complement strand
CCTGCGGACATACACGACCACATACTGCAGGTAGAGCACTCGTTTCTTTTAATACACGTGCAGCTTCTAAAATCTCACCGCGCTCAATATTTTTAATAAAAGTAGGAATATTGATGCTTACTGGACAGCCCGTCATACATGTAGGATTAACACAGTCAAGGCAGCGTTTTGCCTCATGCATTGCCTGCTCTTTAGTCAAACCTAAATTCACCTCTTCCAGACGCGTATGGCTGCGGTATTGAGGGTCCAGTTCATTCATCTTTACACGCGATATCTCCGTACGTTCTTTATTCTTCATGCTCTTGCGTAATGCCTCACGCCAAGGCTCAGCACGCCGGGCAACTATCAATTCTTCTGTTGTCATGTTTATATGCTATATTGAAACGATTACTTGTTAATATCTTTATAAGCGCCAAGACGCATAAGCATCTCGTCAAAATCTACCTGATGAGCATCGAATTCCGGTCCATCGACACAGACAAACTTCGTTTTTCCTCCAACTGTAACACGACAAGCTCCACACATGCCCGTACCATCCACCATAATCGTATTTAGGGATGCGACAGTCGGAATGTTGTACTTCTTTGTTAGTGCCGATACGAACTTCATCATGATAGCCGGACCAATTGTTATGCACTTATCCACTTTTTCACGCTTAATAACACTCTCCACACCATTTGTCACTAAACCCTTCGTACCATACGAGCCATCATCAGTCATGATAATCACCTTATCCGAATGCACACGCATTTGGTCCTCAAGGATAATCAAATCTTTTGTACGTGCAGCAAGCACCACAATTACCCGATTACCTGCTTCATGAAACGCTTTAACTATAGGCAGCAATGGAGCGACTCCTACACCTCCCCCGGCACAAACAACGGTGCCGACTTTCTCTATATGCGTAGCCTGTCCAAGCGGACCTACCACGTCGGTAATATAATCGCCCACATTCAACTCGCCCAACTTTCGCGAAGAATGACCTACCATTTGTACCACCAATGTGATCGTGCCTTTTTTTGTATCAGCATCAGCAATTGTGTACGGGACGCGCTCGCCCTTCTCGCCAACTCTTACAATGACAAAATGCCCTGCCTTGCGTGCACGAGCAATCAGCGGAGCTTCCACCTCAAACTTCACTACATTGGCAGAGAAGCATTCCTTACTTACAATCTTATTCATTCTATTATTTTTATATCGTCTTTATCAGCTTATGAAAACAATTCCTATTCAAACAGTCCTTCGTCACGAATCAGCATCAAAATGGCGGAATGAGGTACAATGAGAAACTTCTCCTCATTGAAATTGATTTCGTACGAAGCGCTCTGAAGGAAAACAGCCAAGTCCCCTTCATGTGCCTGAAGTGGTAGATAATGGACTTCACCCTCCTTTTCTTTCTCCCATACCTCATGCTCTTCGCTCTGTGCCGGAAGAGGAAAACCTGGACCTACTTTAATAATGTATCCACTCTGTATCCGCTCCTGCTGCACCGTTGGCGGCAAATACAGTCCAGATTTAGTCTGACTCTGCGGGTTTTTTGCCTTAATCAGAACCTTATCACCCACCATCAAGAACTTTTCGATATCTTTTTTATCAATTGACAATTGCATATCTGTTTCCAGTTTATAAATGAACGTACAAAAATACACATAAAAAAGAAAAGGCAGGCACTCATGCCCCCTTTTCCTATAAAACACATATGAAACACATTAAATCGAACGTCCTTTAAAAACATTTGAGGCCTCTGTCTGATACAGATTGCCGACAAATGAGATGCGGTTCCCGTTAAAGTTTGGTGTCACAGTAGCCGTGCATTTATTTGACCCTCTAAACATCCTGATTGTCACATTTGCCGACACAGCAACACCCTGAACCATCATACTTAAAGATACTTCGCCTTTCTTGTTCGTCTTTATTACTGGATTTGATACAATGCCTTCTACTGTAATTCCACCAATACCGTTAGGGCCAGAAGGAGCAAAATTAAAGGCCAACTGTATCGTAGCTTTATTATCTTTCATCGAGACAAAATTTACATTAGAATTTACATAGACATAATTTCCCCGCTTAAAATCAATACGTTCGGCTTCCAACACAAAGTCTTTGGCATTAATTGCCTCCATCGCTTCGTTATACAATGCCATCTGCTCGGCAGCATCAGCGGCTTTTTTTGCTGCCTTCTCAACCTTTTTTACTGAGTCTGCATCTGCTTTCGTCGTTTGCCCCATCATTGCTCCCGAACCAGTAGCAAGAATGAGTAACATTAACATTATTCTTTTCATCTTTTGCCTCCTTATTCTATAATCAATATTAATATTATAATAACCAAAGGGTAAGAATGAATGTTCAATAGCATTTCTGAAATAAAAACTAAAGACTATTCTATAAAGATAATAATACAGATTACAAATTATTATCTATATTTGTTCACCGATAAACTTCATAGTAACACACAATGAATGCACAATCCATATTTTTGTTTGCAGTAACGATGATGCTCTTGTTCTGCCCGACTCTGCAATCACAAGAAACAGCAGATTCCGTACTGCTTCCAAACGGTTGGCAACTGACGCCCGCCGGCAAACAGTTTCCATTAGGCGACCTTCCTTTGAATATGGCTGTCTCACCAAACAAGCACTGGCTGGCTGTGACTAACAACGGATATGGTAGACAATGCATACAAATATTCGACACTAAAAAAGAAAAAATGACCGACGACATCGAAATTCGGATGAGTTGGTATGGGCTTTGCTTCTCGCCTGACAATAAAAAGATGTACGCATCAGGCGGTAATGAAAACAAGATTCACATCTATTCGATAAGTCCGAATGGAAAACTGGCTCAAATCGACAGTATCGTTATGGGTAAGCGTTGGCCCACCAAGATTTCACCTTCAGGCATAGCTGTCGCTCCAATGCAAAATCAGCTTCTTGTAGTCACTCGGTTTGACAACAGCCTATACATTTATGATCTGAAAGACAATCATCAGATACGGAAAGAACCTATTGGCGGTGAAGCCTACGACATTATTCTATCGAAAGACAAAACAAAAGCCTATATCTCTTGCTGGGGATGCGAAAAAATAAAAATATGGGATATAACCAATCAGCAATGGAAAAAAGAGATCATAGTTGGCAGTCATCCAAACGAGATGTGTCTGGACAAACAAGGCAAGCGCCTTTTTGTTGCTAACGCAGAAGACAATACTGTCTCGGTTATCAACCTCCAAAACGAAACGATTGAAGAGACGTTGAACGCAGCGCCTTTCCAAAGTACACTTTCCGGTAGCACTACGAACGGACTTGCTGTCACTCAAAACGGCAAGATGCTAGCCATAGCCAATGCCGACAACAACTGTCTGACCTTGTTCGATATTTCTAATTCAGGTGAAAGCCATGCTTTGGGATTCATTCCTACAGGCTGGTATCCTACAAATGTAAAATGTCTGGGCAACAAGTTCTGGGTAACCAATGGCAAAGGACTTAAATCGGCACCCAATCCTTTTGGACCTGAACCGGTTGACGTACACGAAAACTTCGGACATCATACCGGCGATATCAACCACACACAAGGTGTTGAATACATTGCAGGACTGTTTCTCGGCGCATTGTCAATTATTGATATCCCCGACCAGCCTGCTTTAAAGCACTACACCGATCAGGTTTACAATAACACACCTTACCAAAAGAACAAAGAGAATATAGCCGAGAGCGAACCGGGCAATCCCATTCCAGCAAAGATTGGAGACGAAAGTCCGATCAAACATGTATTTTATGTGATTAAAGAGAACCGTACGTACGATCAGGTATTAGGAGATATGAAAGAAGGCAATGGCGATTCAAGTTTGGTGCTTTTCGGCGAACATGTCACTCCAAACTTACATAATATAGCCCGCAAGTTTGTTCTTCTTGATAATTTTTATGTCAATGCAGAAGTGAGTTGCGATGGTCATAACTGGACAATGGGAGGATACGCTAACGATTACCTTGAGAAAACCTGGCCCAGCAACTACAGCGGGCGTGGTGACTTTTATGCCGGCGAGGGCGGCCATCCAATGGGTAACAACAAAAGTGGTTTCTTTTGGGACGCATGCAAAAAAGCAAATGTCAGTTTCCGCTCCTACGGCGAGTTTGTTGAAAGGAAAAAAGGACGATTTATCAAGCCTAATATTCCCGTTCTCGCCGACCATTATTGTACTACTTTTGAACCATGGGATCTAAGTGTTCGCGATACGACACGATTCAGCCAATGGAAAATAGACTTTGACTCACTGCTTAGCATCAACGCTGTGCCTCAGTTCTGCACCGTACGTTTTGGAGGTGATCATACCGAAGGAATGACTGTCGGGCGAATGACACCTTATGCACATGCAGCCGATAACGACCTAGCTGTTGGCGAATTCGTTGAATATCTGAGTCATTCACCAATATGGAAAGAAACGGCTGTTTTTATTATCGAAGATGATGCCCAGAATGGTGCCGATCATGTGGATGCTCATCGCAGCACAGCCTATCTTGCTGGAGGGTTTGTCAAACGAGGGTTTGTTGACCACACACCTTATACTACGACTTCCATGCTTCGTACAATGGAGCTAATTCTCCGAATTCCACCCATGACACAATATGATTCGAGTGCCCGTTCCATGTGGCGTTGCTTCAATAAAACAGCAGATATAACCCCTTACAAATGTCTTCCTGCAGAAATTGATCTGAACGACGTCAACATAAAACATGACAAATGGCAAACGATGTGTGAACAGTATGACTTTACAAAAGAAGACAATGTACCTGATGTTGAATTTAACCAAGTACTATGGCATGGATTGAAAGGCGACAGCATAAAATATCCTCCTATCCGTCGCTCAGCATTTCTATCCTATTCCATTAAAGACGACGACGATTGATCAACCCTGCAATAAAAGCAATAACTTTTATTGCACGAAGATAATGTCGCTGTTCATTTTATCGCTTTAAGCAAATCGGCTACGTCATGAAACTCCTTTGTGCTTCCGTCAGGCAAAGTCAACAAAAAATAATCTTTACTAATACAATGGATGCTCATTTGATCTTTTTTTACAACAGAAGGACGATAACCGTTACGGATCAATGCATTTCCAACCCAGTAAGAAGCAAGAAAATCGCCATCCACTCCCATCAATCGTGTTGGAGCCTTTGCATTCAGTTTACCCGTCGACGAATCGAAAACAATGTCTTTCTTTCCAAAGAACGACTCAAAAGCGCCACTCAATATCAAATCTTCAGGTGTTCCACAATTCATCGGCCTCGATTTTTCCTCCAGCCATAAGCAATCGCCCATCTGTATAGCCAAATCAAGATCATGCGTTGAAAGTAGAATAGCCTTTTGTTGTTCTACAGCCAGTTTATGAAGTAAAACCATCGTTTCGATACGACTTGTCACATCCAAAAACGCCGTCGGTTCATCAAGCAATATGATAGGACACTGTTGAGCGAGCGCTTTTGCAATCATAGCTTTCTGCCGTTCTCCGTCACTCAGCTCGGAAACGTAATTGTCAGCTTTATGAGCAATACCTGTTTTTTCAAGCGATTGCTCTATAATATCACGATCTTGCTTTTTCAATTGTCCAAAGAATCCAGTATAGGGATGCCTGCCTAACGAAACCAACTCATACACTGTTATTCCTCCGGCATTTGTCTTCTCCGTTAACACAACACCAACGGTGAGGGCAAAATCCAATTGCGAATATTCCGATAAGGGTTTCCCCATTAAAAGGATCTCCCCTCCAAGTGGAGGCTGGAAACCACAAAGCGTTCGCAATAGTGTTGACTTTCCTGCACCATTCAATCCAAGCAGACAAGTCACCTCCCCGGGGAAAAGCTGCAAATCGAGTCCGTCATGTACAACCTTTCGTCGTCTTCCCCTAAGGAAATAACCGATACTGAGATTTTTTGTTTCTATCACCGAAGCTTGTGTCATAAGGTTAATCAAAATATTGAATATTTTTTCGATTCACAATGACATATATAATTACCGGTGCACCCAGCATTGGTGTAACAGCATTTAGAGGTAACATATTATTCATTTCCGGCAATACCATCAATAAATTACAAAGCAGTGCAAAACAGGCTCCACTAAGCAGCGTCACAGGCAAAAGCATCTTATGATTTGAAGAACCCAGCATCAGACGGGCCACATGTGGAACAGCCAGACCAATAAATGAAATTGGCCCACAAAAAGCTGTAGTTGCTGCCGTAAGCAATCCTGTACAAAACAGGATTAATATACGCGTACGCTTAATTTTAACACCCAAGTTAGCTGCATACATTTCGCCCAATAACAATGCATTCAAGGGTTTTATCAGAAGGATTGCCATCAATAAACCGACAAAAGCTACACCACCATAATAAGGCAATTGATGCATTGAAACACCCGAGAAATTACCTAATCCCCACATTACAAAAGCATGAATCCGATCGGAAGAGGCATAATAATTAAGCACAGAAATGAGCGATGAAGCCAGATAGCCAATCATAATGCCAATAATTAGCAACATCACATTGCTTTTTACCTTCGTAGAGAAATAGATAATCAAAGCAAGGACACATCCGGCACCAATTAAAGAGGCAAATATCAAAGCTACATACCCACTAAAAGGTAATGCCGCAGTCATGTTCATCGATCCGCCAAAATAAAGGAGAATAGTAGCTACTCCAAGATTCGCACCGTCACTAATACCCAAAATAGAAGGCCCAGCTAAAGGATTACGGAATAGCGTCTGCAACAGTAAACCGCTTACAGCTAAAGATGCACCAGCCATTAGTGCGGTTATGACCTGAGGTAAACGCGACTGCAGTACGATGTTCTGCCACGCAAGACGCTCCATTTCATTGCCAGATAATATTCGTATCACACTATCCAGAGGTATATGTACAGATCCAAAAACCAGACCACCGGCAAATAGAACCAGCAATAAGCATAAGAGCAATGGATAATAAATCAGGGCCTGCCTATTCATGCCTTATTTGTTTTCATCAATAATCATTCCACTGCCAAAGCATAGATGATGATCCTTGTCATACACCACGCCATATTGCCCGGGAGCAATGCCCTGAATTTTTTTATCAGACTCAATACGATACACATCGCCGATGCGACGCAATCTTCCACTTGTAAACTCTGGTGTATGGCGAATCTTAAAGGTTATATCTTTCGCATCATCAAACTCTCCCCAGGGATCCTCCGTAATGTAATCAAAACCGTGCATGTTAATCACCTTACCATATTGTGTTTGCGGATCATAGCCTTGCGACACATATATTATATTGCGTTTCACATCCTTCTTAACCACAAACCACGGTCCCCCACTCAATCCCAAACCCTTGCGCTGACCGATAGTATGGAACCAATAACCATCGTGCCTGCCAAGTACCTTGCCCGTTTCCAGTTCCACTATCTTTCCAGGGCGTTTTCCCAGATAACGCCCAATAAAGTCGTTGTAGTTAATTTTACCAAGGAAACAAATTCCCTGACTGTCCTTACGCTGTGCACTAGGCAACTTCTGTTCAAGAGCAATAGCCCGCACTTCGCTCTTCATCAAATGACCAATGGGAAACATTAGTTTCTGAATCTGTAGCCGTGTGATTTGTCCCAAAAAATCAGTCTGATCTTTCACCGGATCTTTAGCTGTCGAAAGCCAAACCTTTCCATTCATTTCAGTTGTTGTAGCATAATGACCGGTAGCAATTTTATCAAAATCCTTTCCCCACTTATCTTCAAAGCAGCCAAATTTGATAAATTTATTACACATCATATCCGGATTTGGTGTCAATCCACGCTTCACCGAATCAATCGTATAACTCACCACACGATCCCAATATTCATCATGCAATGAAACTATTTCGAAACGGCATCCATATTTTTTAGCAATATACGAAGTAATTTCTATATCTTCCTCGGCCGGACATTCAATATATCCGTCCTTATCTTCCATTCCTATACGGATATAAAAGATTGTTGGATCGTAACCCATCTCTTTCAACAGATAAACCACGACCGAACTATCTACGCCACCCGATACCAATGCAGCTATTTCCATCATATTGTGATTTTGACGACAAAGATAGTAAGTTTTCGTCTTAGATAACCAATAAAAAATATAGATAATCACTAAGCTTAACTCTGAGCATTTTAAGAGACTGTGTGATATGTCCTTCCACGGTCTTAACCGAAATGCCTAATTCATGCGCAATTTCCACATTGCTTTTTTCTCCAAAACGACTCATTTTGAATGTATCGCGATAGATAACAGGCAGGGAATCTATCGCCTTCTTTATTTGTTCAGCCAAATCATTAACCATATAATAGTCGGGATCATCAAATTGATTCTTTAGCTGCTCATAAATTTTACTATGAAGCCGCTGAATAAACTCCTCGTGCCTGATTGCATTAAGCGAACGGTTTTTGACAGAAATAAAAAGAAAAGATTTTAACGAAGAAGTAATAAGCAAATGCTCCCGATGCTCCCATAAGAATATCATAAAATCTTGAACAACCTCTTCGGCATCAATGTCGGAAAGAAATTGAGAAGCGTATTCAACTAGTGGTGAATAATACTTTAAAAACAACTTTTTATAAGCCTCTTCATCGCCGCTACGCAAATCTTCTATAATATAAATATCCTCGTCCATTAGAAATTACAAATATACAATACTTTTTATTTTATATTCTCTTCTTTTGATAAAATTATTTGTTAAATCATTCCATTCATTAAGGGTTACGACCTATAATAAGTGTCATATTAATAATAAAAATGAAAAACATGACAAAAGGACCAAATGGTATCATGCTAATAAATTATTTGCGAGGAGAAACGTCTCCTGAAGAAACAAGTAATATAGAGCAATGGATAAATGATAATAGTACAAATAAAAAAATACTATTAGAACTAGCCCGCATTTACTATGCCCAAGAAATTGAAGAACGCATTTCATCACGTGATTCTTTAAATGCCTATAATCTCGTAAAGCGACGACTTGACAAAAGACGACATTTTCAGAGTATAAAGCATTACCTCTTCGCCGCCGCATGTTTCACAGGGATCATTATCATGTCTATTATATTCTCTTACATTTATGAAGCGTCCATCAGGCAGCCCAATAACAGAAACGAAAGAGTTACAGTCTTTTCCAATTCTGGAATGCGTTCAACTTTTACCCTGCCCGACGGATCTATAGCTTATCTGAACTCGGGGAGTTCGCTTTCTTATTCACTTCATTTTACAAACAAAGATCACGAACGTCGAATATTTCTAGAGGGAGAAGGTTATTTTAAAGTGAAGCATAACGACAGACTTCCATTTATAGTAAGTGTTAATCATAACAATATAAATATCCGGGCTACGGGTACAGAATTTAATGTTCAAGCTTATAGTAAAGAGAATAACGTTCGCGTTACACTTGTGAATGGATCTATCATTTTACTAATGAAAAAAAGGAATAATCAAAACAAATACACACAGCTAGTAAGACCTCAAAGAGTAAGTTATAATCTTTTAAATGAAAAAATATCTATTGATTCTGTAGATGCTAAAAACGAATCTGCGTGGCGTGAAGGACGTCTGGTATTCAAGAACAGTCCTCTTCCTGAAATGCTAGAAAAATTAACGCATTTCTATAATGTGAAATTTACTGTTCAAGATCCTATTATCTACAGTTATTCGTTTACAGGAGATTTTAACAACAGAGAGTTATCCCAGATACTCGACTACCTGAAAATATCCTCATCTATGGATTACAAAATCCAACAGGCAACGCAAGATGATCATGATCGCATGAATTACACAAACATTGTCTTATTTAAAAAAAAATATAGTCACAATATATCTAACAAAAAAAATATAATGCCTATGAGAGAATGATAAATGAACTGGAAAACACTAAAGACTGAAAAAATGCGAAAAGACGCTGGTAACATCTTTTCGCATAAAATGCTCAAAATACAGTCTTAAAACTCAAGAGCTATTCAAACATTTTTAATCTAAAAACAAGACAAAAGTATGAATAAAAAAAAATCCTCCCAAGACTTGGGTAGTTATTCTTCCTCAATGCTTTGGAATAATATTTATCGAATTATGAAATTGACACTTCTGATGTTCTTTTTATCCGCAAGCATGATCTTTGCAGAAGACAGTTATGCCCAAAAGACATCCCTATTTATCAATCTGAATGAAAAAACTGTTTCACAAGTCTTGGAAGCTGTGGAGCAGCAAAGCAATTTCCATTTTTATTACAACAGCAAGTTAATTGATTCCAATCGTATCGTTTCAATAAAAGCAAGTAATAAAAATGTGTTTGATATCTTAAAAGTATTATTTAACGGGACGAATGTTTCATATAAGGTTATCGATAAAGATATTATTTTAACAACGACTGAAGCATCCGTTAATAGTACGAATCAAGTGAAAATTAAAATCACGGGTATTGTCACTGATTCAAAAGGAGAGCCTATTATTGGAGCCAATGTCGTTATTAAAGGGACAAATATGGGGACCATTACCGACGTCGATGGTAAATTCAGTCTTCCTGATATAAAAAAAGGAGACATTATTGAAATATCATTTTTAGGATATACGACCCAAAACATACGCTGTACAGGAGAGTCTTCTTTGAAAGTTGAATTAAGAGAAAACACGCAAGCTTTAGACGAAGTTGTTGTAGTTGGTTATGGTACTCAAAAGAAAGTAAACCTAACGGGGGCTGTACAAAGTGTATCAAATAAAGATTTGATTAAACGAAATGTAGCAAACTCTTCTCAAGCTCTGGAAGGCTTAATACCAGGTGTTGCTGTAAGTCAAAGTTCAGGAGCTCCAGGCACAGCAGCCTCTATTCAGGTACGTGGTACGGGTTCAATTAACTCAGCAACAACTCCTTTGATTTTAATTGATGGAGTTGAAGGTGATATGAACTCTGTAGATATGAATGCCATTGAGTCTATTTCCATATTAAAAGATGCAGCCTCAGCTGCTATTTACGGTTCAAAAGCTTCCAATGGTGTAATTCTGGTCACTACCAAGCGTGCAAATAGCAATGGAGTTAGTTTATCATATAATGGATACGTAGGAATGAGAACTCCTACATCTATGCCAAATCCAACAAATGCCGTTGAATATATGGAAGCTGTAAATGCAGCTCGTGCAAATCAGGATATGGATGCGCAATACTCCCAAGAACAGATTAATACTTATAAAACTCAAGGAGCCGACAATGTCCATAATTATGACACCCGCTGGAAAGACCTGCTATTTGACAACACAACATTGACACATAACCATTCACTTAGTATAAGTGGTGGCTCTGAACAGGTAAGGACTTTCATAAATGCATCCTACAATTATGAAGACGGCTTATTACCAAACAATGATTACAACAGAAAAGCGCTGAGATCTAATACGGATGCAAAAATCAATGATTGGTTGTCGGCCGGTTTAAACTTAGACATACGCAGAACTGTATTTACTAATCCGACCGCCGGTGCGGCAGATCTTATAAACTGCGCATTAACTTACACACCGGTTTTTGGTGGCATAAATTCAGACGGCACATGGGGAAACGGTCAAAATGGTTACAATCCTATAGCTTTGGCACGAGAAGGTGGAAAAAGCATCAGTGATAATAATGATTTGAGCGTTATGGGATCCTTAAAGGCGAACCCACTGAAAGGGCTTGAACTATTAGTCAGTTATGCTTCGCGAAAATATGAAAATAAAACGGACACTTATCAAGGAACATACGATACCTATGAAGCCGGTAGTTATATCATGACATACCCCACAACGGGAACGGCCAGGAGCGAATCATGGCTTCGGATGATAAACAATCAGCTTAATGCTCAAATCACATACGAGAATACATTTAATAAGAAACATTACTTCAAAGGATTTTTGGGAATCCAAACGGAAGAAACCCTAAACAAAAATATGGGAGCCGGACGCAAAAGTTTCTATTACAAAGGTTACGAGGAGTTAGATAACGGTGATGCCTCTTCGGCAACTGCCACAGGCAGTAAATCAGAATTTGCAATGATGTCCTATATTGCTCGTTTCAATTATGCTTTCGCTGATAGATATTTAATTGAATTAACAGGACGTTATGACGGATCTTCCCGTTTCACTAAAGATAATCGATGGGGTTTCTTTCCGGCAGCATCTGTGGGATGGAGAATTTCGGAAGAACCATTCTTTGAAAGCCTGAAAACAAAAATAAGCAACCTGAAATTAAGGGCTTCTTACGGTACATTGGGCAACCAGGAAATTAGTGGATATTATCCCTATGCAGCAACATTAAGCTCAGGCGCGGCATATTGGTTTAATGATAGTTATACAACAGGTATATATTCATCAACAATGTCGAATCAGAGCATCACATGGGAAAAATCAACACAAATGAACTTGGGAATAGATGCAACGACCTTGAACTCCAGGCTGAACGTCACCTTCGATTATTATATCAGAAACATTTCAGATATGCTACAAAAATTTCCAATTCCTATATTTGTCGGATTATCGTCTTCCTGGCAGAATGGAGGGAAAATGCGGAATAACGGATGGGATCTATCGATCTCGTGGAAAGACAAAATCGGCGATGTCAACTATAATGTATCTGCTATCCTATCGGATGTAAAGAATAAAGTAACAAATCTATATGGAAACAAATATATCAATAGCAATAATACAACCCAGGAAGGATATCCAATCTATTCATGGTACGGATATGTTGCTGATGGTTATTTCCAATCAAAAGAAGAAATTGCAAACGAAAATCAACCTGTATACGGAGGCAATAAAGTCAATGTCAAACCGGGATACATTAAATATAAAGATATAAGTGGTCCCAATGGAGTACCGGATGGTGTAATCAATGATTATGACCGGACAGTAATCGGAGATCCTCAATCCCGCTATTTATTCAGCCTGAATCTGGGTGCAGACTGGAAAAACTTTGATTTTTCGGTATTCTTTCAGGGTATAGGGAAAAGAGACATTTATGCTGATGGTTACGGGGTCAGACCATTCTATATCGGACGTACCGTATATCGTGAACAACTAGACTCATGGTCTGAAACCAATAGAAATGCCAAATATCCGCTGTTACTTATAGATGGTACCGGAACAAATATGAATAATATTCCTTCTTCCTTCTGGGTGAAAAGTGGTGCTTATATGCGTTTAAAAAATGTTACTTTAGGGTATACTTTACCAAAAAGCGTACTTAATAAAATAAAGATAAACAATTTGCGCCTATACATAAGTGGTCAAAATCTATTTACAGTCAGTAATGCTTATCCGGGCTATGATCCTGAAAGTTCAATATCTGGATTTTATCCTGTTATGCGTATATATTCATTCGGCGTTGATTTAAGATTTTAACACATTTCAGTCATGAAAAAAACAATATTATATACATTCATTCTTGCAGCATTTGGACTCAGTTCAATGTCATGCAGCGATTTTCTGGATAGAGAAGACAGTAATACTAGTTATACTAGTAACGGCTTCTTTAATAGCGAGATTTCTTTAAAAGATGGTGTAACGGGCATATACGCTGGCATGTATATGAATCTTTCCTACAATATTCCGCATGTTATTTCTCTAGATCACTTTACCGGCCTTGCATTGGAAAGAAATCAAAATACGACGATCGGAGCCGGCGGTGGTCTCAATGCCGACAATTCAGTTATACAAACATATTGGGCGGATTTATATACCGTTATTGCACGCTCAAATTCACTTATCTCCGGTGCGGCACCATACATGAATACTTTTAACGATAAAGCAAAACAATATCTGGCCGAAGCGCATGTTTTAAGAGCCTATTGCTACTACAATCTAATCGGATTATGGGGGGATGTGCCATTTTTTGATACTCCGGTTGGAGTCGAACAATATACAGTTCCTCGTACTTCAAAAGCTGAAATATTAGATTTTATCATTAAAGATATCAATGATGTTGCCGACTATTTGCCTTGGACACAAACAGAAACCGGTCGTGTAAGCAGAGCTTTTGCATATGGCCTGATATCACGTGCCGCATTGTTGGGAGGCAGTTTGAACTATGGTGGTAAAGGTACCCAATACTTCAAAACTGCAGCAGAAGCCGCGAAAAAAGTTTTCGGACAAAGAGGATTAGCTCAGAACTTTGAAGATATGTGGAATATCACAGGACAAAAAAGAGCTGATGTTCGTAATGAATTCCTATTTGAACTACCGTACAGCAATACGAGCAGTGTTATGCAAATTAACGTGATTGCCTTTGGACAAGTATCCAGAATTCAAGGACAAACCGGACGTCATCCGTCAATGATGTTAGCCGACACCTACGAATGTATTGATGGTAAGCGTATCGATGAATCACCATTATATGATCCTCAACATCCTCAGCGTAACAGGGATCCGCGATTCCATGCCACACTTTGGATGCATGGCGATACATGTACCACCAATAATGGTTCTTTAAATACCATCGTCCTGGAAGCTTACAAAGATTCATGCTGGACATACGACTACACAAAAAAAGTCTGGAAACTCAGAAACAACGACGATATAAAAAGTGCTGCGGCATGGGCAAGTTTCTGTAATTCCGGAGCAGGATATATCTGGGCTAAATATAGTAAAGAGACAAGTGAAAATATCAGTAGTGCAAGTGTTGATGTCCCGATCATGAGATATGCTGAAGTATTGCTGAATTATGCCGAAGCTAAAATAGAATTGAACGCACTTGATCAATCCGTATATGATGCCATTAATCAAGTAAGAAACAGAGCAGGAATGCCAAATGTATCAAACGATCGCATCGGCAATCAAAATAAGATGCGTCAATTAGTAAGACGTGAACGGAAAGTTGAATTTGCATTAGAAGGATTACATGTTATTGATATGAGAAGATGGGGCATCGGCGATTTGGAAAATGGCCAGCCCTCCTATGGACTACCTAAAGCTGACGTCCGCTATGAAGGTTTATCTGCAACGGATATCCCTAATTTCAAAACAAGTGAACGTAGTAATCTAAATGATATTCCTAATTATGATGCCTATAAAAACAAATTAAAGGTACGCGACTTAAACCGTTTTTGGGATAAAAAATTTGAATTGTGGCCTATTCCGCAACAAGAAAGGAACCGGGATTCCAATTTGACTCAAAACGATGGTTATTAATAATAATCAGAGAGAGTGTACTAAAAAAGTACACTCTCTTTTGGCTTTATAATTAATATTCCTATTTTTGGATACATTAAAAATGCAATCAGAAATAATAAATTACTTACAGTATTAACTTCAATTTATCAATCATGAAAAGAAGAGATTTCTTAACATTTACAACTCTAGCAGGAAGCAGTACCCTTCTTCTTCCTTATGTTTCAGCTGTGAATAATCATATAAACAAAGTTCCATCGAAACTAAAATCAAAAAGTAAAGCAAATGAAATGAAAGCCGATGTGGTTATCATTGGTGGTGGAGTAGGCGGTTGCGCTGCAGCTCTTGCCTCATGCCGCAATGGTCTGCAAGTCATATTGGTTGAAGAGACCGACTGGATAGGAGGACAATTGTCTCAGCAAGGTGTTCCGCCAGATGAACATCCATGGATTGAAACACATGGAGCACCTACGGCTTATCGTACTTTCAGAAACAATGTGCGCAATTACTACAAACGCAATTATCCTTTAACTCCGGAAGCCCTGAACCGGGAATTTTTGAATCCGGGAGATGGCAATGTTTCTCGCTTATGTCATGAACCGATGGTTTCTGTTGCCGTATTAATGGAAATGTTTATGCCGTACATCAGTACCGGACAGTTACAAATTCTATTGGAATACAAAGCAACAAAAGCTGAAGTAAACAGAGATGATGTTGTCTCTGTAACCGTGCAGAATCAAATCAGTCAACATGATATAACACTTATAGCACCATACTTTGTAGATGCTACCGAATGTGGAGATCTGTTGCCCCTAACAAAAACAGAATACGTAACCGGGGCAGAATCAAAAGCGGAAACGAAGGAGCTTCATGCCGCCGACAAAGCAAATCCGAATAATAATCAATCTTTTACCGTTTGCTTTGCCATGGATTATGTACCAGGTGAAAACCTGACAATAGATAAGCCTGAAAATTATGCATTTTGGCATGACTATGTTCCTCAATTAACCCCTGCCTGGTCAGGACGATTGCTTGATCTGACTTACGCCAATCCCAGTACCCTGCAATCAATAAAAGCATCTTTCGAGCCGACAGGGAAAGAGGTCAAAGGTTTCAATTTATGGAATTATCGAAAAATCATAAACAAAAACAATTTTACTGCCGGGACCTATAAAGGTGACATTACCATTGTAAACTGGCCGCAAAACGATTACTTTTTAGGAAATATCATTGATGCCTCAAAAGAAAAAATCAAAATGCATGTTGAAGCAGCCAAACAATTGAATTTATCCCTATTCTACTGGCTTCAGACTGAAGCACCACGACCCGACGGAGGTGTAGGATGGCCCGGACTTCGCTTGCGCGGCGACATATTAGGCACAAATGATGGTATGGCCAAATATCCCTACATCAGAGAATCACGGCGAATAAAAGCCGAATTCACCATTCTGGAAGAGCATGTCGGCACAGAAAACCGAAAGCTCGTATCTGGAGAAACGACTGCAGCAAAGTTTGATGACAGCGTAGGTATCGGTTATTATCGTCTGGACCTTCATCCAACATGTCAAGGGGATAATTCTGTTGATATAAGCTCAATGCCATTCCAGATTCCTTTAGGAGCTTTGCTGCCTCAACGAATAAACAATTTGCTCCCGGCGTGCAAAAATATCGGAACCACGCATATCACCAATGGATGTTATCGCGTTCATCCTGCAGAGTGGAGCATCGGCGAAGCTGTCGGAATGATTGTCGCTTATGCAGAAGAAAAGAAAGTGCTTCCACGAGCAATTCGGGCGCAAAAAGACTTATTGTTGGATTTTCAACAACGCATTCAAAAACAAGGATTGGAAATCATCTGGAAGTAAACTATTCCAATAAGACAGGATGAGAAAAGTAATATTATTCATAGCTTTTATTTTACTGAATACATATCATGGGATATGCAGTAATCCGGACTGTTCAACAATATCTATAGATAATGGAAAATTGAAATTGAGTTTTGAACAATCAACCGGAAGACTGGTTTCTTTCCAGAATGTAAAGACCTCTTACGAGTATATAAACCCGGCCATTGTCGAATCTGTCCCGTGGAAAATAAATACAGCCCAAAGTCAACCGTCGATTCATTCATTACCTACCCGAGTAAGAATCGCAAAAGTTAATCCTTTAGCCGTAGAAATCAAATGGGAACAGGCGGACAACACAACCGGGCCGGAGGTCATTGTTTATATTTCTCTTGATAAAGAAAAAGCCCTGTCTTATTGGAGTATCAAAATAAACAAGATAGGAAACTGTCATATTGAAAATATACAGTTTCCTATCTTATATGGAATAAAAGATTTAGGAAAAGAAGATCTGGCCGTTTCTTCCTGGTTAGGCAACCTCATTCATAATCCCAGACAAAATCTAAAAAAAGGAATGACTCCGCGTACTTTCACATGGAACCAGCCAGGAGAGCTTTCCATGCAATTAATTGCCTTGTACAACAGTCAGAAAAAATCGGATGGACTCTATCTTGCCTGTAATGATACACTTTCCTATACAAAAGACTTTTCAATGACATTCGATACAGAATATTCTAAATACAATATTACCAATATATTGCCTTACAATAACCAAATAGATACCTATTCTCCCTCTTATCAGGCAATCATAGGATCTTTTGACGGCGACTGGATTTCAGCTGCAAAAATGTACCGAGAGTGGGGTATTCGTCAAAAATGGTGCCGCGAAAGTCGTTTCAAGAATGGAAAGATTGCCGACTGGCTTCCAAAGACAGCCGTATGGATATGGAACAGAGGTCGCTCTTCTAATGTGTTATCTGAAGCTATTGATCTGAAGCAACGATTAGGTCTTCCTGTAAATGCCTATTGGCATTGGTGGCATAACTGTTCGTATGACGATGGTTTTCCGGAATATATTCCCCCGCGCGAAGGGCGGGAATCCTTCATTAAGGCCGTCTCGGATGCGCATAATAAAGGGGTCCATTGTATCGTATACATGAACTCCTTCCAGTGGGGCAATTCGACTAACAGCTGGACAAAAGAAAATGCCGAACCATACTCAGTCAAAACAATTGATGGCGGCAATTATTCGCACATTTACAACATCTTCACTAACAAACCGCTTACACCCATGTGTATGGCAACGGAATTTTGGCAGAACAAGTACTCAACGCTATGTGATACAGTTATAAATAATTACCATACTAATGGAGTATATATGGATCAGGCTTGCCTTAACTACAGATGTTACGATTCGTCTCACGGTCATGAAATCGGTGGTGGAAATTATTGGGTTGACGGGTTCAAAAATCTGACATCCCTGATCAGAAGTAAAATATCCAATCAGACCGAGCCGATTCTTGCAGGCGAAGGTTCCGGTGAAGATTGGATGGCACACCTGGATCTCTTTATGACACTAGACCCAAGTCGCGAAAGATATGCCGGTGTAGGCAATTCCGAACCGATCCCATTATTTCAGGCCGTATATCATGACTATGCCATCACATACGGGAGTTATTCTTCTCTGGTTTATCCTCCTTATGATGAGTTGTGGCCGGCCAAATATAGTCCGGCGAACCAAGAAACAATCCTCCCTGACCATTTCAACTCACAGTATTTAATGGAACAGGCACGCGCTTTCGTATGGGGCATGCAACCAACCATTGCCAACTATCATTCATTCCTGACGCAAAATAAAAAAGCTGAAATTGATTTTTTAATTGATTTAGCTAAAACCCGAAATAGAGCGCTCAAGTATTTATTATATGGCGTTTATTATCGTTGCCCTGAAATTCATTCGCACAAGATAGCTATTGATATTTCTAAAATCTCAATTTATGCCGGACGAGAAGGGAATACGGTAACCAACTATCGAACAACCGTTCCAACTATATACTCAAGCGCATGGAAGTCATCAGACGGTTGCTTGGGTATTGCTTTGGCAAATATTAACAACAAATTGAATACCGTTTCTTTTACATTAAGCACTTCGGAATACAATCTACATAAAACAGGAGACATATATGTGATAACCGACAAAGGACGCACTTTCTTGAAAAAGTACAATGATGAAGCGGTAATTATAAACCTCCCGATAGCTGCCCGAAGTACTTGTGTGATCGAATTTATTCCAACCCGGAAGCAAACAACCCTTAACTGAATAACATTCAGAATAGATTGTTGAACTAACCGGTTTGTGAAATCAGGTTGCATATTACACTATCATTGTTCTTTTTTTGAGATTTCTTTCAAATAGCCTTCATAATTAAAATAAGGTTCATTGATTTTATGGTTGGTTTTTAGATAAATAAATCCGTTTTTGTTATCAATTATAACATTGAAATGATTTAAAATTTGATTTCCAAACAAACTTGGTCTTCCATTTGGTTTGGATGGATTTGAGGCATTGGTAACAATGTCTTTAAATTGAATTCCTGCTATGGAAGCATCTAGACGAACAATTTTACGTTCATTGATAACAGCAAGAGGTTGTAATTCTTCCCAATGATTGCCAATGGAAGTGAAATCCTCGCCAATAAGCATCGTCCCGTCACGTCCTGTATCAAATAGAAACCAAAATTCATATTTTTTATTATTCTGAATAAATTCAGCCCTAAATTTTGGACGATCTTGCTCATAAAAGACGGGTAGTTTCTTATAACTTCCAGTTTTGACAGGTAACGTTTTATGGATGACAAATTCTTTTGTATCATAATCTATCTCAATAATTTGATTTCGAAAAAAACCATTCCCTATAATTATATCTTCAAAAGGTTTCATGTTACCGACTTCAGTCAATGAAACATTGCTCCACTCCATCGAGTTTATGGTTAGTTTGTTGTCTATACTTGTCCTTTCTCTGCTAACTCCATCCGTATTACTTATGACTTTGTGGAAAGCAAATGCTAAATCCAACTTATCCAGAACATTCCTGTTTACAACGCTGGTCCCAGCTCCCAAATCAAATTCAATTACTACATTTTTCCCATTAATCCGACCGTCAAAAAAGATTTTAGAACCAATCAATTTGAACGGAAAATGGATGGGAGAATCAATAGATGTCTTCATTTTAGGTAAATCCGGTGGAAGCGTAGAAAAAATTTGTATATGACAGGAATCTTTTTTGTTTAGCAAAACAATAAGGTTATAGGTTTTACCCGGTTGAGTACGAATAGTCAATTGTTCTTTATCCGTTGTTAATTGGACTACGCTTTTTTTAGCCGGAATATTTACATAATAGATATCTGGTTTTATGGCCGGCTCCAGCTGCCAATTCATCTGATAATATTCGCCATCCTTAATGAGAACCTTTTCAGAAGTTGCTTTTATCACAGGTATTTTATTCTGAGCATAAACGGCAATGTTTATACCTACAAAAAGAAAGAATGTTAACGAACAAATTAATAATTTTCGGATCTGCATTGTTTTAATTTTTTTTGATTGACACTACTTTTAAAATTCGAAACAAAGGAAAGGCATTCCTGACGAAAATTAGAATTTAAGGCCTGTCAATAACACGACAAGAACCCGCCAAAGAGCTGACAACGATCATAAAATATTGATATTAGGAAAGATGGAAGGATATCGGTTTTTGTTTAATTCGATCGCATTTCTGACAACGACAATTGCATTTGCCAGTATCCAGACAATTGGAATCAACATTTTGAGCTCGCTTTTCACTAGAAACCAATCGTTCAAAATTAACACAATGATCAAAAATAATAGAGCGATTAAAGTCTCAATAATTTGAATGGAGATAAGGTTCAGGTTTATGGCATTGTTTTGCTTTTTATAAAACATAATGGCTAAGGGAACAAATATATTTAGTGGCGGCAATAAGATAAAAGGGAGTGTGACAAAATTTAATATTTTACTCCATCTTATTTCATCCCGATTGTTTTCAGTATCATTTTCGTTATTAACAAAATAAGTTTCTTCAACTCCCAAAGCCCTTGAAAGAGCTTTAAGTGTATAGCCCTTCGGAATTTGTCCGGATTCTATCCTTTGTATCGTTCTTACAGAAATACCCGATTTTTGGGATAATTCCTCCTGAGTCAGATTTAATAGTTCCCTAAGTTGCCATAATTTATTCATCGCGTTTTCAATAGATTACATTTTATCATTAAATATTACCAGGAAATACCTATTTGCATTTATATGCTTATGAAGGGGAGAACGCCAGTTGAAGAAACACCACCTGCAATTATTTCCAAAGGTAAAAAAAACAATTATAATATAGTCAATCCGCTGGAAGAATTAACTGGTTAATAAGATCTTTAATAAAAAGATATACTTATCGTTTGCATTTAAGATATTATATATGATCATCATATGAATTATGTTGTTCATATAGAAGTAAAGTTCGTTTGTCCAAAAACTATTTCTTATTTCGCGACAGTAAATAAGTATATATTGATAGGAAATACTTATTTACTGACTGTAAATAATTACCCACTGTCAGTATTTAAGAAATACATCCTCATCTCTATCTCTTTTCATCAATATCCTTTTATGTTTTCATCAGGATGTTCTTTATTTAAGGAAGCATACAGCCCAGCAATAATATTGATTCATATTCAGAAAATTCAAAACACCGCCTCAATACAAATCAAATACAAGGCCATTTTATGATCAGGAGTTAAGTCGAATAGTGAATATGCTTCCTTTGCCCAGTTCGCTTTGCACATTAAGGGTTCCGTTATGAGCTTCTACAAAATCGCGTGAGATTGACAAGCCCAGTCCACTACCTTGTACTTTCGTTCCGGGGACACGAAAATAATGATCGAAAATGCTCTTGTGATAACGAGGATCAATGCCTTTACCAAAATCCTGAACAGACATTTCGATATGCTTTTCGTCCACCTGACGGGCACTGATAATTACTCTGCCGTTTTCAGCCGAATAGCGAATGGCATTACTTAACAGATTAGTCAATACCCAGGCAATCTTTTCACTGTCGACAAACAGTTTTCCAATCTTGCCATCTTCAGGATACTCCACCTCAATCTGTATACCGAATTTCTCTGCTTGTACCCGATTGGCTTTTATGGCATACTCAATCAATTCAATAGGTTTGGTGATTTTGGGCTTGAGTTGAAGTTTTCCGCTTTCAACCTGTGTCATATTCAGCAACTCGCCTGTGATATTAAGCAGCCGCTCGCTGTTTTCCTTAATACTCTGCGACAAATCCGCCTGTTCCTCGTTTAATTTGCCTATCCGTTTATCGTTCAGCAACTGCAGACTCATCAGTATGGCGGAAATAGGAGTTTTAAGTTCATGGCTGATTGTTGAAATGAAAGTCGTCTTTGCTGTATCCAGTTCCCGGAACTCCGTAATGTTTTTCAGCATAATAACATCGCCGCCCTTTTCCATAGTGATACCATCCGTTGCCTTCATTGTGATTTCCACATATTTTACCTGGAAATAGCATTCTTTATTATTGGCATAAATCTTCAATGGTTCCTTTTTCCCTCCGACCTCATTGTTTTTCCCCTTTTCAAGCAGTCCACGAACCAAACGCCGTAACAAATCATTTGTCATCGAAACTTCTTCGGCCAGCTGCTTAATAGTCTGCTCTCGTTTCAAACCTAAAATATTTAATGCCTCATCATTAATAAACAATATACGTCGATCGTTATCCAAACCGATAATAGGTTCATTGATAGAATTAATAATCGTTTCCATATAACGTTTGGAAGCCAATAATTCCGACAATGTACTATTGTGGTAATCACTCAAGCGGCGAGCCATCCGGTTAAAATTCTTAGAAACCTCCATCAGCTCTTCACTGTCAGTCAGATTAAGAGATACCTCGTAATGATGATTGGCGATTTCAAGAATTCCATCCGTTAACTGCTTTATGGGACGATTAATAGAAGCCGGTAATTTAAATAACATACCAACACCTATACATATACATACGGCTCCAATCACTATAATCCAGATCAGTGCGCGCTCAAGTCCGGGTCCGGCTGCCGGACTGTCAGGCTCCGTAGCTGTAAGTATTTGCAGATTAGCAACAGACAGCACGACTAATAAAACGATCATAGCTACCAGAATCCCAATAGCAAAAGTCAGTTTCGATTTAATGTTCATATATTTTATACATTAATAATGTTATGCAATGATAATCAAATCTATCCGTTTTTCATAAACGAGGATGTATTTTCTGCTATCCCAATACGAAAATGCTTGAATCTTATACACTAATTATTCGTCCAGAAGACTCGTGAAAACAAAAGTAACACACCGTACAACTCCAACCTTCCGATAAACATCAGAAACGATAATACCCATTTAGCTGCATCAGGCAAAGCCGCCCACGAATAAATTGGTCCAAAAGCACCCAGTCCGGGACCTACATTACCTATACTTGATACAACCGTGCACAACGATTCAGGTAATCCAACACCAAAAGCCATCAGTAACAGCCACCCCACAAACACACATAACAAATAAAAGATAACAAACGTATGTACTGCCGTTACTGTTGACGGATCAATAGGCTCATTATTAACACGAACAGGCAACACAGCCTTAGGATGCAAGGCTCGCTTGAACTGATTTTTAATACACTGAGCCACAATCATCACGCGCATATCTTTCAGTCCACCACTGGTAGAGCCTGTACACCCACCAGAAATCATTGCATAGATGAGCAATAACCAGGTAAAAGGAGGCCACAAATTATAGTCGTCTGTAATAAAACCGCAGGAAGTATGTGCAGTAGCTACCTGGAACAGTGCTTTACGAAAAGCCTTTTCAATATCATAATGATTATAAAAAACAAGTGCTACAGTAATTATCAGAGTCAACGTTATAACTGATTTAAGAAACCAATGAAACTCGTCATCTTTAAACAATCGCTTAGCATGTCCTTTCAAACACAAAAAATAAAGAGAAAAGTTTACCCCCGATAATATCATAAAAATTGACACCACATACTCGATATAAGGTGATTTCCAATAGGATATACTATTCTGCTTGGTAGAAAATCCTCCTGTAGCAGTAGTTGTAAAAGCATGACAAACTGCATCAAACAAATTCATTCCGCCGAACATAAGCAAGATAGTCTCCGCAACAGTCAATATAATATAAACCATCCATATCCATTTGGCCATTACATTAATTTTGGGTTTTATCTTATCATGCTTTACACCTGTAGCCTCAGCAAAATAAAGATTTGAACTGCCTCCACTAGCAAAAGGAAGAAGTGCAATCGTAAAGAAAACGATGCCCAAACCACCAATCCACTGTATCAAACTACGCCAAAACAACATACTGTGAGGCAATGATTCGATATTATTCAACACAGAGGCACCTGTAGTCGTAAAACCTGACATCGTTTCGAAAAAAGCATCTGTGACGGACGGAATCTTGCCACTTAACCAAAACGGAAGCATCCCAAACAAAGTAAACAGGATCCAAGCAAATGAAACAATACAATAAGCATCACGACGTGTAAGCGTAGGATCAGCATTTTTGCCAATCATATATAATATACCTCCTACACCCGTATTTATCAAAATAGTATAAAAAAAATAGATTGTCTCTTTTTCACCATAAGCCCAACTAATACCGATACATGTCAATAACAATCCTGCTTCAATAAAAAGCAAGATAGCCAACACACGAAAAATAACTTTCCAATTTATAACGCCCTGATTATGTTGATTCGTCGAAGGAGAAAGAAAATCAAAATCATTCATATTATTGAACTTCCTTATTGTTTAAACTTCACCTAATAGAAAAGTCAAAAACTATGCCAATAGAAAGAAAGCGAACATAAGAATTTATTAAACTGCATATTACAGTTATTATATCCACGAAAAACAACAAAGATACCCTTCCATTTTGAAAGGGTATCCCTTCCGTTTTGATAAAACTAGCTTCGATTGCCAATCGTTACATATTATACTCTTCTATTTTCCGATAAAGGGTAGTCAATCCTATTTTCAACAGTCGTGCAGCTTCCGTCTTATTACCCTGCGTATACTGCAATACTTTGGCAATATGCTTACGCTCAATTGTAGACAAATCAAAGTCTGATTTAGAATCATTATCTCTATTATTTTCAGGATATTGCAGTTCTAGTGGCAGATCCTGCAAAGTCAGTGTCGAATCGCACACGATAATACTCCGCTCCATCACATTTTTCAATTCCCGGATATTTCCCCTCCACTCGGCACGTTCCAAAGCTGACAGAAAATCATTATTAATAGCCTTAATTGTCTTACCAAGTTTTGTCGAATAATACTTCAGAAAAGACTCGGCCAAAAGACGAACATCCCCCTTACGTTCACGCAAAGGGGGAAGCTGAATCTGGAAGACTGATAACCGATAATAAAGATCTTCACGGAAAAGACCTTCTTCAATCTCTTTTTTCAAATTCCGGTTAGTAGCTGAAATAATACGTACATCCGTGTGAATAGGCTGAGTATCACCAACTTTCATAAAATCGCCCGTTTCAAGTACCCGTAATAACTTGGCCTGCAGTTCGAATGACATTTCTCCTATCTCATCTAAAAAGATCGTACCTTCGTGAGCTACCTCAAACAATCCTTTTTTCTCTTTCAGTGCCCCTGTAAACGCTCCAGCTTTATGACCGAACAACTCACTTTCCAACAGATCTTTACTAAAAGCCGAACAATTGATAGCAACAAAACTCTTTTGATTTCTTCGACCGGCATGATGAATGGCCTGCGCAAATATTTCCTTTCCAGTTCCGGTCTCACCCGTCAAAAGTACTGTCACATCCGTAGAAGCTACTTTTTGTGCCAATCCAATAGCCTTTTTCAAAAGAGGAGAATTACCTATGATTGAATCAAAAGTATAGGCAGTCATCCTTTCTGTTTTCAATTTTTTTCCTTGCTGCACCTTGTCTACCGCGCGACTTATGATCGGGATAATTTTATTGTTATCGTCCCCTTTTATAATATAGTCGAATGCCCCATACTTAATAGCTTGTACTCCATCCGCAATATTGCCGTGAGCAGTCAACATTATCACTTCGCTATCAGGCAATTGATTTTTCATTTCAGGGATCAGTTCCACTCCGTTACCGTCAGGAAGAATGACATCACATAGGATCACTTGGGGATGATGCAATTTCAATTGCTTAATACCCGTCGCACAACTATCCGCCTGAAAGACTTCATAACCTTCCAGTTCCATCATACGCGACAGCAACTTACGAATAATCGGTTCGTCATCTATGATTAATAATGATACCATATGCTCAATTCATTTCATAAAATAGTGAAAAGCAATTGCAGATTCTTCAAGCTAGCTTGGAAGTTATGCCAAAATGCAGCCTACTTTTACTTATTTGGAGCAAAGATAGTGCAAACCAGATACAGTACAAAGCAAACTCATTTGTTTTGTATTTCCATAGTGTGGCCTCTCTTGCTTTTTGAAACAAAGATAATTATTTTTATTGAATACAAAGAGATATAATTATCAACGAAGGGCTTGTAAATGACAAAAAAAATGACGAACATTGCACTAAGAAAAAATAAATACAAAATATTTTGAAACAAAAAATATCATTCATACTAATCTGCTTGTTGCTTTCATCGCTATATCTGTATGCTGAAATTGGCAACTCTTTTTCACCACAAAACAGTACGTGGAAAAATCCGGCTACCGAATGGTTCTCAAAAGCAAAAATAGGTGCATTCACACACTTTCTTTGTGATAAAAACAACTTCAATACAATTAATCAATTTGATGTAGAAGGACTCGTTGAACAACTAAGCAATGCGAAAGTCGGCTATTTCATATTTACATTAGGACAAAACAGTGGATACTATAACGCCCCGAATCCTGTTTACGACAAGCTTGCCGGATACAAAGCCGGCGAACGTTGCTCCAAGCGGGATATTCCAATGGAACTGGGCAAAGCCTTAAAGAAAAAAGGCATCCGCTTCATGTTGTATCTTCCGTGCCAGACGCCAGATCAGGATTTAAAGGCAATCAAAAACATGGGGTTCCCAGCTGAACCCATCAATAAAGACCGTGAAATGACGCAACAGGGAACAAAAAACTGGGCTAAAGTGATTGCATACTGGTCAAAACACTACGGAAAACTGGTTTCAGGATGGTGGTTCGACGGCGGATATCAATGGTGTCGTTTCGATGCAGACATTGCAATATTGTATGCCAAAGCAGCTAAAGCGGGGAACAAAAATTCCATTGTCACTTTCAATCCCGGTGTGAGTCTGAAAAGAGCGACCTCTGCCGAAGATTATACGGCAGGAGAGATCAATGACCCGCTGACAGAGAAAATATCCGACCGTTGGATAAAAGGTTCTCAGGCGCACATCTTAACTTATATGGGTGACACCTGGGGAAGACATAATCTACGATTTGAAGATAACGACTGGATCACATGGATCAAAGGATTCACTTCAAAAGGAGGTGTCGTCTCAATAGATATGGGCGTGAACTACGATCCGGAAAAAGGACCAGTAGGACTGATAGAGAAAAGCCAAATCGAACAAATGCGACATATCATAGAAATGATCGGACAGTAAGATCGCAAAATAGATATGGCTTACTCCCGGCAAAATACAACCTCTCAGTACTGAATCTAAGATTAAAACACTCGTTTTACAGAGCAAAAAGTAAACCTATCATAAAAATATCTTTATATGAAACTTAAAACATGTATTGTATTGTTGTTTGCCCCGTTTGTAGTAGTATTACAGGCACAAACGACAAAAGAAGAAGTGATGGCAAACATCCTTCAAGCAGGTGGAACCTATTACAGCTATCCAACGCCGACACAAAAACTAACGCCTGCACCCAAAGGATATAAACCATTTTATATCAGTCATTATGGGAGACATGGATCCAGATACATGGTATCCAACCGCCCTTTCGATTATGTCCTCGAAAAAATGAACCTGGCTGAGAAAAAAAATACTCTGACAACTACAGGTAAAGAGACATTAAAAAAACTGAACGTTGCTTATCAGGATGCCTATAACCGAGGAGGCGACTTATCGAAGCTGGGCGGACGACAGCATCAGGCCATCGCACAAAGGATGTATCAGAATTTCCCCGAAGTACTCTCGCAACCTATCAAGGTGGATGCACATGCATCCTATGTTATGCGTTGCTCGTTAAGCATGTCGTACTTCTGCCAGCAACTGCGCGCACTTAATCCGAAACTACAAATTTCAATGGACTCGAGCAAACGCGATATGTGGTATATTGCCAATGACGACGATAGTATTCCAAAAGTTGAATCGGACACAATCATGCGCAACCAACTACACGACTTCCGCCAGAAAATGTATCATCCCGCGCGGTTAATGGGCTTGTTATTCTCCGACAAGAATTTCGTGGAGAAAGAGATAGACCAAAACAAGATGATGAGCGATCTTTTCAATATTGCCGAAGATATGCAGTGTCAGCCGGAGCTTAATCTGTCATTCTATGATCTGTTTACCAAAGAAGAACTGTTCGATATTTGGCAATGCGACAATGCCGGCTGGTGTTTTGGCAATGGATTCTTCAAGTCATCGACGCCAAGATATAAAGCTCATTACAATCTGTTACGCAATATACTCGACACAGCCGACCAGATTATTCGTGAAGGAAGAAATGCCGTTACGCTACGCTTTGGACATGACAGTGTGGTTTCCCCTTTGGCTTACATTCTGCATCTAAAAGACTGCGACAACGTCCCCGAAGATCTGGATAACCTTTATAAATATTGGACGAACTTCAAAATCATTCCGATGGGCGGGAATATTCAACTCATCTTTTATAAGAAAGCAAACAGTCAGGATATTCTGGTTAAGTTTCTTCTTAATGAACATGAGACTTCAATCCCTGTAAAAACCAATTGCGCTCCTTATTATCATTGGAACGACGTTGAAGCTTTTTACAGAGCCGAATTAGAAAAATAGTGTAATCGCACACATATTTGTGTTGCAACTCTAAAAAAACAATTTATCTTTGCAACAAATAAGCAAAGATAAAAGAATAGAAGTATCATGAGCACATTGCAACAAGCAGGCGAAAAGATGACTCAATACAGATGGACAATCTGTGCGATGCTGTTTTTCGCGACAACAGTCAATTATTTAGACCGGCAGGTTCTGTCATTAACGTGGGATGAATTTATAAAGCCCGAATTTCATTGGGATGAATCGCATTACGGGACAATCACATCGGTCTTCTCACTTGTATATGCACTGTGTATGCTTTTTGCAGGGCGCTTCATTGATTGGATGGGCACAAAGAAAGGCTATCTGTGGTCGATTGGGGTTTGGTCAATAGGAGCCTGTCTACATGCATTCTGCGGCGTTGCCACCGAACATTATGTAGGGTTGCATAGTGCAGCCGAATTAATGTCGGCGACAGGTGATGTAGTTGTTATACTGGCAACAGTCAGCACCTATTTCTTCCTTGCTGCCAGATGTATTCTAGCACTCGGTGAAGCAGGGAACTTTCCGGCAGCTATCAAGGTTACTGCTGAATATTTTCCAAAGAAAGATCGCGCGTTCGCTACCTCCATTTTCAATGCCGGGGCATCTATCGGCGCATTGATCGCTCCACTGACTATTCCGCTGCTAGCAAAATCTCTGGGATGGGAAATGGCATTTATCGCCATCGGTGCTTTAGGCTTTATCTGGATGGCATTGTGGGTATTCTTATATACAAAGCCCAGTCAGAGCAAACATGTCAACAAAGCCGAGCTGGATTATATCGGACAAGATAAACATGAAGCTGAAGCGGCTCAACAAGATCGCGACGACCAAAAGATTGGTTTCTGGCAATGCTTCGCGTATAAACAAACCTGGGCTTTTATTGCCGGAAAATTTATGACCGATGGTGTTTGGTGGTTTTTCCTCTTCTGGACCCCATCATATCTGAACTCACAGTTTGGTATCAAAACGACCGATTCGCTGGGCATGGCCTTGATATTCACTTTGTATGCCATTACGATGCTCTCCATTTATGGAGGAAAACTACCTACAGTCTTTATTAATCGTAACGGAATGAATCCTTATGCTGCACGTATGAAGGCAATGCTCATCTTTGCATTCTTTCCGCTTTGCGTCCTTCTAGCTCAACCATTAGGAACCATTTCACCTTGGTTCCCTGTAATTTTGATCGGCATTGGCTGTGCAGCGCATCAGTCATGGTCAGCCAATATCTTCTCAACTGTCGGCGACATGTTCCCTAAATGTGCCATCGCAAGTATAACCGGCATCGGCGGCATGGCTGGAGGTATAGGTTCAATGATCATGCAAAAGACGGCAGGGAACCTGTTCGTTTATGCCGATCACACGCAAATGACATTTATGGGATTCGTTGGCAAACCGGCAGGCTACTTCGTTATATTCTGCATCTGTGCTTTTGCTTACCTGTTGGGATGGATCATCATGAAACTTTTAGTTCCGCGCTATAAAGTTATCGTTTTAAAGTAAATAAAATAAAGAAAGGGCGTGCTAATTACACGTCCTTTTTTTATCTTTGCATAAACTCAATACGACAAGCAGGGTCGTATAAGTAAGTACATCACTTTTCGATTATCGGTGCTGCATAGCTATAATATCAATAATATCATTAAAAGAAAAACAAGTTATGAGAAAATTATCTATTACGATGATCCTTGCCTGTTTATGTGCATGGACGTTCGCACAGCAAGCGCTGTTTGGCGGACAAACCATTGAATCACCCGAGATTCATCCGGACAACACGGTAACATTTCGTTTCTCGGCTCCCAAAGCTATAAGGGTACAAATAACCGGAGATTTCCTGCCTCCTCAAAAGATGAAAACGCAGTTTGGAGAAATGGATGTCCCGGGAGTAACAGATCTGACCGAAGGTAAAAACGGCGTATGGGAATACACGACACCCGAACCACTCCCTTCCGAATTGTATGGCTACTCATTCATTGTAGATGGCATCAAAACAACTGATCCTAATAATGTATACCTAAGTCGCGATGTGGCTACTGTAACAAACATATTTATCATTGGTGGAGGTCAGGCCGATCTATACAAGGTCAACAAGGTGGAGCACGGAACCGTTGCAAAAGTTTGGTATAACAGTCCTACACTTGGCACTACACGACGTCTGACCGTTTATACTCCGGCAGGTTATGAAACGAGTGGCAAACGCTATCCGGTCCTTTACTTGCTGCATGGCGCCGGTGGCGACGAAGAAGCTTGGGCGACATTAGGCCGTGCTACACAGATCCTCGACAATCTGATTGCACAAGGCAAAGCTAAACCGATGCTTGTTGTCATGCCTAACGGCTATACGGGAATGGAAGCAGCTCCAGGCGAATCGGAGGCTGGTATGTTCAAACCATCAATGGGAATGGCCACATCCATGGAAGGTTCTTATGAATCCTCATTCCCGGATATTGTGAAGTTTATTGAAAGCCGATATCGCGTAGTAAAAGCGAAAAACGGCCGTGCCATTGCCGGACTTTCGATGGGTGGATTCCACTCTATCCATATATCAAAATATTATCCAGACATGTTCGACTACGTCGGTCTTTTCTCGGCGGCTATCATGCCAAACAAGAATTCAAAGTCACCCGTTTACCAGAATTTGGAACAGAAACTGAAAATACAGTTTGATAAGAAACCCAAACTATATTGGATAGGTATCGGTAAAACAGACTTCCTATATCAAGCAAACAAAGACTATCGGAAACTGTTGGACGAGAAAAACTACAAATATACCTATCGTGAAAGCGATGGTGGACATATCTGGAAAAACTGGCGTATTTATTTGTCAGAGTTCGCTCCACTCCTGTTCAAATAAAATATAAAGAATACGATCACGCTACAATAGTACGATTGCATATTGAGCAAATTATTCAGACATGGACACAGACCCAGTATATGTAGTCCATGTCTGTTTTATTGATTGTCAAAGGAATGCTGCCACTTTATCAAAAACACTTTTAAAACATTGTTCAATCACTTCCGGGTCAGTCTTTGAATAGAGCGGAAACGGCCATTGATGAGAATATGGAAATGGAAAATCCTTCTCCTCCAATATTACATCAGAGCACTTTCCCAATGCATCAATAATTCCAAATGTGGGCATTACGACATCATTTTTCAAAGAAATGATACGAATTCGGTCTGCGGCACTGTTAAAGAAATCTTCGCGCTTGCTTTTCATTACTTCAGGACAAATCATCGCCTTAAAAGCCTGTTCCAGATTATCATTTTTAAATGAAGGGGGTAATGGACGCCTTTCAATAAAATCATGATGATAATATTGAAGTAACTTACCAAATGCCACATTATCCATTATATCGCGTGCATTACCATTCATCTCGCTAAAAATAGAGCCTCCACAGAACATAAACAACCGCATATTGCCAAACAACTGATCCGGGTTTGCAATAAACAGAATCTGCGATAACATTGCCCCAATAGAATAAGCAAAAAAACTAATAGATGTATCTTCAACAAACAATGGATGAATACCATTCTTTATTGTGCGTACCAATTGAAGAATATTATAAATAAACTGTCTGCCGGAAGCATAAAAACGCAACGGATCAATTGTTACACGACTGCTTAATACAACATTTGCAAAAGTAGCATTACTCAGTTGCTCCTCTTTTTCTTTACGCACATTAACCCACTTGAGTGTTTCGCGCGGGTTGCACCATCCCATCGGTGTACGATTCATATGAAAAGATATGGGAAATAAAATAACCGGTTTGCCTGTCTGTCTGACCAAATACTCGGCCCATGCCAGATACTTTTCCCAACTACGTTCGTTCAATCCGTGTAATAAAATGATGGCCTTGTTAAATTTCTCGCACCCTGACGGTGCAAAAATAACATAAGAGAAAGATTTATTTTCCTTGATCATATTATCTTTGTCGCTACAGAATCCTGTTATGGCAAGATCCTGCTGAAATGTATCAATCTCAGACAACCCCAACATCTCTGTAAAATGAAACGGAAGCATTTCAACAGGCGAATCATCCAAAAGCACCTTTTTCTCGAAAGAAAACAGGCGGCTCAATTGTTTTGTACGAACTGAAATATTCATTATATCATTCATTTTTCTGCAAAAAAACAACACAATAATGAAGCTTCAAAATAAAAGGTATATACACCCTTTTTTAGGGACATAAAGTCGCATTTAGGGATGAAATATTCAAATGCGTGGCGAACGTTCAAAGAAATATCGTACATTTGTTTCCAATAAAAATGCATTTCATGAACTATCAAGATCATAAAAAGATACCATCCTACATCTACGAAAAACAGAATATTATTCGCCTTATTCTGTTAACAGCATTATTTGCTCTGGTATTCATCAACATTTATAAACCGTTCAGCTCATTAGCATGGTACAACGTATCAGAATTCAAATTCTTCATCTTTTCGAGCCTGATTATTCTGACCGGCGTATTGGTAGTTGTCATCAGTCGTATCATTATGTATTACTGGGGACGAAAACACGACATCACTTATAGTGGTTATGCTTTGTGGATTTTTCTGGAAATTTTCTTCATGTCCCTATTTTACACCATCTACACCATTTCACTTAATCCCGAACGCGAATACATGGCCGCTTTTAAAGAATCGGCCATCAATACCAGCTTGGTGCTACTCTTGCCCTATTCAGCGCTACATCTATATTTTTCTTATAAGGAAAAAGAACGTCAATTGTCGCTACTTGCAGAAGAAAAGATTGAAGCAGCAGGTAAACAAGATGTATTCTCTTTCTACGACGAAAAAAACGAACTGCGCCTTTCCATCAAAGGGACGAATCTGCTTTATCTGGAATCGGCGGACAACTACGTATGCGTCTGGTACCTGAATAAAGGCGTCTTGACAAAGTTTATGCTCCGTAATACGCTGAAGGCTATTGAAGAATCATTGGAAAACACAAACGTACTACGCTGCCACCGTTCATTCATGGTAAATTTCGACCAGGTAAAGATGATCCGCAGAGAAAAAGATGGTGCTTACATCGATTTCGGCATCGAAGGGGTGTCGGATATTCCTATCTCAAGAACATACAGCGAAAAGGTGACGAGCTGGTTCATCACTCATTAAAAAAAGCCTACTCTTTTCAACTGTCAATCGGAAATTGGCAATCTGAAGAGAAGGCTTTTATTCTATTGTAGAAAACTTATTTTTTCAGGAACACTTCCAAAACCGGGATCTCAGTATTCGGTTTCTCTATCGGAAGCAAAAGAATACATGAACCGTCACCATTCTTCTTCATCTTAATTTCGGAAGCATCATGCAGGAACTGTACATAATCAATCTTATCACCAAAAGCAACGCTCATACTGCCCATAGGATAGTCGAGCAAGTGAATATACAGTCTGTTTGTTTTCGGATTGTAAGTAAGCAGAGTATTAGCCGGCGCTTTAAACTCGGCCGGTGCTTCGGTACATTCATAAATAGAACGGTTGTTGAACTTCATCCAATCGCCCATAGCTTTCAAGCGGTCTTGAGCTCGTTGATCAAAAACACCGCGTGCTGTAGGGCCTACATTGAGCAACAGGTTTCCACCCTTGCTAACTGATTCAATCAATAATTCGAGCAGCTGAGCCGGGCTTTTCCAAGTATGCTCATCACGATAATATCCCCACGAACCGGAAAAAGTTTGACAGGTTTCCCATGGTACGCGTTTGCCATTATATTCCGGCCATTTGTCAGCCTTATACTGCTCTGGCGTTGTAAAATCCCAACCACCTTCGACGTCTTTCAAGTCCAAACGATCGTCGACGATGATGCCCGGCTGCAGTTTACGAGCCAGTTTCAATAACTCTTCCGAATCCCAGTCTTTGTGTCCTTTACCATTCTTGCCAGGATAAGAAAAATCAAACCAGATGATGCTGATCTTACCATAGTTCGTGAGCAGCTCGGTAACCTGATCCTTCATATACTGACGATATTTGGCCATATCTTTTCCTTTGTTCAGCTTAGCATAGTCGGCCTCTGTTGCCTCTTCGCCCAAGCGCTGCGGGTGATTCCGATCGATCGTAAAATCAGGATGATGCCAATCCAATAATGAATAGTAAAAACCGACCTTCAGACCTTCAGCACGGAAAGCATCCACATATTCCTTGAGCAAGTCTTTCTTTATAGGCGTATTAGTCGCCTTATAATCGGTGTATTTTGAATCCCAGAGGCAGAATCCTTCATGATGTTTTGATGTGATAACTACATATTTCATTCCCGCCTCCTTAGCCATCTTTGCCCATGCTTTCGGATCGAACATATCGGGATTGAAATGATCAAAATACTTCTGATAATCTTCAGTAGTAATACGTTCCTGATTCTTTACCCACTCATGGCGAGCCGGAAGCGCATACAAACCCCAGTGAATAAACATCCCGAAACGTGCATCGGTCCACCATTGCAAACGTTCGGTTTTCTGTACCTCCGTTTCTTTCGGAAGTTGTGCCTGCATCGAACCTACAAACATTGTTGTGGCAATCGCTGTCAGCAAAATTGATTTAAATGTTCTCATGAAACAGATTATTTTAATATTATGATGGACAAATGTAAGCATTATTGACGTTTGTACCGCACACAGATCAATTATTTTGCAATTAATAACCAACAAGTGAATCGTACAACATGATCTTCCTAGAGTAACTATTTATGGATGAATCGGACCACAACTGACCATCAATGTTGGCAATAACGAGATCACCGACTACGACCGAGTGAAGCAGATGAATTACTCATTAAAAACAACTGTCGGCATAAACTATCATTTAAATCACTACCTAATAGATAGCGCTTCCAGCTATCTGTCTACATTGAGGCATATGTTCAAAAACAAAACTGATAACGACCATACTTTTATGATTTCTTTATGGCTTGGATTTTCCTTATAAACTGACAAACTAAAAAATAAGTCATATCCATACAATAAATAATAGTTACTTCTGGGACTTCATCCGTGAAGTGAGACGGTCATAGACATACAGTAACAAAGCGGCGCCAACACCTATCGAAAGTACGACAATCCAGATGCGCGACGGATGATATTGCTGCCAAAGCATTTGGGTTAGTGCGTCGGGTGTCATATTCAATTGCTTGGCAACCTCTTCAAAATAGGCGTTATTGGACAGCCCGTCGGTAATCTGAAGCCCTTTATCGACTGCCAACTCACGAACCATAGATACTTTGTCGGAAAGATGCTGATAAACGGTGCCTGAAATAATCCCGGCCATCACATTTCCTAGACACATCGGAATAAACGAATAACCCATATAAAGTGCTTTCTTGTCGGAAGGCGCAATGCTGCCGATATACTCAGTAATTTTAGGAGAACCTGCCATCTCTCCAAACGAAAAGAAGAACAGAGCGGTTATCGTATAAAACACATTATTAAACGCCAATGTCAATGACATACCAATGGCACAAACCAAAAAACCTGACATCATTGAACGAAGTGGTTTTAGTCGCATCACTATACTCGATACCAAGACCTGAAAGAGGATGATAAACATAGAGTCCATATTAGTAATAAACTCAGGATCCATTACTCCAGGCGACAGACTATAGTTCTTACTGATAAACGGTGCATACTGATGAAAAAAATAATAAAGCATGCTCGTATCAACCCACTGCGAAATAAAAACAGGTAATGTAAAAAACAGCTGGTTATACATCGTCCAAAAGCCTGCAATAATAAGCAGAAAAATCAGAAACTTGGTATCCTTCAGAATGCTTCCCATATTCCGAAAGATCGCAGCAAAAGTAGACATCAAATTTTCTGCATCCTGACGTTCCCTCCTGCCAGGTTCCTTGTAAAAGAACAGAAGGATGAAGTTCATCGCAATAAATCCGGCCGAAACATAAAAAATGAGATACGAAGAACTTTTAAAAAGCAATGTCACCAATGGCCCGAGAAAAGCTCCGACATTCACCATCATATAATAAATACCAAAACCGATAGACGAATTACTTTCATTTGTAACCTTAGAGACTGTAGCAGAAACAATCGGCTTGAAAAGCGCCGCACCGACAGCCAGATAAAGATACATCAAGAATACACCGGTGAATGTAGAAAACATCGGAAGGAGAATAAATGCAGAAATATAAACGAGGAAAGCAAGAAAAAGCACCTTCTTATATCCATAGCGGTCAGCAATGGCTCCCGTAAGCACTGGCAGAAAATACAGGATCCCCGTACCTACACCCATCAGTATTCCTTTTTGTGCTTGTGAAAATTCAAGACCACCAGCATCGGACGAACCAGTCAGATAGTTTGCAAACAGCATAAAAAAGCCGTACCATGCCCAGCGTTCAAACAACTCTATTCCATTGGCGACCCAAAAAGTTCTAGGAAAACTCTTCAACATACTCATATCCTCATTTGTTTTTCATATCTGATGTAAAAATACATTTATTTCTATCATTCTGCTACTTTTTGATAGAAATAAATGTACTTTTTACTGTTTTTCCAAAAAAGAAATACTTTTTCAGAAAGGAACTCATTTAAATACCTGTGTCATCGGACGGCCGATCCATACTTGTGGCTGCTTCAATCCAAAGATATAAGCAATTGTTGAAGCACAATCAAACTGCATCATGCTTTCGGTGAACTCATAGCCTTTCTTGACATTCTTGCCACAGATGATAAACGGGGTTTCCATCTCAAGCATAGTTTTTCCACCATGCCCTTTGTTGATTCCACCATGATCTGCTGTGACGATAAAGATAGTCTCATCATAGATACCGGCCTCTTTTACGGCCTGAATAATTTGTCCAATATAACCGTCGAGTTCAGCCATCTTGTCGTAATAGGCAGGGGTGTCATGACCTATCTTGTGACCAACATGATCGGGTTCGTCGTATACAATATTTACCAAGGTCGGTTTAGCTCTCTTAATATATTCCACGGCAACGCGAGCCGTTTCAGTTGGATTATCCAAAGCATTCTCAACATGCTTATCAAAGTTCAAAGCCAATGTATCGACAACATAGCGGATTCCATCCCACTCGCAGATACAGCCGATTTCGGCCTTTGGATAAGCACGATGCAATAGTCCGAAAATCGTCGGAAAAATACCATCTTCATCCGTTACGCGCGAAGGTAGCTCTGGCACTTTCGAACCCCATTCAGTGTATCCATGAAGCTCCGGACCGGCACCCATATACATTGAACCCCAGTTTACAGCACTCGACGAAGGAAGTACCGAACGTTTCTTAAGTGTATAAGACCCTTCAGCCATTAGTCTCTTTACATTAGGCATGTTGGCTTTCTTTACACTATAAGCGCCCCAACCGTCCAGACCTATTAATACTACGTGTTTGGCTTTCCAACCACCGCCGTACATACTGCTTGAGCATAGAACTAATATCGCCAGTACCCAAATCAATTTACTTGTTTTCATGTATGTTTTCCATTTACAAATTGCTCGAAACATGATGCATCCGTTCTGATACATTTTTTACATCAACAAAAGTAAGGTTTTTATTCAAAGAATCAAAGACCTCCATAAAAACAAAGTCGATTCACAAGAATCGACTCCATAATAACCTATAGTATTTTCTACTATTACATAGACTGTCCCGAACTTTCGTTGTTACCGGTACTTTTCATATCATCATTAGAGATACCGCGACGTATCTTCTTAATTTGTCCCTTCATCGTACCAAAGCGATAAGAGATGCTAAATCGAAAATCACGTGAATTGCGCCATGTCGTTGAAGTGCTTTCAAAACCTGTTCCGGTTGTTGTATTCTTCATTTTCATCGTTTTCCAGAATGGATTCTGAGCACTGACTGAAATTGTCAGTTTCTTTTTAAAAAAGTCTTTGTTCACATTGACACCGGCAAAATAAAAGGCCGAACGTTTACTCTGTAATTGAATTCCCGGACTAAAGGCTCCCCCCTGCAAATCTATACGGAAATCTTTGGGAAGATTAAACTGTGTCCCAGCAAAAATACGCTCACTAAAACCATCGTTGCTCATATTCATTGAGACACTCTTGATATTGGAATAATCGATACCCCCATTCAAATAAATACGGAACAGAGGAATAGGGTTCCAGTTTCCATAAAGGAACATACCTACCTGATGCTTCTTGCCGATGTTGCCATAAGTATTCCAAATAGCGCCATTATACTTGGAACGAGGATCGGTAGACGGGAAGTTGGCTACTTCGCTGTACCGTTCAATAGAGTTGTTTAGGAATGAATAAGTCAGACTGGCGTTAATGCTAAACTTTTGAGCGAACTTGCTGAAATTAAAATTGACATTGTTACTTTTTTCTGAATCCAGCTTAGGATTGCCTTGAGAAACATTCTGAGGGTTCGTGTCGTCAATATACGGATTCAGATACCAGATTCCCGGACGCTGAATACGCATGTTGTAACCCAAACGAAGTTGCGTTGACATATCAAGCTGATATGTCAACGTCGCATTGGGTACAATATCAAAATAATTGGTGTTGAAATTCATCCCAGCGTTCCTTGCAAACTTAGCATTAAGACTTGTACCCTCTGCACGAACACCTGCCTTAAAGCCAAACTTGCTTACTTTGATCAGATAGCCCAAATAAGCCGAATAAATATGCTGTGTATGACGGAAGTCACTGTTATCGCGCGAATGATCTTCCCACCTCTTTGTCGAATCGTTATAAATCTGCTCCAATGTATTGCTCTTGCTTTGACGATAAATATACTTTACACCGGTTTCAAAGGTCTGATCCTTAAGCGTAGGTGTGGTATAATCAACCTGAGCTGTATGTTCGTTGGTGGCAGCATCATTCACATTCCATTTCGGATAAGTACTTGCCAGATAGTAATTGTTTACATCGGACAAGTCAGTATGTCCGTCGCTATTATTAGGCATATGACTAAAGCGATATGATAAAGTCAGCATCTCATCCTTTTTATGAGTAGAATGTTGATAATCCACATTTATATCTGTTGAACCGAATGTTTCTTTTGTATTACTATAACGATTATAGTTGTAAAACGGAATTGTAGATATGGCATTACCATTCATTGTATTCAATGCGGCCTGCAGTTCCGATATACTCCTCATATTTCCATTGAAAAGATTGGCACCAACCGATACCAAATTCAATGTATCGAACTCATAACTAGCCTCAAGATTACCGAAATTAAACGGTCCCTTATTTTTGCTTCGTCCTGCCTCTTTCAAAATAGACTTCGTATGTGTGAGCATATCATTGTCGGTGATACGTTCAGAATAAGAATCATTCCAAGGAGAGTTTTGTCGGTTATAACCATAATTAGCTGTCAAGCCCAGCTTGCCGGCTTTAAGAGAAAGATAGCCGCCACCGCCTATTCGGCCTAGTGTGCTGACGTTAGCACGAACACTTCCTGTATAACCTTGAATGGCATTTTTTGCTGTCACAATATTAATAATACCTCCCACTCCTTCGGCATCATATTTGGATCCAGGATCCGTGATAACCTCAATGTTTTTTATTGAACTGGCCGGCATACTTTTCAAGACCTGAGACGCATTGCTACCGCTCAGTAGATTAGAAGGTTTACCATTCATATATATTTTATAGTTGGAGGAACCTTTCAGTTGTATGTTATCATCGCCATCGACCGTAAGCATCGGTACTTTGCGAAACATATCAAGAGCGTTACTGGTTACGGACTCCGGGTCATCTTCCAGGCTGTATGTCAGTTTATCAACTTCCACTTTCACCAATGGTTTTTGAGCCGTTACCGTCACTTCATTCAAGTGCTGTGTATCATCGTTCATCAATAACTTCCCCAAATCAAGCACTTTATTATTTCCAGAAAGAGTAAAGCGCTTTACTGCAGGGAGCTTCCCTATAGATTCCATTTTCATAATATATTTCCCGGCAGCCATGGATGCCGTAAACCTCCCATCCTCATCACAGGCTAATAGCTTTATTACCTTCGCCGGTGCTGAAGCGACTGAAATTCTCAACGTAACGTAGGGAACGGATTCATTTGATAAAGAATCGACAACCTGCCCTTTAATAGTAAATCCGGAACTACCGGTTTGTGCTTGGGTGAACACAGATAGAAACAACAGTAGAATGAAACAAAACTCTCTTCTCATGGAATTTATTATTTGTTAAATAAATATTTGGCAAAGATGATGATAATCCTTTCCCATTTTCGTTTTTATTCATGAAAAAGAAAAATCATGGATGTAAAACGAAAAACAATAACTCAGAAAAGTTTCCTCACTTATTAACCGGGGCAAAAATAATTCATAATTACGAAAGTGACGTATTTATACTCGCATAAAGATTTATAAAAAATGTATTTTGCTGTATCATTCATAAGGTTTTGGCTATATTTGTAACAATTTAAATGTAATTCCTATGAAGAAGTTATTATTTATCGTATGTTCATTATTTCTAATTATGAGTATGAATGCACAAAAACAAATTAAACTGAATGCTCCTAATAAGAGCCGTGGTACAACAGTCATGAAAGCGTTGTCCGAGCGACATTCCGTTCGCGATTTTTCTTCCAAAGAGTTAAGTCTTCAGGACTTATCTGACTTGTTATGGGCTGCAAATGGAATTAACCGTAGTGATGGTAAACGAACAGCACCTTCTGCTATGAACAAACAGGATGTCGATATTTATGTAATCATGAAAAGCGGTGCTTATTTGTACGACGCGAAAAACCAGGCATTAAAGCCTGTAGTTTCCAAAGATCTTCGCGGCGACGTTGCAGGCGGGCAAGACTTTGTAAAAGCGGCGCCTGTAAGTTTGGTTTTGGTATCAGACATTTCTCGATTTGGTTCAATGGCGAGTAAAGAGATGAATACAATTATGGGAGCAGTCGATGTTGGTACGGTTTGTCAAAACATCAACCTTTTCTGTGCTGCAACGGGCCTCATAACAGTTCCTCGAGCCAGCATGGAAAAAGAGGCCTTAAAGCAATCACTAAAGCTGACCGACAACCAGATTCTCATTATGAACAATCCAGTTGGATACCCCCAAAAGTAAAAAAACGACAAACGATAAAAGAAGGCAACCTTCTTTTATCGTTATTTTTTATCAATTGAAAATCGCAATCATAGTTAGATAAAATGTATTTCAATAAAAAATCATATGTATGAATACTACAAAATAAATGAATGAAAAGAATTACATAGAGTTATTTAACCGCATTTATTCTGACTATCAAAATAGATATATCCGATTTGCGTCATCTTACATATATAATAATGAAGATGCTGAGGATATTGTTGCAGAAAGCCTCATCTATTATTGGGAAAACCGTGAAAAGCTTCAAGATGTAAAAAATGTACCTCTCTATATTTTAGTAATCATTAAGAACAAATGTTTGGCATACTTACAAAGACAACGTACATGGAATAGTATAGCTGAAAATATGCTATCAAACAAGGAATGGGAATTACAGACCCGGATTTCAAGTTTGGAAGAATGCAATCCCGAAGATTTATTTAGTGAAGAAATACAAGACTTAATAAAAAAAACCTTAGATCAGCTCCCTTCAAAAACCAGCCAAATATTCATCATGAATCGATACGAAGGGAAAAATTACCAAACAATAGCTCAAGAAATGGGCTTGTCTGTTAAAAGCGTGGAATACCACATTAGCAATGCTCTTGAAGCACTTCGCAAAAACCTAAAAGATTACTTACCTTGTTTACTATTTGTATTTGATTTCTTTTATTCGTAAATTCTGGTGCCCTTCCTTATTGCAAACCAAGGCCTAATTATGAGAAATCCCAAAAACCTTACTTTTTGTTTAGGGTAAGCCTTCTTTCATCTACCCTTATAATAGAAACAAAAAATATGAACAAGAAAGTACTATACAAAATGTTTGAAGGTCGTGCAACTGATCAAGACATAACCCAAATACGGAAATGGGTTAATGAAGACGAGCACAATAGAATTATTCTCTTTAATGAACGAAAAATTTTCGATGCAATACAATTCAGCGATTCTACAAAAGACATTTTACACCCCCAAAAAATCTCATTCAGAACTATCATTGGAAGTGTTGCAGCAGCAATCATTACCCTATTCATTCTTTACAGCATATCCTATCTAAAAAAAGAAAATATAACACCATCTATTGCCTACAATACTGTGGCTGTTCCAGCAGGCCAGAGAGTTGAAATACAATTAACCGATGGAACTCATGTTTGGTTAAATGCCTTATCAAAAATGTCGTATCCTCTATCTTTCAATGGAAAAAAACGAGAAGTATTTTTGGAAGGTGAAGCACTTTTTGATGTAGCAAAAGAAAAAAACAAAAAGTTTATAGTCCATGCCGGACATTGTGATATTGAGGTATTAGGGACATTATTCAATGTGGACGCCTATAAAAATAATAGCTTTTCGACAGCATTAATGCGAGGTAGTGTAAAAGTCACCGATAATAGGCATCCGGACAAATACGTTTTGCTAAAGCCAAACAATTTAGTTAATCTAACTAATGATGAATTAGTTGTTTCTCCTATCACAGATTTCAATCCTTATAGTTGGAAAGATGGTTTGATTGCTTTCAAAAATATCAGCTTTAGAGATCTGATGAAAAAAATAGAGAAAAACTATGGTTTAACTATTGTCATTGAAAATTCCAAATTAGATCATTACGAGTGTAGTGGAAAATTCCGCATCTCTGATGGAATAGAAGAAATATTAAAAGCGCTCCAACAAGATGCACATTTTACCTATGAGCGTGAAAATGGGAATGAAATACATATCTGGTAAACAACAAAGATCAATTTGCACAGATGAAGTGATAATATATTATTATTCAGTCTAATATTAAATAAATTAAGTTATTGAGATCATGAAAAAAAAATTACTGCGTGTATCTCGCATTTTAAAAACTACCGCTATTCTTTTTTTCGCTTGCAGCATATATATAGAAGCAGAAGTAGTGAATGCACAGAACATGCGAATTACATTAAACAGAAACAATGTTAAGCTTGAAAATGTCTTAAGCGACATTGAAAGCCAGACAAAGATGTTATTCATTTACAACAAGGGAGTAAATGTGGATAAAATGGTTTCCTTAAGGGTGAAAAATACTTCACTAGAAGATGTTTTATATCGCTTATTTGGAAATACAGTCTCATACAAGGTCGAAGGATCTTATATTGTTCTTTCTCCTAAAACAATGGAGAAAAACAGCAGCCTGCAAACAACTAAAATAATTAAGGGCATCATTGCAGATGAAAGCGGAGAGCCTATTATTGGAGCAAACATCATCGAAAAAGGGACACAAAATGGAACTATTTCAGATGCTGACGGTCATTTCACTTTAGAAATAAAGAATAATGCCACTCTAATCATTTCATTTATCGGATACAAAACAAAAGAATTTGTTGTCGGTAACGTCTCTTCAATAAATATAAAATTATCTGAAGACACAGAAACATTGAGTGAAGTAGTAGTGGTCGGTTACGGTGTTCAAAAACGAGCATCTGTTACGGGTTCTGTAGCTTCAATACAAGCAAAAGATATCACAACCGTTAAAACGGCAAATGTAACCAATACTTTAGCGGGGAAATTACCTGGTCTCAGAGCTGTTCAAAGAAGTGGTGCTCCTGGAGATGATGCGGCCTCAATAGATATCAGAGGTTTCGGCAGTGCCTTAGTGATTGTAGATGGCGTTGAACGCGATTTTAAGCAACTGGATGCCAACGACATTGAATCTATCAGCATATTAAAAGATGCATCCGCAGCAGTATATGGATTTAAAGGAGCCAATGGTGTTATTTTGGTTACGACCAAAAAAGGCCAGATCGGCAAGCCGAAAATTGACTATAACGGATATGTCGGAATTCAAAATATTACCAGATATCCCGAACTACTAAATGGATACGAATATGCAACTTTATATAACGAAGCCCAGCAAAATGTTGGTATAACAGCCCCTTATTCAAACGAAGATTTAGACCGTTTCAAACAAGGAATCGGAACCACGGACTGGTATGAAGAAGTTATTCGTAAAACATCTCCGAATATGTATCATAATCTAAGCATTTCCGGCGGAGCGGAAAAAATAAAGTACTATTTCTCACTTGGATATACTGATCAGGAGGGTATTTATAAATCAAAAGATTATTCTTTCAAGAAATATAATGTTCGTTCCAACATAAGTGCTGAAATAGTAAAAGGATTTACTGTTGATTTACAATTAAGCGGTCGACTTGACACTCGTAATAAGCCGTATGAAGCAGATCCAATAACACGTAGTATACAAATGGCAAAACCAGTAAATGCAATATACGCTAATAATAATGAAAACTATTGGTCGAATCCGGGGGATAAAGGGAATCCGGTTCAATTATCAAACATAGATAATATTGGTTATGATCGTAGAGATAGAAGAGAATTTAATGGTTCTATAACCTTCAATTGGGAAATACCCTGGTTAAAGGGTCTGTCTGCAAAAACCTTACTTGCATACGATTACAATAACCAATATACACGTCAGTGGTATAAAGAGTATTATGAATATGCTTATAACCAATCTACAGAGGCTTACAACGTTACAGGAAGTCATACTATTTCAGAGTTAACTACTCAGTCAGACAACTATTTCAAGCCTAATGGACAAATTTCTCTCAACTACAAAAACACTTTCGGAAAGCACGATATTGGTGTATTAGCTTTATGGGAATTTTATAATGATCGAACAGATTGGGTTAAAGCTTATCGTCAATTTACTGTTGGCGCGATAGATCAAATGGGAGCTGGCGATAAGACAAATATCAGTAACGATGGAAACGCATCTGTATCAGCCCATGAAGGCCTGGTTGGTCGTATAAACTACGCTTATGCAAACAAATACCTAGCTGAATTTAGTTTTCGTTACGATGGTTCTTACAAATTTGATCCGGATAAACGATGGGGATTTTTTCCTGCTGCTTCATTAGGCTGGCGTATTTCTGAAGAAGATTTCTTTAAGGAAGCACTGCCCATGTTCAGCAATTTCAAAATAAGAGGTTCTTATGGTAAAGTCGGTGATGAGGGGGATTTTGCTGCATATCAATACTTAACCGGCTACACGTATCCATCAGGTAATTATGTCTTAGGTTCAAGTGGACTTTCAAACGGGGCTAAAGATAAAGGTATGCCAAATACAAACCTGACCTGGTACAAGTCCACCACTGCAAATGTAGGCTTTGAAGCATCGCTAATTTCCGGTTTGATCACAACAGAATTCGATTACTTCATTCGTAAACGCGATGGCTTATTAGCAACAAGGCAACTTTCATTGCCAACGACCTTCGGCCAAACTTTACCTCAAGAAAACTTAAACTCCGATAAAACGAAAGGTTTTGAAATCGTTTTAGGACACCATAATAAAATCAATGACTTCACTTATGACATTAAAACGAATTTCTCAACAACGCGCATATACAATAGACATATTGAGCGTGCTGCTTCATCAAATATGTACGACGATTGGCGAAACAACAGCAATGATCGTTATCAAAATATCCAGTGGGGAAAGAAAGTCATAGGACAATTTCAAAGTTACGACGAAATTTTGAATGCGCCTATCCAAGACAATAATGGTAATAAATCATTAATGCCAGGCGATCTGCGATTTGAAGATGTAAATAATGACGGAATCATTGATGATAAAGACAATAAACCGATTGGACACGGAAATACTCCACGCATGTATTATGGTTTGAATTTATCTGGTGAATATAAAGGTTTTGATTTGACTATATTTTTCCAGGGTGCAGCCGGTCATGAAGTATTTATCAGTGGAGATGTTATGGCTCCTTTTATTCAGCAGGGATTGGGAAATGGATTCGCCATCTGGTTGGATCGTTGGCATAGAGAAAACCCATCCGACATGAATAGTAAATGGATTCCCGGATACATGCCAGCTCTCCGCCCAACAGGATTTTCCGCAAATGAAAGTAATAATACTTGGACTATGCATAAAGCCAATTATCTACGTTTAAAAACATTGGAATTAGGTTATACTTTCCCCAAAAAATGGATAGACAATTTAGGTATTGACAAATTACGTATATATTTGAATAGCTTCAATATGCTAACATTTACAAGCAGAGAAGGAATCATGAAATATATGGACCCTGAGAACAGTGAAAGTTCATTAAGGTACTATCCTCAAATGAAAACATTCAATTTCGGTGTTAATCTAACTTTTTAATGTAATTACAAACAATATGAAAACAACAATTATAAAAAGTATTAGCTGTAGTTTGATTCTGTTTGGTATGACAGCTTGCTCTAGTTATCTTGATAAGGAATCATTTGATATTATAACGCCTGAACAGGTCTGGAAAGATCCTAAACTGATTAATGGTGTATTGGTAAATTTATATGATGGCTTGCAATTAGAAGATTTTGATTATTGGTATAGCGATGCATGGAGATTAATGAATCTGTCATCAATGTCCGATGAAGCGCAAGGGTCCTTCCAAAAAGCTCCAGCTTTCGAGAATGGCAATGCAACCTATACTTATGAGGATGCGTTGTTTGAACAGAAATTTTCTGATCGCTATAAGCTAATCCGAAACTGCAATGATTTTATTGCGCAATTAAACGAGGCTACATCACTATCTGAATCAGATAAAAAATCATTATTAGGAGAAGTTCGGTTCCTACGCGCCATGCATTATTTTACTTTAGTTAAAAGATATGGTGGCGTTCCTCTAATAAACGAATCACAAACTTATGATGTTAATCATGTAGAATCATTGATGGTGCCACGGAATAAAGAAGTTGAAGTATACGATTTTATTGTAAAAGAATGCCAAGAGGCAGCAGAAGCACTCCCATCAACACGTGATGCTTCTACCAAATATCGCGCCACCAAATGGGCCGCCTTATCTTTATGTTCAAGAGCCGCTTTATATGCAGGTTCGATTGCAAAATACGGAGATGTAGAGTCAGAAGGTCTTGTTGGCATTCCTGCATCGGAAGCAACTCGATTTTTCCAGGCCTCTTACGAAGCTTCAAAAGCAATTCTCAATTCTGGGATATATGCACTCTACAATAAGAAACCTGATAATAGAGCTCAAAATTATTGCGATATGTTTCTAAAGGGAAATGGAGATAACGGAGAATACATTTTCCAAAAACAATATAATGTAGCAGGAGGAAAAGGCCATAGTTGGGATAAACGAAATGCTCCTTTCTCATACAGAGGAGGAGGTTGGGGATGCGGGATAGCTCCGACTCTCGAAATGATTGATTCATACGAATATGTTGATGGTTCAGATGGTACATTAAAATTGGAAGATGGAAATGGAAAACCTTTACGTTTCTCAAATCCATACGATTTATTTGCTAATAAAGATCCACGTTTGTTTGCTTCCATATATCTTCCCGGCTCATCTTGTAAGGGGACTACTATAGAGTGGATTCGTGGTGTGATCGCATCCGACAATGAAAAATACGTAGCGACAAGTCAACCTGGCGGAGGAAATCAAGTGACAATAAATGGGGTTGTATACAGTACATCAGGTAAAGATGGTGGTGCTGATGCAGGAGATGCCTCAAAAACAGGATTCTATCAAAAGAAATTCTTTGATGAGACTCTGACTGATATGAATATGGGCAAATCCGAAACTCCATGGCCAGTCTTTAGATTAGGAGAAATCTATCTGAACTTAGCTGAGGCAGCAATGGAATTAAATAAACCGTCTGAAGCGCTAGAAGCTGTAAACGCTATTCGCCAACGTGCAGGAATAGCATTACTTTCGACCATTACGATGGACAGAGTACGACATGAGCGTAAAATTGAACTTGCTTTTGAAGGACATCGTTTTTGGGATCTAAAACGCTGGAGAATTGCTGATCAAGATGTAACCAACGGAGGTCTTAACGGATTTCGAGGGACCGCATTATATCCCTGGTACGACATCCGCGATGGCAAATATGTTTTCGAAAGAGGTTACAATACTCCAAAACAAAAACGTATTTTCTTAAAAATGAATTATTATACTAAAATCAATTCAGATGATATGAACTCTAATTCAAAACTGGTTCAGAATCCTGGATATACCAATTAATAAACAATCATCAGACAAATATGAAAAAAATATATTTATTTCTAGCAAGTGCCTGTTTACTTTGCTTAACAAGTTGTCTCAACGACTTGGATAATTATGATGCTCCAAACGGTGGCATAAAAGGAACTATTTACGATGCCGAGACAAACAAACCAATACCTCTTCCGGTACAAGGCTCTACAGGCGTAATCATTAATATGTTTGAACAGAATACAGATGCAACAAAATCTGTTGATTTTTATGCAAAAATGGATGGAACTTATGAAAACTCAAAAATATTCAACTGCGATTACAAGATTGTCGTGAATGGTCCATTCGTTTCTGCCTGCGAAGGAATGGTTACAGTAAACGGACAAACGTCATTCGATCTCAAAGCGACTCCATATGCACGTATTAGCGCAACAGCACAAGTATCAGGCAAAACGGTCACAGTGTCATACAAAGTAACTCCGACAAACAGTAATTATAATGTCTCAGAAGTTTATGGGTATTGGAATTTTGCTCCGGGAGTAGATAATGGCGCCGCCAATTATGCCGACAGACAAACAGTAAAAAATACAGAAGGCACTATCACTTTTGATCTAACTAGCAATCCAAATTTCAATTCGAATATATATAAGATCAATTCCAATGATAACAAAATATATATTCGTGTAGCAGCTAAAACAGAAGGTGTAATTAATTATAGTGATATTCTAACAGTCACAATACAATAAATATAAAAATACAGACGTTCTACACCCAATAAGGTAAACGCCTGTATTTTTATACCCAAATATCATGAATAGTAAAATCATAATTAGTGTATTAATAATCATTACATGTGTCTGTTGCAAATCAAATGCTCAACAGATACCGCAAGAGATAAAAGCTGTAGCTACAGCGGAAAATATCTTACCGGACTGGACTTTAGGCGGATTTGTTCGTCCAGAAAATGTTAATCCGATCATTACTCCCAATACAACCATCAAATTCTATTGCCCGATGCGAGGCGAAAAAGTAGGTTGGGAAGAAAGTGATGTATTCAATCCGGCAGCAGTAGTCAAGAATGGAAAAATATATGTTCTCTATCGTGCCGAAGATAATTCGGCAACAGGAATTGGCAAACGTACTTCACGTATCGGACTCGCTGAATCAAAAGATGGAATTACGATGCAACGTCGTCCGACACCCGTGATGTATCCTGACAAAGACAATATGAAAGCATACGAATGGCCGGGCGGATGTGAAGATCCGCGCGTCGTTGCTACGGAAGACGGACAATATGTGATGGCATACACGGCATGGAACCGCAAAGTGCCTCGTCTGTGCATCGCAACCTCACGCGATTTAATCAAATGGGTGAAACACGGACCGGCTTTCGCAAAAGCTTATAGTGGCCGATTCAAAGATATGGCTTGCAAATCCGGATCAATGGTGACAAAAATTAAAAACGGCAAACAAGTACTAGCCAAAATCAACGGCAAATACTTCATGTATTGGGGGGAACATCAAGTATCAGCAGCTACATCTGAAGATATGGTAAACTGGATACCCGTATTGGATAATAAAAATAAACTCGCAGCCGTCATCAAACCTCGTGATGGATTCTTTGACAGTGCGTTGACAGAATGTGGTCCACCCTCCGTCTTAACAGATAAAGGAATTGTTCTACTATACAATGGTAAAAACAAAAATGACAAAACAGGTGACAACCGTTTTACACCAGGAGCTTATTGTGCCGGACAATTGCTGACCGATGCTAAAAATCCAATGAAAGCTTTGCAGAGGTTAGATGTTCCTTTCTTTCGTCCGATAGCCTCTTTCGAAAAAAGTGGTCAATACATAGATGGAACTGTATTCATTGAAGGATTGACATTTTTCAGAAATAAATGGTTCCTCTACTATGGTTGTGCTGACTCTAAAGTTGGAGTTGCTATTTACGACCCAGCTACAAAAACGCCAGGAGATGCACTCCCCGACAAATAATTCAATAAATCATGAAAATAAGACTTATCAATCTGTTACTCTTCACTTCCGTTTGTTTCTGCTTTGGACAAGTACCTAACTACTATCTGAATTCGAACTCCATTTATCTGAATTCAAAGGAAGGACATAGTGGATCCTTTGTATGGAAAATGTGCAAGGCCACCGATGTCAAAGAACAAGCAGAGACAATTTCAAAGATTAATTATTCAACCGATCGATGGTTGACGGCGATCGTCCCCGGAACAGTCTTAAACTCTTTAGTATATAACAAAGTCTATCCCGAGCCATACTACGGACTGAACAATAAACTAGAGAAAAATCTTATTCCAGACTTAGCCCAATCCGGGCGCGATACGTATACGTATTGGTTTCGGACAGAATTCAATATTCCTGAAAATTATAAAAACAAGATCATTTGGTTGCAAGTGAACGGCATCAATTACAGAGCCGAAATCTGGGTTAACGGACATCTGCTCGGAAATATGGCAGGAATGTTCAAGCCAGATTATATCAATATCACTGACTTTGCTAAGGTCGGACAAAACAATGCTTTAGCCATTAAGGTTTACCCTATTGATATGCCAGGTACCGTGAAGCCTAAAAAATGGGGTGCTGCCAATGGTGAGTTTCACAACGGAGGTGATGGGAACATTGGTCTTAACGTAACCATGCTGATGAGCGCCGGCTGGGACTTCACCTTTATGGATGGTATCCGCGACCGTAATACCGGTATCTGGAAAGATATCCAGCTCTATGCAACCGACAAAGCAACACTACGCTATCCGTTCGTCAAATCTGAACTCCAAAAACCATACTACGATCTGGCTAAAGAAACGGCGAGCATCGAAGTATCCAATCCAATGGAAGACAGCGTCAGATGCACAGTCAAAGGAGAAATTACCGGAGAAGACATTTCTTTTGCCAAAGAGATTGCACTCTACGGAGGCGAAACGAAGATTGTAACCTTCACTCCCGAAGAATATCCTCAACTGATCATCAAAAAGCCACGCCTGTGGTGGCCTCGGTTCAAAGGCACTCCTGAACTCTACGAACTAAAAATGAGTGTATCTGTCAATGGCTTCGTATCGGCCGAAACAAAATCGCGCTTTGGAATCAGAGAGATTACAACTGACCAAAATACACCAGACCATTCGCGTCAGTTCTTCGTAAACGGGAAAAAGATATTTATCCGTGGTGCAAACTGGGTTCCCGAGGCGATGTTACGCATTTCGGACGCAAGGACTTACGCCGAAATGCGCTATGCTCATCAAGCAGGCGTCAATCTTATCCGGATGTGGGGTGGTGGTATTGCCGATTCCGACTATTTATTCCAACTGTGCGATGAGATGGGATTCCTTGTCTGGCAGGAATTCTGGATGACCGGTGACACTAAGCATCCACATGATGCCGATTTATATCTGAGCAATGTTTCAGCCACTGTTAAGCGTCTTCGCAATCACCCTTCATTGGCTTATTATGTATGTTCAAACGAAAGTACGGAAATGCCGGGTATAAAAGATTTGCTTATGAAACTCGACGGGACACGCGCCTATCAAATGGAATCAGAATGTGACGGCGTACACGACGGAAGTCCGTATGTGCAGGTCAATCCCATGCAATATTACGAAAATACGGCCTCTGCGCGTGGAAGCAGAATCGATGGATTCAATCCTGAATATGGTTTTTCGAACCTTCCGACAGTCGAATGTCTCAGTGAAATGATGGACAAGAAAGACTTATGGCCAATCAATAAAGAAGTGTGGAATTATCATGAAGGCGGCGGATTCTACGGAATGACCTCATTCTATAAAGAACTGGCCGAAAAATATGGGGAAATCCATTCAATAGAAGATTTTGCAACTAAAGGACAATTAGTCAATGCCATGGATGCTACAACGATGTGGGAAGTCTGGAACTATAACAAATTTGGTTATGGAGATCGTTATACTTCCGGGCTTTTGTTCTGGTATTTCAACAGTCCGATGCGTCAGGTAAGTTCACATTTGTGGGATTATTCCCTCGAACCGAACGCTTCCCTATATTATACACAACACGCTCTGGAACCGCTTCATGCGCAATTCGACTATCTTAAAAATACGGTCTCCGTCTACAACGATTATTACCAGGCATTCAAAGACTATAAAGTAACAGCCGAAGTATACGACTTGAACTGTCGTAAAGTATGGAATCACAGCAAAACGATTGATATTCCGGAAGATGGTGTTGTAAATGATGCTTTTATCATCGATTTTCCGGCAAACATCACGCAAGTACACTTCATCAAACTCCATCTGTTCGATGCAAAGGGCAAAGAAGTCGCTTCCACATTTTACTGGCGTTCAAAAGATAAATACGAAGGCAAAACAACAAAGACAGGACCGACTACTTCCGGATTTGAGGATCTTTCTAAACTGAAACAGGTACAACTGAAGTTGCGTTTCAAGTCGTTTACTAAAGAAGGACGCCATTATGTTGAAGCAGAAATCAAGAACCCGACTTCAACTCTTGCTTTTTTCACTCAACTGCAGTTACTCGATGCCAATGGAAAACCAGTCAGACCGTCGTTCTACACAGACAACTTTTTCTCACTGCTTCCAGGCGAAAGTAAACATGTTACAATTGAAACGGCCACGGGCGATATGCCCGAATTACCCACATTTGTTGTCAAAGGATGGAATATCAAACGACAGTTGTTTGCTTTAAAATAACAAACGAGGTAATCTTTTGAATACAAATAAATTTCACGGATTCTGCAGTTTCAGATTATACAGGCTGAAGTGAATCCGTGAAATTTATTACTTAAGCTGACGACTTATTCCTTGATATCACTCTTCATTTTTACTATCAAACGCACTCTTAACTGAATTTGTTTCTGTATTTTTGTATCCAAAAATTGATTATGCCACTAATATTCATCATCATAATATGCGCCTATTTCGCCGGCAACGCATATATATTCATTCGCGGAATACAAGCTATAGCATTGCTTCCGATAGGATTCAAGATCATATTTGCTGTATTGTTCTGGATATGTGTAAATCTGATTCTCATCGGATTTGCTACTCAAAACAATAAATGGTCTTATACAATCGGGCATACTATACATGAAATCGGAACAAGCTGGCTTATGGTCACCCTATACATGGTAATGCTTTTATTATGTTGCGATATTATGAAATTATTCTTTCCATCCTTCAGATTCGGATTTGTAATTTCTTCAATTCTGACCATCATTATATTAAGTATCGGATATCTTCATTACCGGAATCCCAACACACGAATATTCAATCTTCATATTGACAAATTCACTACAAATTCACAGAAACCTCTGAAGATAATTGCCATAAGTGATATACATCTTGGTTACGGAACAGGAAAATCATTTCTGAAAAAATATGTCCGGATGATCAATTCTCAAAATCCCGATCTGATATTGATCGGCGGTGATTTAGTGGATGGCACAGTTGTTCCACTCTATAAAGAAAATATGAAAGAAGAATTGAATCAACTGAATGCGCCGTTAGGTATCTATATGGTTCCTGGCAACCATGAATATTACAGCGGGATACAGAAATGCATTGAATACATCAAGCAAACCAAGATCCAACTACTCATGGATTCTGTTGTGACTCTTCCGAACGGAATTCAAATCATCGGACGTGACGATAGGAGTAATCCCAAACGCAAAAATTTGAAGCAACTGATGATACAAACGGATGCTTCCAAACCAACGATCCTAATTGATCATCAGCCTTATAAACTAGCTGAGACAGAAGAGGCAGGCATCGATCTGCAATTTAGCGGACATACGCACGAAGGACAAGCATGGCCGTTAAATATGATAACAAAAAAAATTTTCGAACAAAGTTATGGATATCGTAAATGGGGGAAAAGTCAAATCTATGTTTCTTCAGGGATTTCACTATGGGGACCGCCTTTTCGTATTGGAACCGATAGTGAAATGATAGTGTTTCTAATTAAATAATCCATCTATGCGCGTATTTCTTCAATCCATAATTTTCCAGTTGACATTGACACCTTACGTGTGTTGGCGGGGATTTCAAGCTCTACCTAACAAGAAATGGATGCGTCTGCTATATCTGCTGTTTTTTGCAGTAGAACTGGCCGTTTATTTCTTTGGATTCTTCTTCCACTCAGAAATACCCGACAAGCTAATGATTGGAATCGAATACTTCTGCGGAACATGGTATGTCGCAACCATATATATTACACTCACCCTATTGCTGCTAGAGCTGTTACGATTCACCAACAAGAAATTTTTCTGGTTTCCGCGATGGATAACCAACCATTGGGAGAAAACAAAAATTACACTATTAATCATGACTATTGTGGGTGTGACTGTATTGCTAATACACGCATATGAAACAGTCCAGTACCCTAAAGTAACCGACGTATACCTTACACTACCCAAGAAAAACAGTACGCGTGACAGTCTCAAGATAGTGATGATGAGTGATCTGCATATAGGTGAGATGATAGGCAAAAAAAATGTACAACGTTTTGTGAGAATGAGTAATGAACAACATCCTGATATGGTCGTTATTGCAGGAGATGTTATAGACTATGAATCACGTTTTGCCGAAAATGCACATATTGAAGAAGATCTCAAGCAACTGAAAGCGCCATTAGGTGTTTATGGCATTTACGGTAATCATGAATACAGAGCGAACCGCTTTGCCAAATTCCGTTGGTTTACAAAAACGGGAATCACATTCCTTGTTGATTCTGTCGTTTCGCCTGATTCAACATTCACGATTATCGGACGAGACGATTATATTAATTATGCAAAGCGGAAAACACTCCATTCATTGATGAAAACTGTTGATAAACATAAACCGACAATTGTTCTGGAACACCAACCATGGTCATTCGATGAACTAACGATGAACAATGTTGATCTCGGACTTTACGGACATACTCACAACGGTCAGTTATGGCCTTATCCTCTGCTTCTCAGGTTAGTTTACGAATGTTCGTACGGCTATTACAAAAAAGGCACAACCCAATTCTACGTTTCTTCCGGCATTGGAATCGCCGGCGCTCCTTATCGTGTCGGCACCATTTCAGAACTGGTTGTGCTTCATATCCGCTTCAAAAACTAACGGCTTCTTCTTCCGTTCAAGACTTCTTACTTTTCGAAGCAGGAGCTTTTGCTTTTGAAGATTCAGTCTTTGATTTTTCAGGAGTGCTCAGAATCTTATGATACATCTCCGAATTATCCAAAACCTCCAAAGCCTTTCCCAATACTTTATCATTTTTCAAGCCTTCCAGCAGGACTCCTTTCTGAAAATAATAGTAACGGGCGATCTCTGTTGCCATCAGTTTCTTAATCTTGTCCTTATTGTTATCGAAGTCACGGCTCAAATCCGGCGTCAATTTTGCTTCAAGTGCATTAAAAATAGTTGAATCCGATTTAAGATAGCCTTCTAGCTTTGCCACTTCTTTCAGATTTTTCAAAAGCCTGACGCTCTGACGGTCATACGTGAAATTTTTTTCTTTGGCAAACTGTTTGAATGCTTCAAAATCCTCGTCCGTCACCTGAAACTGATCGATAGTCGGAATCGTTTTATGCGTCAAAGCATACTTGGCAATAAAGTCTATCAAGGTAAAATCGGATACGAGATAATACATCATCGTAGGCGATTCTTCTTCTTCAATCTTAATATCCGGTGTAATACCGCAGCCGTCGCTTACAGGGCGTCCTTTGGACGTATAAAATATCGAAGTCAGACTATCGGGAATAGCTCCAACACTGCCATCTTCATTTCGTTTCGAATAATCCAAAAGCTGAATGCAACGTCCGCTGGGAATATAATATTTGCTTGTTGTAATCTTTAAGCTTCCATTATAAGGCAGCTCACGTGGTGACTGAACCAATCCTTTGCCAAACGAACGTTCACCAATGATTACGGCACGATCCATATCTTGTAGAGATCCTGCTACTATCTCCGCTGCAGAAGCCGTATTTCCGTTTACCAAAACAGCTATGGGCATCACTGTATCAATCGGCTCATTAGGAGTACGATAGGTACGGTCCAATTGCTTCATCTTACCTTTGGTTGTAACTACCTCCTTCCCTTTAGGAACAAACATACTTACAATCTGTGCGGCACTTTCGAGAACACCTCCGCCATCATTACGCAGATCAAACACAAGCGCTTTAATATGATGATTTTTCCGTAAGTCATCATAAGCCGATTTCACCTCCTCCGGACTTTTATCGGTGAATCCTTTTAAATAAATATAACCGATACCATTGCCGCGAACGCCATAATAGATGACCTGCGTTTCTTCAATTTGCTTACGCATCAGATTGATTGTGCGAGGCTTTTTATCATACGGACTCTTTATTTTTAGTGTAACCTTCGTGTTTGGCGCTCCTTTCAGTAATGCACTAACCTCATCAGACGACTTATCTGTGACATCTACCGTGTCGATACCCAAAATGCGATCGCCAGGCTTTATTCCGGCAAGAGCTGCCGGCGAACCTTCAAAAGGTTCAACAATATAGACACCACCCTCTTTACGTCCACGAATATACGAACCGATGCCGCCATATTCGCCTGTCGTCATAAATTTCAACTTATCCATTTCCGACTCAGGATAATATTCGGTGTAAGGATCCAATCCTTCCAGCATGGCATCAATACCACGGCGTACAGTTTTTTCAACATCCAGTGAATCAACATAAAACATTTCCGTTTCCTTCACGATAGCGTTGAGAATATCCAAATTCTTACTTACTTCAAAACGGTTGTTATTTTGGGCTTGCGATTGAGCAG
>JAQWBH010000456.1 GCA_028707405.1 Parabacteroides sp. | reverse complement strand
ACATTTTTACACCATCATCTTTTGTAACGTGCTCCGGAGTCCATAAAACCCGCGCTTTTATTTCACCGTAACCAAAACGAATCAGAAGGATATCTCCTTCCTTCACCTCGGTTCCGGGTTTGGCTATTCGCACGGCTGGCTACATATTCAAATTAAACCGGATAATCATATCAATTGGGACACTACCAGTTTCAATTTGCAAAACAACAATACAGAGGAATCCTTGCATTCACCATTTAGCATGTTCTTTGGAGTAGCGGATAGCCAAGATGTGCCAGATGATTATTATGAATATGTGTTTTATGTAGGTGATCAGGCGCAGGAAAATCTTGATTATAGTATTAATTTTAGAAATGCAACTTATAGAGCAACGGACCTGACGGGTGACTGGGAAATTAGATTTAATATCCCTGAAACACTAGCCTTCATCAAATTCCGGCATATCAATGTTTTGTGATTGTCCTGTTTTCTCATCAAAAATACTGATAGAACGGCGGCCTCCCCTGTATTCCTCTTCCAATTCAAACTCACCTTGTGTTTCATTCAATACCTCATAAATATCAACATTTTCCAGGGTATAATTAATCCTTTTTTGATTACCATTCATGGAATAAATATAGAAGGAAATATCCTCGTTATGTAGAGGCCCGATATGCTCCACACATATGGTGGCAGTACGGGAAGCCTCATTAAAGGAAACGACCTGATACAATAAGCTGTCTGTATAACCTGCCTTTTCAAGGAATTCATACTTTCCTAATGAAAAATCAAAACCGTTACTTCCTGTGTTAAATAAGTTGGCACCGGTATCAATCAGATCAAAGAATAAATAGGTTGCTTCTCCGTCATTAAATGAGGCTAGGTATTTTACTGTAACACCTTGATCCGAGAAAGAGTCCTGTGCGGCTTCTCCTATATACAATTCCTCGGGCGCTTCACGGAAAAACCTTGATTGGCTAATCAAGTCCATGTATTGTTCTGTTTTATTCCCGTTAGCAACTGAGCATCCTGTTAGGAATACTAAGAGCATAATAAGGATAAATGTAATCTTCTTCACGATTTTTGCCTCCTTAATCTTTCCAAGCCTTCTTCAACCCCAAAAACAACCCTATAAATATGATAATCGGAACGATTATATCCCTTGATGATAAATCTTCGCCAACATGCAGCGAAGTAATGTTTATAATCGCGATGACGAGCCAGTATGTAACGCTTGATGTTATTAGAAAATAGTCTTTTCCTTTCCTCCGCCTCTTTTGTTTTCTGCAAGGGGGAATTCCTCACTTTTGCAAAAGTTTTGTCCCCAGGCACCGGCGGGGAGTTTTTATGTCAACCGAATGAGGGAATTCTTCATTTGATCGCTGTCTCTATTGAATATGAACAGGCGCTGTAATTCCTGCCTGGCGGGCTTGGTTTCTCCAGTTGCGTAAAGTCTGCTGGTTTACCTGGGTTTCTTTTGCCAGACTTGCGATAGATTCATTATTGAGTAGAAGCTTTGCTATATTGCCATAAGGTTCGATTCTCCTTTGGGTAAGATTCATATTTAACCATAATATTTTTCTACCCTCTGACAACTACCTTAACACATAGTGGTTATCAGTATCAAAATGTCTAAAACATTTGTAATGTATCTAATTTGTCCTCTGTCGCAACCTTCTCTAAAAATCGATAGTAATGTTTGTATTTTGACTCAAAGCGTTCGCAAGGCATATATTTATCAAGAAAAATAGTGCATTTTATTTTTCCTGAATAGGTAATCAGCAACACATCTTCTATAAGATTAATGCGTAATAACCATTATATAACAACCGCCCTAATAAATAGGTCTCTTCCTCGTTAAGCGTTTGGAAATTACTTAGTTTCCTAAGCTCACAAAGTTCCATATGTAAGGAGATTCATTAAAAAAGCCAAAACTAGTATTACCGATCCCCATACTATTAAAGACACATCGGCCTTGGATTTTGTTTTATAATACGAGATGGTGCCAATAAACAACAAAACAATGCTGATTATAAAAAAGAAATTACCCAAAATAGGGAGATAAACTATAGACACCGTGAGAAAAACCAAAAGAATTTGAAGCGCCCTACCAAACTTTTTAAAATTTATTGCCTGGTTTCCTTCTTCAAGGCTCTCTCTTTTAGATTGAAGCAATAGCAAGATATAGATAAAAACAATTGCAAAGAAAAGGGTCTGCCACAACCATACAGTAAGGTGAGGTATATTCGCTGCATCATATTTTAATTCTAAGTAAAATAATAATATTCTTGAGGCAATGCCTCCAAGGAGCAAGGAGATCAACACTTTTCCAAATCCAAGGGTTTTTATTGCTACAATTAAATAAACCAAAGCTATAATTGCCAATATATACAAAGCTGGTTGGGGAACATTTAATAAAGGGGCAGAAAAATAAGAAACCTCGCTAGCAAATCCATCCATATTAAGATCCTCCTTTTAAGAACTAGTAAATCTTTAATATTTACTTATCATTCTTACCTCATGGTCGGGCTACCCAAGTAATGAAATTTTTCAATAAAAACCGTCGGAGAAGCTACTCTGCCAGGCATTTTGCTTCTTGTATCTTTGCTAAATATCATACCTTACTTTTAATGGAATGTCCAAACTAATTGCGGGTGTGAATGCTCTAAGAATCATGTTAATTCCATCTCTAAGCAATCTAGCTCTTATCAGCTTTCATACTGTACAATAGCGTATAAGCCATCTCTGCTTTCAGAAAATATATCTTGAAATGAATAGATTCATTTGCCTCCATGCTTATTTTTATAGATGAGGTGGTTACTTATAGCATATCATAGCTCATTCCCTTCTCACTCCAATGAAGAACAAGCCTGTCCTCTCTGATAGAATATACCGCTGGATTTCCATTAATATCTGTTCTATTTATCTGGGACTCCTCACTATCCACCATGGTCTGCCCCGCCCCGTCAGGATTATAGGTGAAAAAAATCAGGTTATCTTCTCCATCCCTAAATAAAAGAGTTCGGACATTTCCTAATTTATATGCTTCTTCAAAATCATAACCCTCAGGCAGCACTGCCGGATAGAAGACGCTCTCCCAATCCTCAGGCAGCTGGCTTCGCACATGGTCGGGAAGATAGCCGGACTCCACGGACTTCACATCCATATATTCTCCGTGGTCTATGAGAAAGAAATCTAGTACCCTGACTCGAACCGCATCCACAGTTACGACGAGAACAGCACTAACCATTGCAAGACAGAGAACTACTACAGCCACTATTTTTCCCATAGCCTTTAACCTTTTGTTTATAACTTTGCGGCGCTCCTTTTTTTCAAATTCTTTAATCATCAGCTGGATTTTAGCATCAAGCTGGGGAGGAATTTCTTTATTCTTCGACTCCGCTTCCAGCCTTTCAAATTCTTTCAGTTGTTCTTCAGCGATTAGCATTGCCACATGCTTCATAAATGCGTCCGAGCGCTCCATGACAGTCTTTTTGTATTCATCACCAAATGAAGTCATTAAAGTCACCACCTTCTTTTTCCACAATAAATTTTGCAAGCTTCTGTTTAGCGCGCATCAGCCGAATCCTTACATTGCCGGTGTGATTCCTGTCAATTCGGCGATTTGATTATCGGGACAATATTGGTCAATAATCTTTAAGTCTTCGTTCATTACAACAAAATCTGTACTCACTGAGCCAACATCAATTCCTAAATAGAGTGTCTCCATAACCCCTTCCTCTCCTCCTTATTAACAGATCCACGAAAGCTTCAATTCGAGTAATA
>JAQWBH010000455.1 GCA_028707405.1 Parabacteroides sp. | reverse complement strand
TCTTTTTTCAACAGATATACTGAATTTTCCATTCATATCTGTTATAGTTCCATTCGTTGTTCCTTTCTCTACCACATTTGCTCCAACAATAGGTTCGCCTTTTTCATCCTTTATCGTTCCGGAGATTGTACGCTTTAGCTGTTGATCAACAGCTAATGTCGACAACGATTTTGTGTTCGGTTCATTTGCCGACAATAATATATATGTTCCGTCTATAGAATATTTTACATTCGTTCCCTTAAATAAATTCTCAAGAGTTCTTTCCAAAGAGGCTTTCTTGAGATTGACAGATACTATTCGATTCACATTAACATGATTATTATATACAAAAAGAAAATCTGTTTGTTTTTCAATTTCATTCAATACCTTTTCCAGCTCGATGTTGTTACTTTTTAAAGTAACATTGACATTCTGTGAATTGGTATTTTCTGCACTCAGGCAGAAAACAAATAAGAATAATAAAAAGGCTGTAGTCCTCATAATTCTAAAAAAATGTTTTTGTAGATACCTTTTTTGCACTACGGTATCAGAGAAAGATTTTTTATTCATATCTTTGTGTGTTAAGTTAATAAATGCAATTTAACAAATTGTGTTGTTTCTTTGCCGGCAGATGTGGGGACATTTGCCGGTATTTTTTATGTGTTTTCAATATTTTTCTGTCATAGGCACTATATTTAAATTGTTTTACTTGATATAGATGGTTGTATTCTGATCATCTCTTTCAAATTTGTATCGCGCATCTTTTTGTAAAATTCTTAAAGCATTGTCTATACCATCAGAAATACGGAACTTCCCGCTACAAATATAACTTCTTACTTTATCATTCAAGATGGATACGCGTATACCATAACATTTTTCAAACCGTGTCATCAGTTGTTCAAATGTGACATTCCTAAAACATATAAGTCCTTCACGCCATCGAAACATGTCATAATCCTGTATGACTTCAGTCTTCAAATGTCCATTCACAATAGACACCTGATAATCAGGTTTTAATATGATATGAGAAGATGGATTGCTATTATCGTAAACATCTATTGACCCTTGCATCAGCGAGGTGCAGAAATCGTCAGAATCTTCATATGCTTCGACATTAAATTTGGTTCCCAATACTTTAATATTACATTTTTTCGTCTGAACAATAAAAGGATTGCTTTTATCATGCTTCACCTCAAAATAGGCTTCACCTGTAAGCTTCACTCTGCGGATCGAACCGATAAATACTGCCGGGTATTGAATCTCTGAACGTGCATTAAGCCATACTTTTGTACCATCGGGTAATGTCAGATTCACGCGTTGTCCGGCAGGAGCCGTAACGGTATTCATTGTAAGCGCCAACTTTGCCATTCTTGACTGATAGAAATAAACCGAACCGATCAGCATTATGGCTACAACCGCGGCAACCTTCAAAAATTCGCGTAAAGCCATTCTTACAAAAAGACGCTCCGACTCTTTCTTTTCTTCACGCGGAGACACATTCTCAGACAAAATAGTTGCATCAAAAAATTCTCTTTCTCTGAAAAGTTCTTTTTCATGTTCCCTGGAATCATTCAACCATAGACGGACCTCTTCCTTTTCTTCCTTCGAAGCACGTCCATCAAAGAATCTATATAGTGTTTCCTTTTCCATATTTTTCTACTTCTATATAATAAGCAAATAAGGAAAAGACATCCCTAACGGAAAATTGATTTTTTTCAGATTAATTAAACAGATGAGGAAAAAGAAAGAACATGGAAAAATAATCTTTCAGGGCGACACGCAAAACTTTCAGCGCTTTAGTAATATGAAACTCTACACTCTTCGTCGAAATATTCATAGATTCGGCAATTTCTTTATGATTTTGGTTCTTATAACGGCTTCTGATAAAAATATCACGCGTTTGAGACGGCAGTGTTTTCAAAGTCTCTTCCACGATCCGTTGTATCTCATCGCAGAAAATACGTTCCGGATCGCAAGCTTCCAAAGTAGATATGCGTAAGTCCAGCTCCCAATCGTCACAACCTTTCAGATATTTAACCACCTCTTCACCCGTGCGGATCCTTTGCAAATAATTCAGGCACTTATGTTTGATAACAGTCAGTATGTAGGCAGGAATATTTGAGTTGTCTGCTAATTGATTACGATTCTCCCAATAATCCATCAGACTTTCAATAGCAAGATCTTCAGCAACCATAACATCACCGACATATGTCTGGGCGAAATGTACAAATCGTCCTCTATAGTTTGTGAAAAGTTGATTAAAAACTTCTATGCTGTGCTTTTCTTCCATCTCTGTTCAAAAATCTTGAAACAAAGATACACAAATTTACCTCTATGTTTGATTATTTCTTAAATTTATGGTCAAGAGTTTATCGGTATCCATTCTTACAGGTGCCGTTACTCCTCTCCCAGTTTATGTTTCAGATAAGCCAGTTTTTTCATGGAGCGGATTTTTTCTGTTTTCATCCGGTCGATATCGCTTAGTGTAACAGCCAGTTTGTATGTGTCAACAATCGCTTGCTTATCACCGTCGCCCAGATAAAGAATACAAGGTTTACCTCCTGTGTAGGCAACACGTATACGTGCGTTTTGATTATTATAGATAAAATCGGCAGCAGCTTCGCATTTCTCACCCATATATGTAACAACCTCCGTGACATTGCCCAGATCTGTGAAATGGAAGTTCAATCCGCCGTCATAAGGAATTGAGGGTGTTTCGACAAATGTATCGCCAACGCTGAGTTTCATACCGGTATGATTGATGGCATTCTTTCCAAAATAAATGCTGGCAAGATACATCTCGCCACTCTCATAAACGCCCGCACGCACATAGCTTCGCAAGATATTCCGTTCGACGGTATGAATCTTTGGAACAAACTTCCCAATATTATTATACGCTGAATCAATCTCGTAAGCAAAATTTTTTTCCAGTTCAGGTAACTCCGCAATCTTTATCGGCATCATACTGTCGCAGAAAGCGATATTGCGTTCGGCCTCTTTCTGTTCTACCCGACGCATCAGCATCAGTCCATCTTTCAAAACCGACAATTCCTTCGGATAAAGGATCCGTATGCTGTCTATTTGCTTTTTGGCAGCGGCATATTCTGTCCGTTCATACATTGCTTTTGCCATATCCAGACGCTGCTGCGCCTTTTTTCCATTACTGTTGCAACCACTCAATATGAAAGCTGCAAAAACTATAACAATTACTATATTCCGCATTCCAATTTCTTTTTATCTATTAATATTGCAACGATAGTGCAAATGTACATGGATTTTATGAAATAGCCATCACAATCTATACATATCAATATCGGTTTGAAAAAAGAAATTGCGTATCTTTGCACGCCGTTTAGCGATAGAATTAGGCTGTCGCCACGACCTAATTTATCAAGTTCGACATATAAAATAATGTATATAGATCAGAAAGATATTGACAAACATCTATCGGCAAAACCATTCAAGCTGATATCTGAAGCGGCTGACGAACTAGGCATGGAAGCGTATGTGATTGGTGGTTACGTGCGAGACATATTCCTTCGCCGGCCATCTAAAGACATCGATGTGGTAGCTGTCGGAAGCGGCATCGAACTGGCTAAAGCCGTTTCGCGTAAGCTGGGCCGTGGAGCCCATATCTCTATTTTCAAAAACTTCGGCACCGCTCAAGTGAAAGCCGGAGATTTGGAAGTAGAGTTTGTTGGTGCACGCAAGGAATCATATACACACGACAGTCGTAAACCGGTTGTTGAAGACGGCACCCTTGAAGACGATCAGAATCGTCGCGACTT
>JAQWBH010000084.1 GCA_028707405.1 Parabacteroides sp. | reverse complement strand
TATCTGAACGAATGTATCGACACTACATTCGTATCCAGTGTGGGTAAGTTCGTCGACCGGTTTGAAGAAATGATGGTCGATTATACCGGCACTCAAAAAGCGGTAGTTTGTGTAAACGGCACCAACGTTTAACTAGAAGACAAAATTCTACAATAATAAACATCCTTTAACAAAAGTAATGGCAAAATGACAGGAGCTTGGCTTCTGGCTAATGACTTTAAACAAATATCTGATTGCACAGGTGGTCATAAAGTGATGCAGTTCGATACTGCCAGTCAGAACATATTAAAGAAGAAATCATTTATTAGAAATGGCAAAATTTAAAGAGAATGGGAAGCTGAAGCTTCTGATAATTGTTGGTACGCGCCCGGAGATTATCCGTTTGGCTGCGGTTATTAACAAGTGCCGTCAGTACTTTGACTGTTTACTGGTACATACTGGGCAGAACTATGACTATAACCTCAATGGGGTGTTCTTCAAGGACCTGAAGTTAGCAGATCCTGATATCTATATGGAAGCTGTGGGTGACGACCTCGGTTCTACGATGGGTAACATCATTGACAAGTCATATAAGGTGATGGTTGAGACCAAGCCTGATGCTGTATTGGTATTGGGTGATACCAACAGTTGCTTGAGCGTGATTGGTGCCAAGCGCCTTCATATTCCCATCTTCCACATGGAGGCCGGCAACCGTTGTAAGGATGAGTGTCTGCCAGAGGAGACCAACCGCCGCATCGTGGACATCATCAGTGATGTGAATATGGCTTACAGCGAGCATGCACGTCGTTATCTCGCTGACTGCGGACTGCCAAAGGAGCGTACCTACGTTACTGGTAGTCCAATGGCAGAGGTGCTACATCAGAACTTGGCTGAGATTGAGGCATCTGATATTCATAAGCGTCTGGGCTTGGAGAAGGGTAAGTATATTCTGCTCTCTGCTCACCGTGAAGAGAATATAGATACTGAAAAGAACTTTATGAGTCTCTTCACTGCTATCAATAAGATGGCAGAGAAATACGATATGCCAATCCTGTATAGCTGCCACCCGAGAAGCCGCAAGCGTTTGGAGCAGTCAGGATTTAAACTCGACAAACGTGTTATTCAGCACGAGCCATTGGGATTCCATGACTACAACTGTCTTCAGATGAATGCCTTTGCTGTGGTGAGCGATAGCGGCACCCTGCCTGAGGAGAGCAGTTTCTTTACTTCTGTAGGTCATCCATTCCCTGCCATCTGTATTCGTACCTCTACAGAGCGTCCAGAAGCTATCGATAAAGCTTGTTTTATCATCGCAGGTATCGATGAAAAGTCATTGCTCCAGGCTGTAGATACCGCAGTGACATTGAACCAGAATGGTGACTACGGCATTCCCGTTCCTGACTATATTGAGGAGAATGTCTCAACGAAAGTGGTAAAAATTATCCAGAGCTACGTGGGTATTGTAAATAAGATGGTCTGGAGAAAATTCTAAAAAGCATGAGAATACTAGTTACAGGTGCAAAGGGGTTTGTAGGTAAGAACCTGTGTGCACAGCTGAATAATATTAAGGACGGCAAGGCACGTTGTTATGGTGACGTGACGGTGGAGGCAGTCTATGAATATGACCTGGACTCAACTCCTGAGCAGTTGGACGAATACTGCAAGAATGCGGACTTTGTATTCAATCTGGCAGGTGTCAACCGCCCCCAGAACCAGGAAGAATTTATGCAGGGTAACTTTGGCTTTGCCAGCACCCTGCTGGATACGCTAAAGAAGCACCACAACACTTGCCCCGTGATGCTCTCCAGCAGCCAGCAGGCTAGTCTCACTGGTCGCTTTGGCAACTCAGAGTATGGCCGCAGTAAGAAGGCGGGCGAAGACCTGTTTTTGGAGTACGGCAAAGAGACTGGTGCCAGGATGCTGATTTATCGTTTCCTCAACCTCTTTGGCAAGTGGTGTCGCCCCAACTACAACAGTGCAGTGGCAACATTCTGCAACGCCTTTGCCAATGACCTACCTTATACAGTCAATGACCCCAGCGTAGAACTGGAGTTGTTGTATATTGATGATCTCGTTGATGAAATGATTGCATGCCTGAAAGGCGAAGAGCATCATTGTGAGTTCGATGGCCTTGATGTCCTGCCACAGACAGATGGCAGATATTGTTATGTACCAACAACTCACAAAGCTACTCTTGGTGAGATAGTGGAACTCCTCAAGAGCTTCGCAGAGCAGCCCAAGACGCTGGTGATACCTGAGATCCCTAGTGGCTCTTTTGCTAAGAAGCTGTATAGCACCTATCTCAGCTACCTACCCAAGGAGAAAGTAGCTTTCCCATTGAAGATGAATGTGGATGATCGTGGCTCATTTACAGAGTTGGTGCATACCCTCAATGCAGGTCAGGTCTCCATCAATATTTCCAAGCCCGGCATCACCAAGGGCCAACATTGGCACAACACCAAGTGGGAGTTCTTCATTGTGGTGGCTGGTCATGGTTTGATCCAGGAACGTAAGTTAGGTACAGATGAGGTGATAGAGTTTGAGGTGAGTGGCGACAACATCCAGTGCATCCACATGTTGCCGGGATATACACACAACATCATTAATTTATCGGAGACAGAGAATCTGGTTACAGTGATGTACTGCAACGAGATATTCAATCCCAATAAGCCGGACACCTATTTTGAGCCGGTCAAGTAAAACGATAATAATTAAACAATAGATACAATGAGCTTATTTAAGGACAGAGTTCTTTTGATTACAGGAGGAACAGGATCGTTTGGAAACGCAGTACTTAACCGTTTTTTGAAGACTGACATCGGTGAAATCCGCATCTTCTCTCGTGACGAGAAGAAACAGGACGATATGCGTCACGACTTCCAGGCACGTATGCCGGAAGTAGCCAACAAAATTAAGTTCTATATCGGTGATGTGCGTAACAAGAGCACACTGAAGTATGCTATGAAGGGTGTGGACTATGTGTTCCACGCAGCAGCCTTGAAGCAGGTGCCCAGTTGTGAGTTCTTCCCCATGGAGGCAGTAAAGACCAATGTGATTGGTACGGATAACACCCTTGATGCAGCCATTGATGCAGGTGTGAAGTGCGTGATTTGTTTGAGTACGGATAAGGCTGCTTATCCTATCAATGCGATGGGTATCACCAAGGCTATTGAGGAAAAGATTGCCGTGGCTAAGAGCCGTCTGAGTGGTGATACGAAGATCTGTTGCACACGTTATGGTAATGTGATGTGCAGCCGTGGTTCAGTTATTCCTCTTTGGATAGACCAGATTCGCAAGGGTAATCCTATCACACTGACCGAGCCTAAGATGACTCGCTTCATCATGAGTCTTGAAGAGGCTGTGGATTTGGTGCTGTTTGCCTTTGAGCACGGCAAGAATGGTGACATTCTTGTTCAGAAAGCTCCCGCTTGTACCATTCAGACCCAGGCTGAGGCTGTTCGAGACCTCTTCAAGCATCAGGCTCCTGAAGGTACTGAAGGTACTGAACCAGAAATCAAGGTCATCGGTATTCGTCACGGTGAGAAAATGTATGAGACGTTGCTCACCAAGGAAGAAGCTGCCAAGGCTATTGATATGGGCAACTTCTATGCTGTGCCTGCTGACAACCGTGACTTGAACTACGATAAGTACTTCAAGGAAGGTGATACCAAGCGTGCTACTATCGAAGAGTTCAATAGCGATAACACCTATCGCCTGAACCTTGAAGAGACTAAGGCCAAAATCGCCAGTCTCGAATACATACAAAACGAGTTAAACGGAATTCCTAACCTTGTATAAATGACAGGAGCTTGGCTACGGTCATAATAAGAAGTATATAATTAATAAAATGAAATAAGACAATGATTAACGTTGGAATTATTGGATGTGGCTTCGTAGGTGGAGCCCTCAAAGATTGGTTAGAGCACAATAACCCAGAGTGTAAACTGTTCATCAGCGACCCTCCAAAAGGTTACAATGATGACCTGAGTAATATTGATATTGCATTCCTGCAGATTCACGTACCTACCGAGGATGATGGTACACAGGACTTAACACTGATGAAGGAGCTGATTACGAATCTTCCTGATGTGCCTGTTTTCGTACGTACCACCATCCTTCCTGGTACTAGTGACAGACTTTCCAAGGAAACTGGCCACAAGGTGCATTATATGCCTGAGTTCCTCACCGAGCGTACGCACATTGAGGACTTTAAGAAGCAGACTGTGGTGTTCACAGGAGCTCACGAATTGCTCACCAAGATTTTTGTTGGTAAGAAGTTCACAGTGATGACTCCGCTGGAGGCTGAGTTGACCAAGTATATGCACAATGTGTTTGGTGCTTACAAAGTGACTTATTTCAATGCCTGCCGTGAATACTGCGAGCAGATGGGTGCAGACTGGCGCAAGGTGCAAACTGGTGTACTGCTTTCCGGTTATATCAACGATACCCACACATATGTCCCTGGGCCTGATGGGAAAGTTTGGTTACGGTGGTAAGTGCTTCCCCAAGGATGTCAATGCTTTTGCAAAGATGACCGAGGGTACACCGCTTGGTACTCTTTTAGAGCATCTCCATGAGTTGAATGTTCATTTCCGTGGAGTGGAGGAACATATTTAATTTTTTATCAGTATATAGCTCAAGCGGTTATTAGTAGTTGTTAGATTGATATCATACCATATTTTTGGTTGTCAAGACGTGTCCTTTTTTCAATACTTCTTGGGATGTGCGAGCATTGTTAATTTGTTTAACCAATTAAAAAGCATGAATGATATGAAGAAATTTTTGTTGAGGTGGACGGGAGCTAACCTGGGCGGGTCCAAAGGCAAAAATATCGTATGATTGATTTCTAACGGCGAACGTGATAGGATGCTTCGCAGTGGGTTCGAACCCCACCCGTCCACAAGTTAATATTATAATATGAAAGGAATAGTACTCGCCGGAGGTTCCGGCACTCGTCTTTATCCAATCACCAAGGGTGTGAGCAAACAATTGCTCCCTATTTATGACAAACCCATGGTTTATTATCCTATCAGCGTGCTTATGCTCGCTGGTGTCAAGGATATACTGATTATCAGCACTCCTTACGATCTTCCAGGCTTCAAGCGACTCTTGGGTGATGGCTCAGACTATGGTGTGAACTTCCAGTATGCTGAACAGCCCTCGCCTGACGGTTTGGCCCAAGCCTTCATTATTGGAGAGAAGTTCATTGGTGAGGATAGTGCTTGCCTGGTTCTGGGCGACAATATCTTTTATGGTGCTGGATTTACAGGACTTCTTCGCAAAGCTGTTGAAGATGCTGAGAAAAACCAGAAGGCAACCGTCTTTGGCTACTGGGTAAGTGATCCTGAGCGCTATGGTGTGGCTGAATTTGACAAACATGGCAATTGCCTTTCTATTGAAGAAAAACCCAAAGAACCCAAAAGCAATTATGCCGTTGTGGGCCTCTACTTCTACCCCAACAAAGTAGTGGACGTAGCTAAACACATCAAACCCTCTGCACGAGGAGAACTGGAGATAACCACGGTGAATCAGGAATTTCTGAAAGATGGAGAGCTAAAAGTGCAGGTCTTTGGACGTGGCTTCGCTTGGTTAGATACTGGTACACATGATAGTTTGGCGGAAGCTTCAACTTTTGTTGAGGTAATTGAGAAACGTCAAGGCCTGAAGGTTGCCTGTTTGGAGGCAATTGCATTTCGAAAGGGTTGGGTTAGCGAAGAGAAATTAAGAGATTTGGCCACACCTATGCTGAAAAATCAATATGGTCAGTATCTTTTAAAAGTTATAGATGAGAAGAAACAAGAGTTGGATTCTGATACATTTCGTGATAAAGGTATAATGAAGTATGATTAAAATAGGAATTATTTGCCCTTCGGAGATAGCTTTCCGTAGATTTCTTCCTGCTTTGACAAATTCAGAGAATGCTAAACGCTTTCAGTTTATCGGTATTGCAATAGCGAGTCCCAAAGAATGGTTTGGTGATTTGATTAATGTGTCAAACGAGCAAATTGGCGCACAACAGAGTAAAGAAAGAGAGAAAGCTCAGACTTTTATAGACTCGTACGGAGGACGTATATTTGGTAGTTATACTGATATTGTTTCATCAAGTGAGATTGATGCTGTATATATCCCACTTCCTCCGGCACTTCACTACAAATGGGCGAAATTGGCATTGGAAAAAGGAAAGCACGTAATGGTGGAAAAACCATCAACAACTTGCTATAGCGATACAAAGGCTCTCATTGATCTAGCAGAGAAAAACGGACTTGCCCTCCACGAGAACTATATGTTCGTTTTCCATAATCAGATAAATGAAGTCAATCAAGTTATCGATGATGGAGAGTCTATTGGCAAACCAAAACTGTTTAGAATTACATTTGGTTTTCCTCGTCGTGCATTGAATGATTTTCGTTACAATAAAAAACTTGGCGGTGGCGCATTATTGGATGCCGGTGGCTATACAATTCGTTATGCAACGGAGCTATTAGGAGATACAGCTCAGGTAACCACTGCGAGTGTGGGTTATGATTCTGACTTTGAAGTAGAAATCTTTGGCGCAGCTACCATGGTCAATGATGAAGGCTTGACAGCCCAACTTGCTTTCGGTATGGATAACGATTACCGTTGTGATTTGGAAGTATGGGGAACGAAGGGCACTTTGACCACAGGAAGAATTCTTACTGCACCTGTAGGTTGTATTCCAAAGTATACATTAAAACAGAATCAGGAATACACTGAGCACTTACTTTCTGAAGATGACGCTTTTGGTAAATCTCTTGAGCGTTTTGCAGCCTGCATAGAGAATGAGCGAATCAGACAGATGAACTATGATATTTTGGAGCGTCAAGAAAGGTTGGTTCAGCAGTTTAAAGACATTACTGGAGTATAGAAAATAAAGCATGATGAAAGCTGCGGTAATAGGTGGTAAAGGATATATAGGCAAACACTTAGCCTTTTATCTTAGTGGTAGAGGTTATGATGTTATGACCTATGATGTTGTTCCTTGCGAAGAGGAAAAATATCTGTGTGTTGATATGACAAACAAGGAATCTGTATCACAGATTGATCTAAATGTTGACTATATTTTTATGTTTGCAGGATTAACTGGTACTTATGCTGGTTTTGATGCCTATGAGAAGTATATCAATATTAATGAAATAGCTCTTCTTAACCTTTTAGACAATATAAGAAAATCCAAATATAGGCCCAAAGTTATATTCCCTTCCACCCGTTTAGTCTATAAAGGTTACGATAAGCCTTTGAAGGAGGATGATGAGAAGGAAGCAAAGACCATCTATGCTGCTAATAAAATGGCTTGTGAAGGTTATCTACAGGCATATCATGATAGTTTTGATATCCCTTACACGGTATTCCGTATCTGTATTCCTTATGGCAATTTGCTATCTACAGACTACTCATTTGGAACAGTAGGTTTTTTTATCAAACAAGCAAAAGCAGGCAATGATATTACTTTGTACGGTGGAGGGACTATCAAACGAACATTCACCCACATGGAAGACCTGTGCTTTCAGGTAGTTGAAGGAGCTATGAATAAAGAAAGTGATGGACAAATTTACAATATTGGAGGTGAAACTTTGTCACTGAGGCAGGCCGCGGAGATTGTCGCTGCTAAGTTTGGAACTAATGTCGTTGCTGTTCCATGGCCAGAGAAAGATTTAAGGATAGAGAGTGACCACACCTATTTTGATGATACAAAAATTCAGGCATTGCTTGGAGGGTACCACTACAAGCGGCTTATTGATTTCTCAAAAGATATTTAGTTTATGAGAACAAGAAACGTAGAAGATGCTCAATTGGACTTCTTGGTATCTGCATTGAGTCATGGCAATTTTAAACCGACAGAGGAGATACTTGCATGGATGAAGCAGCAGAATGAAGAGGTTGTTTCTAACATTAAACAGATCCCTATTAGTGAACTGAAAGGGTGGTCATACAGAGATGATAGAATTCGCCATGATTCAGGCAAGTTCTTTAGTATTGATGGCATTCACATTGAGACCAATTATCGTGATGTGTCTCAATGGGACCAACCCATCATTAATCAACCGGAAATTGGATTCCTTGGTTTTATTGTCAAGAAGTTCAATGGCGTACTTCATTTTTTGATGCAAGCTAAGATTGAACCGGGAAACTTGAATGTAGTCCAGCTTTCTCCCACTCTCCAGGCAACACGAAGCAACTATACCCGTGTGCATGGTGGCAAATCACCTACCTATCTGGAGTACTTCAATGGAGAAAAGGACGTTACGGTTCTTGTGGATCAGTTGCAGTCTGAACAGGGTGCCCGTTTTCTCCATAAACGCAACCGCAATATCATTGTTGAGGTAGATGAAAACGAAGAATTAGAGGTAAAGCCAAATTTCCTTTGGGTATCTTTGGGTCAGATTAAGGAATTGTTGCGTTATCCAAATGTAGTAAATATGGATAGCCGTACTGTCATCTCTTGTATCAAGTTTGGTAGCTATTCTGAGCACTCTCTGAAACTGATGGATAGGGTAAAGAGAATGGCTGGTGTACATTCATCTAAGCCGGATTCATTTCTTTATTCTGTACTAAGTGCCGATAATCATCTTCACGAATTACAGGATATTATTCAGTGGATAACAGCTTTGAAGTTCAAATACGAACTATCAGTGTCACCCATTGGTATCTCTAAAATGCAACACTGGGTTTATGACGGGAATACTATTCATCATGAAGCGAATAAGTACTTTGATGTGATGGGGGTGCGTGTGGAGATCGGTAACCGAGAGGTTGTGTCTTGGGATCAACCTATGGTGCGTTCCGCTCAGGAAGGCTTGATGGGATTTGTTGTGAAGAAAATAAATGGTATTTATCACTTCTTGGTTCAAGCAAAATTGGAATCCGGTAATTTTGACGTTGTTGAAATGGCCCCAACCGTTCAGTGTTTGACAGGTAACTATCGCAAGGGCGAAAATGAATATACCATCCCTTACCTTGAGACCGTATTGAATGCATCAAAGGATAAAATTTGGTATAGCAGTTATCAAAGCGAAGAGGGAGGCCGTTTTTTCCAAGAACAGAACCTTAATATTATAGTGGAAGTTGGGGATGAATTCCCTGTTGAAGTAGAGGAGAACTATTGCTGGTTGACACTTAACCAAATGCTTAGTTTTGTGACTTATAATAATTATTTGAATATTGCTGCAAGAAGCCTGCTATCTGCAATTAGTTTTTATTAATTATATTTTGGGGAATATGAGAATTCTTTTTGTTGGTGAATATTCAAATGTATATACAGAGCTTAGTGCTGAACTGAAAAGAAGAGGTATAGAAACTTTCACGATCTCTGATGGTGATGCATACAAAAACTATCCTTCTGATTATAGAATTAAGAATACTAAAAACAACAGAAACTTATTGTCTCGATTAATAAATGCAATCCTTTTCCGATTGGGGTTAGACGGGATTTTAGAGTTTAAAAGAAATTGGAGTAAACTAAAGGAATTGTCTGTGAATTATGATGTTGTTCAATTAATCAATCCTGTTGCGCTCTCGGGTTTTGGTTCATTTCTTAATTTGATTTACATTCATTTTTTACACAAACATAACAAGCGTATCTATTTATCAGTATTGGGAGATGATTATTATGTCGTTAATTGGTTTGTCGATAATGATTTTAAGTCGAACTATTATAAAGATAATCATATTTCCCAGTTTTTGAAGCCGGATTGGTCTTTTAAGTATAAGTATTGTTTAGGTTATCATTTGTTAAATAGATATGCTATTAAGGTTTCCTCAAAAATAATACCTGGTCTGAGATGTTATAGAGAACCTTACCTTTGGACAAAAAAAGTTACTAAAGTCGTACCATTCCCGATCAACGCAGAACGAATAGGTTCTGTTATAAAATTAAAAGATAATGAACCCATGGTTATTTTTCATGGTTGGCAAAAGGGAAGAGAGAATAAAAAAGGAAATATTGTTTTTGACCGAGTTGTTAAAAGGTTAGTCATAGATTATCCTGAAAAAGTAAAATATTGTGTAGTACAAAGCGTCCCTTATGAGGAATACATAAAGCTATACAATAGTTGTCACATATTCTTGGACCAGGTGTTCTTTGAGGACAAAGGGTATAATGGATTGCTTGGTATGGCAGCTGGAAAAGTGGTTTTTTCGGGTTTTTATGAAAAAGCATTAAAAGAGTATCCTTATTATGATGGAGAAGCTATTGGTGTTGATGTTAGTAGAGATGAGGAGGATATGTATCTAAAATTCAAACAATTAATTGAAATGCCATCAAACATAGAGACTATTTCAGCCAATGCGATAAATTTCGTGAAAAGGAATCATATATCTCCGGTTGTGGCAGATATGTATTTAAATATTTGGAATGAATAAGATAGTAGGTGCTATAGTAAGTATTGATATTTATTCTAGATTACTCAATGACGCAAGAATCTAAGAGTTCATATAAGAGTGTTTTTAAGGCTACTTCTTTATTTGGTGGGGTTCAGTTTTACCAAATATTGATAAGTATTATTAAGTCGAAGTTCGTAGCCTTGTTATTAGGTCCGTACGGTGTTGGTATTCAAGGATTGTTAACATCGGGAACGGAGCTCATAAAACAAATCACGTCACTTGGCCTTTCACAAAGTGTAGTTAGAAACATTTCTGAGGCAAATGCGACGGGAAAGGAAGAGACTATAAGCAAAACAATAAAGGTTTTAAGAAAACTAGTGTGGGTAACAGGTTTATTGGGGACCGTTTTAGTAATGATTCTTTCTCCAATTCTCAGTAAAGTTTCATTTGGTAATTACGATTATACATTACCATTTATTGTTTTGTCCATTACTCTTTTATTGGATCAAATCTGTGCGGGGCAGAAAACATTGCTTCAAGGTTTAAGAAGACTAAAAGACTTAGCGAAAGCGTCAGCGATAGGATCTACTGTAGGCTTATTTGTTTCAGTTCCTTTGTATTATTTACTAGGTGTTAAGGGTATTGTTCCGACACTAATTTTGAATTCATTAACCGCACTACTACTCACTTGGTATTTCTCAAAAAAAATAAAGATTGTACCTGTGTCAATTTCAAAGGCAGATATTAAAACTGAGGGAAAATCAATGGTGGTTATGGGAGTAGCCTTAAGTATAAGTTCAATTCTAATAGCTATTAGTTCTTTTGTGTTGAGGAGTTTTATTAGAAATATAGGAGGAGAGGAGGAAGTTGGGCTGTTCGCGGCCGGATTTGCTATTATTAATACATATGTGTCAATGATTTTTACGGCAATGGGCACTGATTATTATCCGCGTCTTGCGGCTGTTAATAACGATAATCTAAAATGCAGGGATTTAGTTAATCAACAAGCTGAAATTGGAACGCTAATTCTTGCTCCCTTGTTAGCAATATGCCTTGTTTTCATGCCGTTAATGATATTAATACTATATTCGAATAAATTCCTTCTGGCGAATGGCTATATATCGTGGGCCGCATTAGGCATGATGCTAAAAATGGCGGCTTGGCCTATTGGTTATCTTTTTGTTGCTAAAGGAGAATCTAAAATATTTATTTTAAATGAGATTACACAGAATATCTATACTTTAGTACTAAATCTCATCGGTTACAAATTGTTGGGTTTAACAGGTCTTGGTATATCATTCATGATAAGCCAACTCTTGTATTTTCTTCAGCTTTTCTTAGTTGCACGATATAAGTATAATTTTTCTTTTGGTAGATCTTTTATTCTCTACTATTTAGTACAAGGATTTATTGTCGCCCTTTCTTTTTCAGTTACCCTTATTTCAAATCGCGTAACATTTTACATTCTAGGAATAGTCTGTATTTTATTATCTATGGCTGTTTCATTTAAGGGTTTAAATGAAAAGATGGGTTTAATGGACATGATAAAGGGATTGAAAAATAGAAATTAATTTACTTCCTATGAGTTATAAAATCAGTGTAATTGTACCAATATATGGTGTTGAACAATATATTGAACGCTGCGCAAGAAGTTTGTTTGAACAGACGCTTGATGCTATTGAGTTTATTTTCGTTGATGATTGCACGACGGATAACTCTATGGATGTTTTACACAGAGTCATAGCAGATTATCCGCAAAGGAAAGATCACGTCACTATAATTAAGCACGAAACAAATAAAGGTCTACCACAAGCACGAAAAACAGGTGTGCAAGTTGCAAAAGGTGAATATGTTGCACATTGTGATAGCGATGATTGGGTTGAATGTAATATGTACGAAGTTTTATATGAATATGCGACATCTGGTCATTATGATATTGTTTATTCGGACTACTATGTTTCTGATGGGACCCATAATTTTCCTAAATGCACAAAGACATCAAAACGTTTAATTCAAGGCCCGATTTGGAATAAATTAGTCAATAGGGCTTTATACACCGAAAATGAGATAGTCTATCCTACAGCAAATAAAGCAGAGGATGGTGCCCTAATGACTCAATTGTCATATTATGCAAAACAGATAGGTTATATGCCTAAGCCTCTTTATCATTATTTCGCTAATCCACAGTCTATGACGAGAATACTCTCAGAAGGAGATTGTATAAAAAGAATGGAACAAGAAAAAGAGAATACGTTATTAAGGGTGTCTTTTTTAGATAGTTTAGGTCAGACAGCTAACTTTAAAACAGATGTTATAGAATGGAAGTGGCTGACTAGGAATAATTTATTGCCACATCTGCGGAAAAATAAATTTTATAAGCTATGGTTTTCTACATATCCTGAGATAAATAAAGACTTATTATTGAATAGAGGTATAACCCTTCGTGCTAAAGTGGTTTTTCTTCTTCAACTAAGTCGTTTGTATAGTTTTTTAAAGAGATAAAGAATGTTTTGGCTCCTTGTCGGTTTATTAGCGCTTTTGTTCGCATATTTAGGTGCGATTAAGAGTAAATATAAATATATTTTTAGAGTACTATTAATTATTACACTTGCTATACCTATATCCTTTGGTGGCACAACGTCGGCAGATCATGAAGGTTACGCGAGGAATTATAACTATATGAGTACGAGATCTGTTGGTGAGCTTGTGAAGGATTATGATTTTGTTAGTAGTGTCATTTCCCAACGAGAAGAAACATATGAGATTGGTTTTACGACTTTAATTATTTCGATTAATAAACTAGATTTTACAGAGGCCGCTTTCTTTTTAATCATAGCACTAATTACCACAACACTATATGTTTCAGTGTTTTATAGGTTTAGATTTAATCCGCTCATAATACTGATTTTTTTAACTACTGTCTATTATTCTCATCAAGCAAATCTGGTACGGCAAATGATAGCCGTTACTATTTTTCTTTATTCTACCAAGTTTCTTGTCAAGCAAGATATCTGGAAGTATTTACTTCTTGTTGTTTTGGCGGCATCATTCCACTCGTCAGCGTTCCTGTTGTTCCTTTTTACACCATTATATATGGTTAGAAAGGAATCAAATCTATTTTGGTTACTGTTACTCATTGTATGGATAATAACAGTGCCATTAGCGCTACATATTATTAATTTCGATTTTTTTTCTTTGATGCCATCAGTTTTAAACTTTACGGTTTCTGTGCAAGAGGCTCAACGTGTAGGAGCTGAAATTAATTTTGATTTAGTTTATAATATATTTGTTTTGTTATTTTTTCTGTTAAGAAAGAATGTACCCGAAGAATATTTAAAGTATGCTGCTCTTTTCGTGATAGGAGGCATCTTGTTAAATATCTCACAGCAGATGGCTCTAATTTATAGGTTTGCTCTTTATTTTGCTCCTCTTATGTGCGCACTTATTCCCAATTTAACTGATGTTAGAGCTAAGAAATTGAGTCCATCGTTATTGGTTTTAAGGGGTGTTGTTATTGTTTATTATGCTTATGTGTTCCTATCGTCTATGGTACTTTCTAAAAACCCGCCATTTACAAAGGATATGTATAGTATTTCTGATCTGTTCATGTGATAATGATGTCAAGTAGTAATATTAATAATATAATATTGGTCCTTCCGTCGTATTACTCTGGTCAGGCGGCAGGAAATCGTATGATGGCGTATGCCAAGGAGTATGCGAAGTTGGGGAAGAAGGTCTACCTGGTGTTAGGTGCGGGTGACAATTTTGATGTGCCTACCATAGAGGGTGTTGACGTGAAGAGCGTAGTAGATTCCTCTCGCAATTCCCTGTATAAAAAGGTTGCTGAGGTGGTGACAGAATTATATACAGATGATTCTGCTATTCACTTGTATGGTACACCAGTTCTACTGCGTTATCTCTCGCCAATGAAGCGCAATATCTTCCTTGAATATACAGAGGTGCCATCATACGGAAGAAAACAGGGTTTGAAGTCGAAATTGACAGAGTGGTATAAGATGCGCCTGACGAGAAAGGCTCTTGGGCTGTTTGTTATCAGTAAAGCTCTCTATAACTACTATACAGAGGAGGGGTTTAAGAATATTGGTTTGGTTAACATGTTTGTTGACGAGTCAAGATTTGCTCCACAAATAAATGACGCCATCCTTCGAAAGAAAATAATAACCTACTGTGGAACAATCAGTATGGAGAAGGATGGGGTTGATGTACTCCTGAAGGCTTTTTCTGAGGTCCTAAAGAAACATCCAGATTACCAACTGAGAATTGTAGGACGTGGTGAGACAGAACGTATTTATGAGCAAACCGTTAAACTTTCCAAGGACTTAGGATTAGAAGACAAGGTGTTGTTTACAGGTCTTGTCCCATATACGGAAATGCCTAAGATGCTGATGGAGTCTGAGATATTAGCCTTAGCACGACCTGATAATGAACAGGCAAAATACGGATTCCCGACGAAATTAGGAGAATATCTTTGTACAGGAAACCCTGTAGTCGTAACGCGTGTTGGTGAGTTGCCAAATTATATTGAAGACCGTAAGAGTTGTATTTTTGCAGAGGCCGGTAATGCTGGCGATTTTGCAGAGAAACTATGCTGGGCGATTGAGCATCCTGAAGATGCAAAACAAATTGGCAGGCAGGGGAGAGAGGTTGCCTTGCATGCCTTTTCATCAGAAGTACAAACTAAAGCCGCATTAAAAATGATAGAAAATACCCCCCCCCCGCAGAGTAAAAAAGAATAGAATAGGTATCGCCACTAAATGTTATTATCTGGAGAATTGGTTCTATAGACACCACATGAAGATAATGGCGAACGTTATTTACCGCTTTATGCAGATAGTTTTGGGTTGCACAATACCTCCGTCATGCGATATTGAAAAGGGTTGTGATATAGCCCACTGGCACGGAATAGTGTTTAACCATATTCTCCATATTGGCTCTGGAACAATTATCTACCAAAATGTGACACTTGGTGGCTTGAAAGGCAAACACGGCCCTATTATTGGGCGCAATTGTATCATTGGGGCAGGAGCAGTTATCCTCGGAGAGGTAAAGATTGGGGACAATGTTCATATCGGAGCCAATGCCGTGGTGTTGAAAGACCTTCCAGATAATTGCACGGCTGTCGGAGTGCCCGCTAAAATAGTAAAAATCAGAGAATCATAAGTTTATGAATATATTATATGTCTCATATTCATTTGGTCATCCAGATGCCGGCCCAACGTGGAGTATCCCTGCATCGGTAAAAGCGCAGTCCAAAATTGACAATGTTATGTGGGTAAACATTGTAGATGTAGAATGTGACCATTGGAAAGTTTTACCTCAATTCCATAACTTGAAGGAGTTTGAAAAACTGGATTTGGACTGTATGCCAATTCCTTTCAATCATCCTGACTTGATAGTGTTTGAAGAAATATATAGTCTCAAATTGGTCAGCTTGGCCAGACAAG
>JAQWBH010000454.1 GCA_028707405.1 Parabacteroides sp. | reverse complement strand
AATTTTCTGTGGCTTGCTGTTTGTATTTGCTTTGTTTCACTCAGTTGCATGCATTGTTGAAAAACAAGTTCTGGTGTGATTTGGCTATATGCGCTATCCGAGGCACTGCTAGTACCATTCGTACACAGCAGGATAAAGATCGACAAAATAGCCAATGATATTAGCTTGGAAAAGAAACTCTTCAAATAAATCCCTCCATTCTTATAAGTCGAACTACTATCTGGAGGAATACTAATATCCCCAGAAAATGCCTTATATTATTATTTTCTATACTGAGATATCGATATCCTTCTAACAAATAGCAACTTTATAATGCTTATTTCATTATGTGAAATTAATAGTATATGTTTTTGATATTAAGGAAACCTATCGTCTTTATGGGTCAAATACATACCCCGTAAAGCTCTGTAAAGTTGCCATTTGCGAGTCAGATTATCTTCCTCGATCAAGATCTGCCCGGACACTAAAGTACGAGAACATCTATCTGAACGAATGAATCTCCCAAATTTTTACGCAGAGGACTAAATCAATACATCCGGTTTTACAATGAACAGCGGCTGCATGAGTCGCTTGAATATAGTTTTGATGAATAATATTTTTCTAGTTTAGTATGGCAAACTGAACGAATCAGATTTTTATCGTCCTCACTTAAAACGTTCCATAGGTCTGTCCGAAATCCAAATACATTATTAACCTTGTCATAATGCAAATAACCACTTGATGACAGCGCCTTTACCGGATTTGCAATTATATTTACTGCAATAGATTCATCGCTAATATCTGGTCGTTGGTAAATGCAATTTCCTTTTTCTATTTTGAGGCCCTGTTTACGCCGCTGTGTATAAAAGTGTCTGAAATAGCTTACTGCGCTATCAATGGAAATATAACCATTACTCCCGACCTCAAGAACCGCTAAAATCAATACTGGTTTATATGAATATGACATTCTCATGCTCTTGCAGTAGTCGAATAGCAGGTTTTTATAAGTGTCCTCTTTAACCAAACACTTTTCCATCGAAGGTATATGTGTATCAATGGTTTCATCGTTTTCTCGAACATCAAGGTTGAGAAATCGAGCTATTCGTTTTGCCATATCTATGATTTCAAGGATAGCTTTATGGTTTCCCCCAACATAGAAATCTTTAACGGAATTTTTTAAGCCATTCTTTAAAGTCTCAATGTCATCGTGCTGTCCTTCTGGAGACAACCCACCTGCTGCTCTGATTATGAAATCATATGCTTCTTTAGATAACGATCTTATTGAGCTCTGCCAAGGCGGATTTAACCTATTTCGGACACTCAAGTAGCCTTTTTGCTCAATATAACCCCCATCTGGCAGATAGATTGGTACTTTATTTGTAAACCGTTGGCATTGAATTAAATCGGCATAATAGCTTTCTCTATCAGTCGTATGTATGTTTCCTATAACACCAGTACCGAAGTAATAACGCTGCTCTTTATCATATCTGTTTCCCTGATAATAAATAAAAACATCATCAGTGTGCAGTTGGTTCATATAACGTGCCGGATAATGATATGTATTGAACAAATCATCCGAATAGGAAGATTCAGTATCGACTTTTTGAGACAATATTACGTACATCGTTTACCTCACAGTTTCCGAATATTATCAAAAAGGCCAATGTTATTATCTGAAAGTGTACCTATAACCAAACCTCTGTCCAACAATCTGTTGCCACATTCACAACAGGTTTCAGGTAAAAGCGCACAATTATGGCACGCTGCGAGATTGCATGACTCTGGTCCCTGTCCGGCAGACTGAATACATATCGGATCCGAAGTACACCATAAAGCATTTTTCAGTGCTAAAACAATTGTATCTTCAATACGCCCCTTCTCTCCCTGACGGACAAGTCCTCCAAGTGAACCTTCAGAGTCTCCAGAAGCAGTATAAATTAATACCCCATACATTTCACACTTATTGCTGGTCTTCTCGCAATATATCCTTTCACGGATGGATGAACTGCCATAACCGCACTCAAAGCTTAATTGATTGATAAGCAGATGAGCAAAAGTGTGGATCAAAACAAACTCAGAACGTAAATGCCCGGATGCATTCTTATTAAAATTTGAACAACGATAAGCACGGTCTAATTTTCCGATCCGGTCTTTCACATTGCCCTGCGATGCCCAAGATAGCAGAACTTCAGAATTGAATTCAAAAAAAATGCCTTCTCCGTAAACCTCTATTGCCGGCAACCAATCGCCGTCGCCAAGGCGCAGCATCTTTTTCCTTTCGGAGATGCTGATGTTTTTGGGCTCAAGACGAGAAAATCCAATAAAAGCTCGGGTTTCACGCAGCTTAGGAACAAGTGAAATACTACGAAAAAATTTGTGAATTACGGGATCATATACTGATATCGGGTAGTTCTTGGTATGGAAGTCCAAGGCATCGCCTCCACTGCTTTTTATCAGCACTTTATATTCAGCAAGCCGGTATTCATCTTCTGTCATCTCTTCCGTAACTTCTTCAAGTCCTTCCATGTTGTCGTTCTTTTTTACAAAAGCTTCATATAGTTCCGTCCTATCTACATGTTCTTTATCCGCCAAAATATTTATGAAATCCTTGTTCCATTCCCCGTTGACACGCTGGGTTCTTAAAACATTAAAAAATTCCTGAAGAATACCAATTATTTTGCGGCTCGTAGTTTCATCCTCTGTGGGTATGTGGATTGAACTCCTGGTATCCGCGAACCAGACATTGGTGGCGCCACGGAGCAGGACTTTGACATCATCTTTAATACACGGATTTTCTTCATCTTTCTCAATACCAAGCCACGGTTTGGCACTATTGCATTTATAGCCTATTTTTTTTAACACTCCCGGCCGTGTTGCGCCCGCGATAGATTTTTTCGCTCCGCATGAACATTCATAAAACACGCCTGTAAGCGCTGCAGATGTGCCACCAGTACTCCTCCTGATATGACATGTAGCAGAGTCATATGGATGCTTATAATCATAATGCAGCCATTCAGCTACAGGAAAATCATCAATATGTCCGTCCGGGCACACAACAACGAATCGCTCTGGTATCAGCTTACGTTTATACCTGCTTTGCGGATTACATTTACGTCCTTTGGGCCACTGAAAACAGTCGCATATCGGTTGTTTTGTGTAATAACCAATCTTTTGCATAGTCCCACAGAATGGACAATAATGCCAGGTTGGGAATCTGACTGCAGGTATTTTTAGGTTATAATTATCGGGATCTGTGCTGCGTTCACGGAAGTCCGGAGGCCATCTTAGCTCTTTTACCCCGAGACGTTTTTGTAAACGATCTTCTTTTATAATAAATTCCTCGGAAATGTTATAGCGCCACATATCCAATCCGGCTATCATGAGTGATTCGTCGTTTGGAAAAGGCACGATGGCACCAACACCCCAAGGACTTATCAGTTGGCTTCGACGAATAGGTTTGTTTGAATAAGCCATTGTTAGACCTCCTCCGGTATATATCTGTTTTCTAGAACGCAGGCTTCGCAGGATGCGTCAACATTCCTCATGGATGTGGGCGTTGGGAAGCCACGTTTCTTTCCCCACGCTTCATTTCTTCTAGTCCCAGCAGGAAACATCAATGGCAGGTCATTGCCCGATGTGAAATCTTGATATTTCCTCGGTTCCCAATCCTCCCAGCACTGAATGATATGTTCCATATGGGCAAGTGTAGCGTCAAGTTCGTCGCAATCAATGTCTTCAACGCGGTTTTCGATAACTGCCCGGACTCTCTCATAAATTAATTCATCGGGAGGAAGAGGAGGA
>JAQWBH010000083.1 GCA_028707405.1 Parabacteroides sp. | reverse complement strand
TGTTGAATTTCGGCTAGTCTATATTTAGCAAAGCGATCTTTTCTATGGGTTTTCAAATAAGCCCAATTACTAAAAATAGCACATAAATTCAAGTCTCTGATTTCTTCCGCCTGATCCACAGTATGAAAATTAGCAAAGCCACTTTCCCAGTTCCATTGGGATTGGGTTATCGGGAAATAATAATCGTCCGAAAATTGGAACATCCATGGTTCCACCTGAAAATCAGAATCAACATCCTCTTTGACGCTATTCCACTGATTGGAAGATCCCATCACCATGTAATCGGCCGTATCTGGAGCAGAAGTCTCTTCTGTTTCTTCTCTTCCTTCCCTTCCATATCGAGAATCAGCACCAGACAATAAACCTAATGCCGCATCCCCCGTACAATCAGCAAAGAGTGTTCCCTCCAAGACGAATTTTTCGAGAGTCTCCAGGTTCAGCCCATAAATTTTTTTGATCTTTCCTCTGTCCATTTCCACGTCATTCACATGAAGATTGGTAAAAAGAGTGATATTTTTTTCATTCTGAAGAATTCTTCTCCTTTGAACGTCACGATATAAAACAGCCAGACCTCCTATCCCAGCCTCATGATTATCGATTTCCCTCACAATTCGGCCCAAAGTTGGATATTTATTTCTCAAAGTACTACCATCGGTGGATACCCGTACTTCCGAACTACTGTTTCCTCCCACTATTGGCCTATTCTGGACCAGTGCAACTTTCACACCCATCCGAGCTGCTTGCAATGCAGCACATATACCAGCAACACCTCCACCCACCACAATAAAGTCAAACTTACCCAGTATATGGGGATATTGGGATACCTTCGTATGTTTATATCTCAATTCCTCCAAATCGGTCAAGACATCCGGTAAAGACATCATTTTTTTAGAAAAACATATTGCATCGCACCGTCCGTTAAACCCCGTCAGATCACGTAAGGTCAATGCGACTTGCTTTTGCCGAATATCTATTTTTCCTCCATAAACCCAATGCCAATACTTGACATCGTCCGATCCGAAAACCGTTTCACATTCTTCACCGTTGATCAAAATACTGAACTTTCCAGAGCCCTCGCCGGCAGTCGGAGTCCAATCTTTTGTCCTTACCCAGAAATGATATTCTCCCGTTTCTGGGAAATTCAATGTCGTATATGCATCCCCGACGGGTCGTCCCAGCCCGTGTGCCATCAGATATGGAGAGCCCATCTGATCAACAAATTGTGTTTCGATTGTCCACCCTCCCTTATTTTCAAACAACTCAGGTTCAACCCAAACCACTTGGCTGTAGCTTGCAAAAGAAAGGGAAATAATGAAACTAACTAACATTTTTGAAAATATAATTCCTGCTAACGGAAACGAACATAATAAAATATATCGCTTCCTAAAGAAGTCTTTGATTGAAATAAGTGTTTACCAAAAACAAAGTAAAGTTTCTGACTGTTATCCATTTTTTATTCCTCAAGGTGCTTAACATTATGCCGAATCACAATAAACAATTTCACTCTTTTTTATATTGAATAAGCATAAATCCGCAAGGAGGTATCATAATTGTCGAATTCAAATGTTTCCCTGAAAGATTCATTATTTGCGGAGATATATTGCCCCTCTCGTTTTCTGAGTTAGCAGCATTGATATCATCATTCTCAATCTTCCACATTGTGACGGGTAAATAACCTTCCGGCATCTCTATTTTGAGTTCCTGATCCTTGAGATGTGAACGGTTTATCAATGTAAGATTAATTGTACTATCATCAGTTCTCACAGCGACACCATCAATGTAAGCCACCTCTACTTCTTCAGCTAGGAGTTCATTATTAAAATTGCCTTCAATAGCTAACTTATGAATCGGCAAAGTAACTTTAGCTCCATTTATATCGACATTCATTTTTTCTCCTGACATATATTTCCTGTAAAGATCGAAAACGTGATAAATTGTACTTTTATAAGCATCTTCATCTCCAACAGATCGAACTAATCCATGCCCATTTACAGGAAATATATAATTGGCCATTCCTACATATGGACTCTGTCGAATAAAAACATTTAACATCCCGGCTGTTGTCACTACATCAAACAATCTTCTATCGTCATTTCTTGTGAAAGCATATTTTCCGTTATCAAAAACAGAGTGCCTACAATTCCATTCATCAATGCTTAATCGTATGGGATTATCTATTCGATCGAACAGCCTGTTCACCTTATCGAAAAGAGTCGCATTCTTTGAGATTTGCATTTCGGCTTTTACCGGGGAAAAAATAGTGTAAAGTGGGTCTTGCAGCTTCCCTTCTTTTATTTTTGCCCCCATATAAAAATGCATAGTTAAAAAATCAATTAGATTACCATTCTTTTCAAGTACTTTTTTGTTCCAATCATAAACATGCCCTACCGCCAAAAGGCTCAAGTCGGGATATAATGATTTGAAACAAGAAGCCCATTGGTTTAACTTATGCGAATAGAATTCTGCCGTTTCTGCTTTGTGAATACCATAAGAACCATAGTTTTCATTACCTATACACCAATACTTTACATTATAGGGATCGGCATGTCCATTGGCGATCCGCTTCATGCCAAATGCAGTTTCGGAAGAACCATTTACATATTCAATCCAATTTAACGCGTCACCCAACGATGCGGCATAATCAGGATGATTACTCATATTAAAATTGATATAAGGTTCAGTCCCTATTCTTTGACACCATTGAAGGAATTCATCCGTTCCAAAAAGATTTGTATCAACTCCTCCCCAACGGATACAATTAATTACTGGTCGTTTTTCTTTCGGTCCAATACCATTTTCCCAGTCATATTCATGAATATATGTACCAGCAGGCCATCGGACCACTGGCATCTGAAGTGATTTCAATAATTCAAAAACTGCCGGATTTTCTTCATTTTTCTCATTAAGTAACCCTCCATATATTATTTTATCATTACAATCTTCCAACATTTGCCCATAAATCATCGGATCAACAGTCTCCGGGTTGTCAGGGATTTCAACTGATACCTTTGTCACATGTACTACTGTTTTCTTATTAGTTGCAAAACTCGGGGAAAAACATGCGATACATATAAAGATAATTACAATCTTTTCTATTGTCATATTATTTATGCCTTTATTTAATGCGTTCATATTTAACCATAATAAATCCACAGGGGGATATTGTAATAGTCGAATTCAATTTTTTTCCCGAAAGACTTACTACTTGTGGAGAAATATTGTCCCTCTCATTTTCCGAGTTCACTGCATTGATATCGCTACCCTGAATTTTCCACATTGTAACAGGGACATAACCATCAGGGGCCTTTATTTTAACTTCTTGTTCACGAAGATGGGAGCGATTAATCAATGCAATATGCATAACACCATCCTCTGACATTACAGCTGTCCCATCTATATAATTCAATATTATACTACCTGTATTAAGATCTTTACTTATATCTCCGGCAACAGACAATTTATTAACAGGCATAGAAATTTCTGTACCCTTTATATTTAAATCCAACTTTTTCCCAGTCATATATTTCCGGTATAATTCGAAAATATAATAGATCGGGGTCTTATATGCATCCTCGTTCCCAACAGTTTTAATCATACCGTGACCATTTACCGGAAATATATAATTTGCCATTCCTACATACGGACTCTGTCGAATAAAAACATTTAACATCCCAGCTATTGTTACGATATCGAATAATCTTCTGGGATCATTTCTCGTAAAGACATATTTTTCTCCATCAAATACAGAATGACGACAATTCCACTCGTCAATACTGAATCGTATAGGGCTGTTTGTACGCCCGTATTGATTATTGATTGCATTTAACAATTCTGCATTCTTTTGAAGATGAATTTCTACCTTAGCCGGTGAAAATAATGTATGCTCCGGATCTTGAAGTCTTTCATCTTTAACCTTTGCACCCATATAAAAATGTTTCGTAAGAAAATCAATTAGTTTTCCATTTCTCTGTAAAACAGTATCGTTCCAATGGTAAGTATGACCCACTCCTAGTAACTGTAGTTCCGGGTATTGATAACGAATAGCACTAGCCCATCTGTGAAGCCTATCTGCGTATTGTTTGGCGGTTTCTTCTGTATGTCTTCCCCACGGACCATAATTTTCATTTCCTATTCCCCAATATTTTACTCCGTAAGGTTCTTCATGTCCGTAGAGTGCTCTTTTCTTTCCAAAAGTGGTTTCAGTCGAACCGTTTACATATTCGATCCAACTCAAAGCATCTCCCAACGATGCCCCATATACGGGATCATTTCCCATATTGAAGTTTATATAGGGTTCTGTCCCAATTTTTTTGCACCATTGTAAAAATTCATCTGTGCCAAATTGGTGGGATTCTATCCCTTTCCATGCAAATTCATCCACGACAGGTCTCTCTTCTTTCGGGCCAATCCCCTTCTTCCAATCATATTCATGAACGTAGGTACCACCCGGCCACCTCATCACCGGCATATCGAGTGGTTTCAATAGTTCATTTACTTTACTGTTTTCTGTACCATCCTCATTTATAAGCCCTCCATAAATAATTTTATCATTACAATCTTCCAGCATTTGTCCATAAATCATGGGATCTATGGACACCGGATTATCCGGAATTACTATTGATACTGTCGTAGGGTGTTTGTCTGTTTTTTGTGCGTATATAACCGACAGAGGAATACAAAATAACAAACAGAGAAACAAAGATTTATTTTTTACTAAATTCATTTTACAAATTGTTTTAATTATTAAAATTTCTGATGACTCCCAGTTTGCCTACCAGTAATTGTACACAAAAGAAACTAATAAGATAGGCACCTCCGATATACATAAATATGGGCATGTAGGAATGTGAGGTTATCGTACTCCCTATCACTTGCTGGGAGATAACACCTGTTATACCACCCAGTGTACCGCCTATACCCGTCAGGGTTGCCTGTACTTGTTTGGGATAAATTTCCGAAGGTATAGTGATGTTTGCCCAGAGTCCATGTGACAACATAATCCCAGATATAAGTAATACAGCGACGATGGGATTTGCTCCCGAAAACAAGAAGAAACACAACAGAGGAATGAGAACAGAAGCTGTGACCATAACTGTTTTTCTTGATTTGTTCAATGTCCATCCCCGCCTTTCAATTAACAATTTAGGAATATAGCCTCCAAGTATTGTCCCTAGTCCCATTGCCGTATAGGGTAACCAGGCGGCGAAACCCAACTCTTTCAAAGATAGACCTTGTACGTCTTGCAGATATTTCGGTATCCAAAAAAGCAGAAAATAGGTAACCGGGTCAATAAAAATTCTCGCAGAAAAACATCCCCAGGTTTCTTTCTTTTTAAGCAAGTCCTTTAGTTTTATTTTTTCCTCTCCCTCTCCTTCGGTTTTAGGAGTATCATCCTGGAGGATATATTCCTTTTCCTCCTGTGTAATATTAGGATGATCTTGCGGCCTATGATAATTTCTTAACCAAAAAAACAGCCAAACAAAACCCAGTATCCCCGTTGCTAAAAAGGCAATCCTCCATCCAAAAGCTAACGCAAGGAAAGAGACTAACGGTACAGCTACAGCAGCACCGATAGCTGTACCTGCATTAAATATGCCTATTGCCAACGCCCTTTCCTTTAAAGGAAACCATTCGGTTGAAGCTTTTACTCCTGCAGGGAAATTTGCGGATTCGGTAATTCCCAGAAAGAATCGGACTATTGAGAATTGTGCCAAAGAATGTACCACGGCATGCATCGCTGCAACAAATGACCAGCTTCCCACAGCTATACCAAAACCTTTTCTTGTACCTATCCTGTCTATAATCTTACCGCTGAGGGCATACATCAATGTATAACTAAATACAAAAACCGAAGTAAGATTGGCATAATCAATATCCGACCAGTTAAACTCCCCTTGAATCGTTGATGCCAAGATCGCAAAAGCATTCCTGTCCAAAGCATTTAGACCTGAAGCCAAACATAGCAAAAGTGCAATTTTCCATCTCAGATTTCCATTATCAAAATAAACTCTCTTCATTTTTCCGTCCTAAAAGGGTTATAATGTTCTGCTTGCCGTCCATCACTATTTTCTGAATCTAATATCAAATCGGGATCGACCATCTCCCCTATATTTTCATTCAGCAGATATTGTCCTTGTTCTACCAGTTCTTTTCTTAATTGTTTAATATTAATTTCACGCGTGCCACATTTATTATGGCATGCCATTGCAACGGCGACACCGGCAGCTTGCCCCATCGCCGTACAGGTAGCCATTACACGAATGGAGCCATGCGCAATATGTGTTGCGGAGATGGGCCGTCCTGCAACCAACAGGTTCTTCAGATTTTTGGGGATCAGGCAACGGTAAGGAATCTCATATACCGATTTCCCGGAACCTGTGAAGATTTGCTTTTTTCCATGCGGAGGATGGATATCTATGGCAAAAGTTCCACAGGCTATACCGTCTTCAAACGAAGCACTGTTCAAAACCTCCTGTTCAGTCAATACATAATCACCGGCTATTCTCCTGGTTTCACGGATTCCGACTTGGATACCGCTATCAAGAATGTATGAGCTCTCGAAACCCCCAATATACTTTTGAAGAAATGCATGTACTTCTAATACTTGTTTTCGCAAAGCAACTTCAGCCCGGGTTATATCCGCAGTCTTTGTCCCATCGATATTCTGTATACGGGTAGTATTAACGCAGAATACCCCCGGGATGGGTAGTTCGTACATAAGGATACGAGGGGCTACCTCCGAATGTAACATCCCGGAATCTTTAGCTTCCTGCACCATCTGGTTCATCCCGAGGAAAGCAATTGCCTTTTGCTTATCAATTTGCTCATCACTTGGAGAATCTTTCAGTATGTTCCTGTTCTTTTTCATCCAATTACGCAGTTGCTCCACATCAGCTCCGCCCACCCTGAAATAGAGGGTTGCCGGCTGCATAGAACCATCTTCGTCTTTTCCCTTTGCAAAAGGCACACCCGAAAAGGCTGCGACATCGGCGTCGCCTGTACAATCTACAATATATTTGGGGCAAATAGCCTGACGTCCCGATTTATTTTCAATGATCACCGATCCTACAACCCCATTGGCAACATTCGCATCGACTATCCATGTATGAAAAAGCAGTTCTACACCCGCTTCTTCCAACATTTCGATAAGAATGATCTTTGCCCTTTCCGCATCAAAAGGTGTCATAGACGCATTATCAAAAGTCAAGTCAGCTACATGCCCTAAGGAAGCACCCCCCTGTTTCATACGGTCTACAAATTCTTCGGCAATTCCACGGATTACCTGATTGCCATTTTCATCATGGAATGTAAAAAACGGGTTTACCATTGCCGTAGTCAGATTGCCGCCGGGAAAACCATATCTTTCGACAAGCATTGTCTTGGCGCCTAAACGTGCGGCTGCAATTGCTGCACCTATTCCTGCAGGACCTCCTCCAGCAACTAAAACGTCCGGTCTTGCGATAACCGGTATTTCTCTTTGTTTCTCCGTAATGTATTTCATTATAACAATGTTTTATGTATTTGTTACAAAAGAGTGATTACACTTTTATTATACAATTCCTTATTTATAAATCATGCAAATCCATACTTAAAACTGTTTATGTGCTTATTCTATATATTAAAGCACTTAAAAACAATTAAATGAAGGCAAAGAATATTTATATTCCCGCTGAAATTATTAGCTAAAAAATGGCACAAATACGCCAAATTATGATTCTTCGGCAGAAAGAGTGTAAACTGATACAGATTTATATCTCTGTATGTGATTTATGAGGTTGTAAACTGAAATATTACAGCTAATGGTACGGCTATAAATCCAATCCGAACTCCTCCAATCGAGTAATAATGATCTCAGACCTGTTTGTATTACTCTGTCAGAAGCATTTCCAGATCAAAAACATACACACCGTTGCATCAGAATATTTTTCTGCCTAATTTCCTGAATCGGCTTCATTCCCATCTTTTAATGTCAGATTAAACCATCTTCGTGAAGCCTTTCAGGAAAATATCACGGAAATTAACATCACTTTAATTCCTCTAATTATCCAGATTCTGATTCACATTAACACCATATTTAGTATTTAACGTAAACCGCAATTTCCATAATTCGAGCCATATTCTTTTCGTATTTTGGGATAAAAAGCCTTATCTTACTGGTTGTTATCTCTTCCTCAAATATTGCTTCATATATTTCCCCCAAATAATTTTCTACTGTCTCAACATCTACCCATTCTCCATTTTTTTCAACCTGAATAATAAAATTTGGAATTAAAAACTCATTATACAAATGCTTATACAATTTAAAAGAATATAAACTATACTCCTTATCCAAATCTATCTCAATCCAATGTTCCAAGCCCTCTGCCGAACTGCTTATCCATCTTGAGTCCGTTGAAATAATTCCATCAACGGCTTTTGAACCACTGAAACTATCGTTCAAATTACTACTGGTCTTTACTTGTTGATTCAAAGCAACATTCTGCAGAACAGTAATCGGTTTAACATCTGTAAAAAAAGTATCTATAGCTGCCGGTTCCGGAAGAAACATCGTCCGATAGGCAACACCCTTTTCGACGTTTATTCCTTCAATCACCGTTGCAGCATCAATTTCTTCCGTTGAAAGGCGAAGATTTCTTTTCACATCACCCTGATAATAGATCATTTCCACACCTATCTCGCGTGATGAAGACGGTTCGCCCCACTGCACAGTGACTGTCTGCAAATCGGGATCATAGCTGACACTTTTAATAAAACGTTCGGTAAGAGTTGAAGAGAATTGTTCTCCATAAACATTACCCAACTTCTCAAAGATAATTGATTTAAGACCGGTTCCATCACCTGTGACCAACTGAAATGTATAATTTCCTTCCGGTATATTTTTTTCATCGCCACCAATTAATACTTCCATAGAGTCAGAAGGGTGATGATCAGGAATTGGGATCATCAAGGAGTCCCGTTGTTGGTTCCAATATATATGAAGATCCTTTGTTCTGAGATCAGTAATCCAATAACGGAGTAAAAACCGATGATTTCCGGGTAAAATTTTTACTGAATCAACTCTACCGATATAAAGAATCTCCCCATCCTTCAAATAAAAATCATGCTTATCGTTCATGTCTGAACATGCAATGCCAATAATGAAAAAAAACAATATTGGTAAAAGATATTTATTTATCTTCATAATAAAATCATAAAATAGTAAATAAGTAATCAATCATTAACTTGTCCCCAAAATGTCAGTTCACCCAGAAATGAACTATTTGAATCAGTCCAAGTGCGTAATGTTCTAAACCTAATATATCTGACCTGAGGAACTTCCAAAGAAAATTCGAACTCCTCACCTGCCGTGGCAAGTGCCATATCTTCACTCGTTAAATTGGTAAATGCAGTAGCATCGGGGCCGGAAGGTTTTTCTGACGCTCCTGTCAACAATAATTCCCAGCCTTCCCAAGAGCAAACGTCTCCATTAGCCACAACAGGATCGTCTGTACCCCAAATTTCAAACTCCTTAGGATGATGCAAATTAAAATACCAATTATTCCTTCCCCAAAATTTAAATCTAGACAATTTGGTAGTTACTCCTAAATCTATTGTAAAGAATATTCTTGTTGAAGATGCTGTATTCAAATAATATACAGCAGGAATCTCAACGACAGTTTTACCATCCCAGAGCGTAGTAATGGCTCCTCCCCAAGTTGAAAGTGAAAATGACGCACACAAAGGCAACCCTCTCCATAATGTCTTGTCTAGTTCTGACTCTTCCCACGGCGTTAAAGTTGCAAAAAGCGTATCTGTATAGTTATCATAAATATCCCTGACAAACACGGCAAAATCCGTCTCGACACTTTCCAGACCACGCACCGCCCCTTGACCATTTTCCACCGAAGTATAAAAGTTCTCGATTGGCTCATACGTGCCATCATCATTCCTATAAAGCACACCGATTACCACATCTTCCTTTTCGTTATTTTGCCAAGTAAGTTTGATCCCTCCGAAACTAGCAATAACGCCAAGACTCTCATAAATATCAAAAATCGGCGAATCCAGAGGTTCAATTTCAACTTCCACCGGCAACGATTCATTTTGACTTCGATCCACGGCAACAAGCTTGACTTTCGTCTTTGCTGATTTTGCGAACCCCTTGACCGTTAATTGATTCACGAAAGCTGAGGCCAATACTTCCTTAGCTGTGCCGTTCGGCAATTGATATACAGCTTTCACATAGAGCAGATCCTTATCATCCGGGAGGTCATAGGTGATAGAAGTTCCTCCTTTAAAATTAGAGATTACCAGATTAGAGATAGCTTGTGGCGCTATGGCATCTACTGGATATTGTCCGATTTCCTCTTCTTTACAGGAAATTCCAAAAAGGAACAGTAATGTCAACCATCCCAGTAACAATATTCTCGCATGACCGGAAATAAAGATTGTGGAGATATCTAGTTTATTATTTATACCCATAGGATTATTTATTCTGTATATTTTCATCTTATTATTAAATTAATCGATTGGAAATTATTGCCAGTACGGATTCTGGATAAGATTGGTGTTAACACGCAAATTATACTGTCGTATCGGAAATAGATAATCTTTTGTAGAAAACTCAGGTGTATAAAGCACCTTGACAGTATTAAACTCTTCTGTTGTCTGCCCATCTGGATTTAACCCTCTAATTGGTTGGTTCAACCATGAATGCGCTGTTTTCCATCTACGAATATCCCAAAAACGTTTCCCTTCAAAAGCAAGTTCTATCATTCTTTCCTGACGGATAATTTCCCTCATACCCTCTTTTGTACCAGGTTTAGTTGGATATTTCGAATAATTTTGCCAACTTTCCACAACACCGTTTAAACCCGCTCTATTCCTCACAAGATCAATATAGTGATAAACTTCTTCGGAAGGAACATCCAACGACTCATTCAGAGCTTCTGCATACAAGAGGTAAAGATCAGCCAATCGTATGATTGGAAATGTTGACCGTACAATCACATTGGATGACGAGGAAGTGCTAACGCTTTCAAAATGGCTAGTTTTTCTCACCCAGTATCCCGACAAAGAATACCTCAAATTGGATGTTTTCCCTTGTGGTTGCCCCTTTTTGGTTTGGAATACCCAAGGTTGCTCACTGGCCGTACCATCCCCGACGTCTTTATAACGGCCATTTCCAAACCAAATTGCCCCATCGAATGCCAAGTTGGCATAAAAACGAGTCTCCCTTCCAATATTTAATTTCGCAGTTTCATAACCAGGTTGAATATAATACTTATGGTCCAATGGCGCCACCTCGGTCTGGAATCTGTTAGTATAGTCAAATTGGATATCTTCTTCAAGCGGGACACCGTGATTAGAATAGAAAAGTTCGGCCATTCTCAACGTAGGGCACATATAAGGATCGGTAGGAGCCCACTGCGCCTGTTCAATAAAGAAAAATGGCGTGGTCGCATACTGATAATCATACATGGAAAGTTTTGCTTCCGTCCAGATAATCTCTTTGTTCCATTTATCAGTAACAACATGCCGAAGCGACATTAATCGTTTCGTTGAATCAGAAATATTGGTTTGTTTCGTGAATTCATAAAGTTCATGTCCCGCCAAAAGGGCAGTATCAATGGCATTTTTACAGGCAACAGCAGCTTTTTCCCATTTTTCCTTGCTGAACTCCTGTGAAAACAACGCTACCCCTCTGTTATCAACCAGTGATTGATAATCACTGTTTCCGTTAAACAACGGACTTGCCGCCATCACTAAAATTTCCGCCTTTAACGCCAATGCGATAGGTTGGGTTATTCTTCCCAATTCTGAACTTACATTTAATATTTCCAACGGCAAATCGGATACGGCTTCATCCAACAAACTTACAATATAATCGATTCCCTCATCAAACGGGTCGCGGTAAACACGAACATCCTCAATACAGGAAGAAATGGGCAAATTTTCCTTAATAATTGGGACAGGACCATACATTCTCATCAAAAAATAGTGATAATAGGCTTTCAGACATTTCACTTCGGCAATCCATCTTCGAAACTCTTCCTCACTCAAGTCGTTTCCGACTTTATGAATATTTTCCAGAAAAACATTACAATCCCGAATGGCTCGATAACAAGCCCGTCCCCCATTAAGTCCATCCCAAAAATTGAAAAGAGGATCATTAGAACTCAACTCTCCTTTTTTCAATTTCAATCCAGCATAATTTGTGTTTCGTGCATTATATAGTTGATCTTCTATTGCCCACCACTCATCACTACCAAGAATAGCCGGATCACCAGAAGGAGCCGACAAGTTCGGGAAATAAGTATAACAAGTCGCTAGATATTTTTCGGCACTGGTACGATCAAGAAACGCATGGTCAATAGTCGGAACATTATCAGGAACTACATCCAAATAATCTTCACAAGCAAAATAGAAAAAAAATAAGGAAATTACAGCAATATATTTTATTCTTTTCATTGTAATTATTGTTATTAGAACGAAATTTGAAGACCTACATTGTAAACTTTTTGTATCGGATATCCTAATCCATCACCAGCCATCTCGGGATCCCATAGTTTAAACTTACTAAATGTCAACAGGTTAGTTCCTGAGAAATAAAAACGAAGATTTTTAATTCCAGCATGTTTGGTAAATTCTACCGGCAGTGTATATCCGAATTCAAGGGATTTCAATCTAAGAAATGAACCATCGCGCATAAACCAGGTGCTTGTCTGCGTATTATTTGCAATGTGCCGATCAGACAACCTTGGCCAAAGTGCATAGATATCAGGATTATTGTCCGAAAAATGATTATCGGCATAAACTTTTAATAACGCATTTTTTGAAATCCTTTCAGACATACCATCGGTATCAATAAATGGAGCGGTTTGATAAGCGTCAATCCAAAAAGATTCTCTGGCTAATCCTTGGAAAAAACAGGATAAATCAAAGTTCTTAAATCCAGTTGAAATCCCAAACCCATAAATAATTTCAGGTTGCGTAGGATAACCGATGGGGACCCTGTCCAAAGAGCTGATCTGTCCGTCTTTGTTAATATCACGATACTTGATATCACCTCCCATATATTCCCCAAAAGTTTGTTGAGGTGAATTTCCCACTTCGTAATCATCCACAAAAAGGCGTTCAGCCACATAACCCCAAGTTTGAGAGATTGGTTGACCGATTTTTGAAAGCCAAGGAGTTAGTGAATTGTCAACCTCTTCATATACTTCATATTTAGCCGTCGCATAAGTAAAGTTGGCACGACCGGTGATCCAGAAATCCTTGCTAATAGAATGTTGATAATCGGCCGAAAAGTCAATTCCACTCCCTTTAGCCTCCCCGACGTTCGTCTGTGGAGTAGATTGCAATCCCATCGTCGTGGGGATATCAGCCCGAGCCATTAAAATGTTGGTCCGATGTTCGGTATAATAATCTATCTGAATATCCATACGGTTAAAAAAACCGATTTCTATACCAGTATTCATCTTTTTAGATATTTCCCAAGTAATCTTATCATTAGCATATCGGGAAGTAGCAATTCCATTGACGGTATAGTCAAAATTCTCCCCCCACGTAAAGCTCCGTCCACTCTCATTCAGGTTTACTTCAGAAAGATAAAAAAAGCGGTCTGAAGAATCACCAATGGCATCATTCCCTGAAAGTCCGTATGTAGCCTTCAACTTGAGATTGTGTATCACTTTACCTATATTATCCTCCCAGAATCGCTCATTTGAGACAATCCAAGCTGCGCCGACGGATGGAAAGAAACCAAACCTTTCATTTTTTGAGAACCTTTCCGAACCATTATATCCGAAATTAAACTCGGTAAAATAACGACTATCGTATGAATAGGTAAAACGTCCAGAAACCCCCAAGTTCCTTGAAGGAAGGGATAAGGTTAAAGAAGAGGCATTAGGCTTGATAGTATTCCTCATTGTTCCCACCAATAATCCGCTTATACTATGCAGATCAAATGTGCGATCATAGTTAATCGCCGACTCCATATAGGTAGTTGATGAAATTTCTTTAGGACCTTCGTTATAACTTAACCATTCCGTCCCATCTTTCGGATTCAACCGTGTCAACATATAGGTATCGGTATATTTATCATAACTTGCGACAGAGTACCAGAAAGGGTTATAATACCGATTAACATCAAAATATGAATATCGGTTGGTATTAAAAAGGCCACGCAATTTTAACCCTTGTGTAATAAAATCAAGATCTTGTTTCAATTCAAATTGAGCAAGTACCAAAGACTTTGCATAGTCTTTATACCCTTTCACCATATCCGCATAAGGATTGATATACTGTCCCTGGTCGTAATTCCCGAAAAGAGTATGGGTAACATGCTGGTATTGCTCATCGGGTTTGAAATAAGCGGGGAAAAGTACCGGATCCGATCTCATTACTTTCTTATACATTGCCGATCCACCATTGATTGGACCGGAATAATCATCAAACGTACCATGTAACCGGACAACTACCTCGGTAGTCGGCGTGACATTAATATTGATATTAGACCTCAACAAGTACCTTTTCAGGTCAATATTATTATTAAAATTATTATTCTTATCCACATTCAGGATTCCATTGTCCTGATTGAAGGTTCCGGCAATGTAATACCGTGCAATATTACCACCCCCACTCACATTAAAATTAGCCCGGTGATTGACGGTATAATCCTTAAACAACATACCATACCAATCATTGGCAGGATATACATATGGATTGGCTCCCGCCTTCGTATTATCAATTTTCTCATAAGAATACGGAACGGCCATCAGGGGATTTCGTGCAGTAACAGCTTCGTTATTAAGCGTCATATATGTAACCGGATCCGCCAATTGCACTTTTGTAGTCGGCTGGGAAAAAGATGTTTCATATCTAAAAGACATCTGGGCTTTCCCCTCTCTCCCTTCCTTGGTCGTCACCAATATTACCCCATTTGCCCCACGAGCTCCGTATAAAGCGGTAGCCGCAGCATCCTTCATAATAGAAAAACTGGCAATATCATCCGGTTGAAGACGCGCCAAATCAGAAGATGACATCTCCACACCATCAATAAGAATAAGTGGTCCCCGGGCATAAGAGAATGAAGTCACCCCCCTTACAAAAAAACTGGCATCATCTTCACCTGGTTCCCCACTCCGCTGATAAGAAATTAATCCCGAGATCTTTCCCGCCAGGGCTGTGGTAAGATTGCTGCTGGGTATCTTCAGGTCACCGGGCTTCACTGTCGAGATAGAAGATAATACACTCTCCTTTTTTTGCTTGCCGAAAGCGACCACTGTGACTTCGTCGAGTTCATCTATTTTTTCTTTCATCACAACATTTAAAACTGTGTTGTTTCCAACTTTGATTCTCTGGGTTTCTAATCCTACAAATGAAAATTCCAGTTCATTTGTCTGACTCACTTCTATGGAATAATTGCCATCGATATCCGTAATTACTCCCTTGACAAGTCCCACCACGGTAATAGTAACTCCTGGTAAGGGAGCCCCTTCCTCGTCTACCACCTGTCCCTTTAGGTGAATAGTTTTTCCTCCGACTTGTTTAGCCGGGATATTATCTTTCTCCAATTTTTTATATACAACGGATATGGTATTATTTGTCCGTTGGAAGTAAAGATTTGTTTTTGCCGTTATTCTATCCAGAATATCCTGAATAGCGGCATTTTGCACGTTCAATGTAATATTGGGTGCTTTGTCCACAATATCCTGATCGTAAAAAAATTTGTAGCCCGTCATCGTACTGATTTGCTGGAATACTTCACGAACAGGCCGGTTTTGCACATCGAGCGTGAGGTTATTGTCTTTCGTGTTTTGCCCGAAAACAGGGGCAATCACAACAAAAAACAAAACCATCATGATAGGAAA
>JAQWBH010000453.1 GCA_028707405.1 Parabacteroides sp. | reverse complement strand
GCTCGAAATAACAATGAGCTAGTTGCAATTCTGGGCAATTTTGTGAATCGGGCACTTGTTCTGACGGACAAATATTTTGAAGGGAAAGTACCTGTGGCAGGCAACCTGACTGATTATGATCTTCAAACATTGGCTGATTTTAAAGATGTAAAAACGAATGTTGAACATCTCCTTGATACGTATCATTTCCGTGATGCACAACGTGAAGCCATGAATCTGGCACGTATCGGTAATAAATACTTGGCTGATACAGAACCTTGGAAGTTGGCTAAGTCAGATATGGATCGCGTGGCAACAATTATGAATATTGCCTTACAGGTTACAGCTAATCTGGCAATTGTGTTTGAGCCTTTCCTGCCGTTTAGTATGAAGAAGCTTAATAAGATGCTTAATGTGGAGCCATTAGGATGGAATCGCTTGGGTTCAATCGATTTATTAGAAGCGGGTCATCAGTTGGGTAAGCCGGAGCTTCTTTACGAAAAGATTGAGGATAGCGTGATTGAGAAACAGGTTCAGAAATTACTTGATACTAAGAAAGCCAATGAGGAAGCTAACTATCATGCAAAACCTATTCGTGAAACTATCGCATATGATGATTTTTCAAAGCTGGATATTCGTGTAGGAACAATCTTGGAATGCACAAAAGTGCCTAAGGCAGACAAACTTTTGCAGTTTAAAATTGATGATGGTCTGGAAAAGAGAACAATTATTTCAGGTATTGCTCAGTATTATACTCCGGAAGAATTGGTGGGTAGACAAGTATGCTTTATTGCAAATCTAGCTCCACGCAAATTAAGAGGGATAACGTCTGAAGGAATGATTCTTTCCGCTGAAGATTTTGATGGTAAGCTTGCCGTTATTACTCCTCGGAAGGCAGTTAGACCAGGTAGTGAAGTGAAGTAAAAAGTATGTCTGCAGAGCGAATACAAATGGTTGATTTACATGGACAGTATCTTCGCCTGAAGGGAGAGATAGATGCTGCGATGCAATCCGTTATCGACAGTTGTGCATTTATTAATGGTAATCAGGTGAAATCTTTTACCTTTCATCTGGCTGACTATCTGAATGTGCCATTTGTAGTGCCTTGCGGCAATGGAACCGACGCTCTTCAGATCGCTTTGATGGCGTTGGAATTGAAGCCTGGCGATGAAGTAATTCTCCCTGCGTTTACCTATGTGGCGGCTGTAGAAGTAGTAGTGATGCTTGGAATGACGCCAGTGCTTGTCGACGTTAGTTCTGAGACATTTAACATAAATACTTCTAAAATTGAATCCGCTATATCAGATAAGACAAAAGCGATTATTGTTGTTCATCTTTTTGGGCAGACATGTGATATGGAGTCTGTAATGGCTTTGGCAAAAGAATATCATCTTTATGTGATCGAAGATAATGCACAGTCTATGGGTGCGGATTACAAATATTCCGATGGACGCAAGAAAAAAGCAGGGACAATTGCTGATATAGGAACTACTTCTTTTTTCCCTTCTAAGCCACTGGCATGCTATGGAGATGGCGGAGCGTTATATACATCCGACGAATCGTTGGCAGAAAAATCTCGCATGATTGCGAATCATGGGCAGCAGACAAAATATCATCACAAGCTGATAGGATGTAACTCTCGTCTTGATACGTTGCAGGCAGCTATTTTGGATGTTAAGTTGAAATATATGGCCGACTTTATCGAGGCTCGTACTCGGGCTGCTGAATTTTATGATTGGGCTTTTTCCGACTTTGAAGAATTGCTTGTGCCTATGCGAGTTCCTTATTCAACCCATGTGTTTCATCAATATACAGTACGGATCAGAAGCGGGAAGCGAGATTTTGTTCAGCGTTATCTTAAAGAACTAGGTATTCCATCTATGATTTATTATCCATTACCGGTACAGGCTCAGGAAGCTTATAAAAAGGTAACGAGGGAAGGTGGAGATTTGACCGAATCCGTAAGACTTTGCAAGGAAGTTCTCTCTTTGCCGATGCATACAGAGCTTGCAGAATCAGAGCAGCAATATATTGTAGAAAAGATTAAAGAGGCACTTCAGGCTGCTTCTGAACATGGAGAAAAATGAATATGGAACAGAAAAAGATACGTTTTGCTGTTGTAGGGTGTGGGCATATTGGCAAACGTCATGCAGAAATGATCACTCGCGATGCCGGAGCCGAGCTGGTAGCATTATGTGATGTACTTCCTCGTGAAGAATTGGGTATTGGAATTTATGAGGTTCCGTTTTTTTCAAACTTGGAAGAATTGTTACGAAGTGACATTCCTATCGATGTTGTGAATATCTGCGTTCCTAACGGCTTGCATGCACCATTGGCTATTCAGGCTATTGAAACTGGTTGCAATGTGGTTATTGAAAAGCCTATGGCTTTAACTTTGGCCGATGCCGAGCGGGTTGTATACAAGTCTCTTAAATATCGCAAGCAGGTATTTTGTGTAATGCAGAATCGCTATTCTCCACCTTCTGTTTGGATTAAGCAGATGGTCGATTCAGGAAAACTTGGAAAGATATATATGGTGCAATTGAACTGCTATTGGAATCGCGACGAACGTTATTATAAAACAAGTAGCTGGCATGGTAATAAACAGTTAGATGGCGGGACGTTGTTTACTCAATTTTCCCATTTCATCGATATTATGTATTGGTTGTTTGGGGATATTTGTAATATTCAAGCGCGTTTTGCTGATTTTAACCATCAAGAGTTGACGGATTTTGAAGATTCAGGCATTGTGAATTTTGATTTTGTCAACGGTGGAATGGGCTGTTTAAACTATTCGACGTCTGTGTGGGATAAGAATATGGAGAGCAGCATTTTGATTGTTTCCGAGAATGGTAGTGTGAAAATTGGTGGTCAATATATGAATGAAGTAGAGTATTGCCATATTAAAGATTATGCAATGCCCGAACTTCCACCAACAAACCCGGGAAATGATTACGGTCCATATAAAGGCTCAGCTCAAAATCATAATTTTGTTATTCGTAATGTGGTTGATGTTCTATCCGGTATGACTACCGAAAGTATTACAACTAATGTACTTGAAGGCATGAAAGTGGTCGATATTATTCAAAGAATATATGCATTGAAAAAAGGCTATTAATAGTCTTTGAAGGAAGTAACGATAATTGGAAGGCATTGAAAAAGGGAGATGTGTTTTTGGTACATCCCCCTTTCGTTAATTTATTGAGGTGTATAAACACCGCTGTATGGATTTTGATCCCCTTTTGGCCAGATCTCATCACTCATTGATTTATTATTCTTCAACTCTGAAGAAGGTATTTGGTAAATGAAGCGCCATGAACGGGCTGGCAGTGGAGTTGCGCCGTTGTATGCCACATGATTCCCTGTACGAAGTAGTGCCTTTTGATTACGGACAATATCGAATATAGCAAACCCCTCACCGTAAAGCTCTTTACGTCTTTCAATAAGTATGGCTTCAATAAGATCTTTTCCGGATGCTTGTGTACGCTTTGCATTACGCAAATCTTGCAGTTGCCATAGTAAATCTTTAGCTTCATTTTCTTTGCCTTCCCGAGCACAAGCTTCAGCTGCATTTAGTAGCATCTCATCAGAACGCATAACTACTATAGAACCACGGCAATCTTCATTGTCCCGGAACTTCATGGATACCCAGAAGTCTTTTGTCCCATCATTCCAGTGTTCCATTTGTTTATAGCGGATATCATCTTTATCAAATAATTTAACAAAATCGTCGGCTAAGATAAAGCCATGAAATGTCCAACATTTGCGAGTATTATTATACCACATTGCAAATGGAGAATAGTCCCCCAT
>JAQWBH010000452.1 GCA_028707405.1 Parabacteroides sp. | reverse complement strand
TATAGATGTCTTATATTTTTGTTTGAATAAATTTATCATTAAAGTCCAAGAATAATTTAAGCTGATGTAATAAATATTGGAATTTCACTTTGCAGAATATCGAAAAAGTAGTATTTTTGTTCGATGCTTAGAATAGTAACACATATCAGACGATTGCTTTTGGTACACGATTGCGTTATCGTACCAAAATTCGGAGGCTTTGTATTACAGGTCGCTGCGGCTAAATATGATGCATCCGGAAATTCATTTACTCCCCGGCGCAAAGAAATAAGTTTTAATGTCACGCTGCAGCACAGCGATGGTTTGCTTGCCGAATCGTACATGCAGATGTATAAGGTAAACTATCAACAGGCTCAACTGATGATTGACGAAGACATAGAAACCCTCAGACAGTCGTTGCAGCAATATAAGAAGGTGCCATTGGAGAACTTGGGGTCGTTTACTATAGGCGACGAAGGACAGATGATTTTTAATGCTGACGCATCCGATTTATTAAGCATCGAATCGTACGGTCTGCCTACGTTTCAGTTTGCAACGCTCTCTTCTTTACATGCAGAGAGAAAAGCAGAATCAATACATCAAAGCAGGAAAAAGAAAGATACACTATATATACCGGTCAATCGTAGATTTCTGCGCATGACAGTGGCTTCGGCTGCAGCTGTGGCCTTGTTTTTTTTGATATCCACACCGGTGAAAGATGTCAATCAAAATGCTTATACCGCCAGCTTTGTACCAACTGAAGTGGTGAGTTATGCACTTCCTGCTGAAAGTCTCCGGTCCTCCTGCGACTCTTCTGCGGTAGACGCAGCAACAGTTGGGAAGCCTGATGATAATGCGGTTTCTTCATCATCGGCAGTGCCTAAAGAGGAAGTCAGAAACACGCAGAAAAAGTATCATGTAATCATAGCCAGTTTCCCGAATAAAGCGTTGGCGAGTGCTTATTTGTCGAAAGTAGATAAAACAGTTTGCAAGAATGCAGATATGCTTCAATGCGACAATAAATATCGTGTATGCGCTGACAAGTTTGATAACGACTCGCAAGCTCAGTTATTCATGTCAACCTTGCGGTCGAATACGAAATATAAAGATGCTTGGTTGTATATCAGTCATTAAAAAAATGTTAATTGGACTTTTCGGTAGACATAGATAATAAGGAGTTTCAGGATGCCTTGCAACTGATAACTCATACACGTCAGTCTGTTTTTTTGACCGGAAGAGCCGGTACGGGGAAATCAACCTTTTTGAAGTATATATGTGCGCATACAAAGAAGAAACATGTTGTTCTGGCGCCGACAGGCATTGCTGCTATTAATGCTGAAGGCGTTACATTGCATTCGTTTTTCAAGTTGCCTTTTCGTCCGATACTTCCCAATGATCCGGATTTGAGCCTGAAAGATGGGCGTATTTTTGATTTCTTCAAATATAGGAAGGAACAACGTAAGCTAATTGCTGAAGTCGAACTAATCATCATCGATGAAGTATCGATGGTCAGAGCTGATATTATAGATTGTATCGATCGGATCTTACGGGTCTATTCAGGCAATATTCGTTTGCCTTTTGGGGGGAAGCAATTGCTTTTTGTCGGTGATGTGTTCCAGTTGGAACCTGTTGTTCCGGCCGACCAAAAAGAGATACTGACGATGTTTTATACCACGCCGTTCTTCTTTTCGGCTCGTGTTTTCAGTGAAATAAGTCTGGTGCCGATAGAACTGAAGAAAGTATATCGGCAGACTGACCCGGTTTTCATTTGTATCCTGGATCATATACGGAGTAACGAAATGGAGAAAAAAGATTTGGACATATTGAATGAACGCTATTTTCCTGATTTCGCCCCTCGTAATGAGGATATGTTTATTACTTTGGCCACTCGCCGCGATCAGGTGGATCACATTAATAATAGTAAACTTGCTGAGCTTCCGGATAAGGAATATGTGTCAAAAGGGTGGATTGAGGGCGAGTTTCCTGAATCATCTCTACCTACGCAGCTTAACCTTTCGCTGAAAGAAAAAGCACAGGTGATCTTTATTGATAACGATCATGATCGTCGATGGGTGAATGGTACTATTGGTGTAATTTCGGGGATAGACGAAGACGGTAATGTGTATGTACTTCTTGAAGATGGTCGTGAATATTTGGTGGAACGAACCATCTGGAGGAATTATAAATATAAATATAATGAAAAAGAAAAACGCATTGAAGAGAAAATCATTGGTGCGTTTGAACAATTACCTATACGTTTGGCTTGGGCTATAACCGTTCATAAAAGTCAGGGACTTACTTTCAACCGTGTTGTTGTTGATTTATCGGGAGGTGTTTTTGCCGGTGGACAGACTTACGTGGCTCTGAGTCGGTGTACCTCATTGGAAGGACTTGTATTGAAAATCAAAATCTCACCGTTTGATATTTTTGTAAAAAGAGAGATTTTACAGTTTAGTCAAGAGTTTAACGATCAGAAACTGATTGCAAACAGTATGCTTGAAAGCGAAGTCGAACTGTTGTATGCGCGTGCTGCAAACAGTTTCAATCAGGGAAATATGAAAGAGGCGGTAGAAGCGTTTGCTGCGGCAGTCTCAAAACGTAATGATTTAGGGAAACCGGAAGTACAACGTTTGTTGCGATTGAAACTGCAAAGTATCAATGAACTATGCAAGCAGATTAAAAAGCTTCGTGAGGATATTCATACACAGAGGGAGACGAGAAAAGGTTTTGCAAAAGAATATTATTTGATGGGCAATGAGTGCATCACAAAAGCACGTGATCTGAATGCGGCATTGCGTTCTTTTGATAAAGCATTAAAATTAGATCCGGATTATGTGGATGCTTGGGTAGGAAAAGGAGTGACCTTGTATGATTTAGGCGATTGTTTTCAGGCTATCACATGTTTAAATGAAGCAGTACGTTTGAATAGTAAATCCTTCAAGGCACGATATAACAGGGGAAAATGTTATCTCTCAATTAAATACTATGAAGAAGCAGTGTCAGATTTCATTAAAGCACTTGATGTGAAACCTAAGTATATTCCTGCCCATGAATATCTGGCGGAAGCTTTTCGTAATATAGGCGAAGATGAGTTGGCGCGGCAGCATCAGGAGATTGCTGACCAACTTCGGGAAGACAGAGACTTATAATTTTGTTGAAAAATTTAATATAAATGTAATATACGGATAAATATAAACATTTATCTTTGCATAGAAATATAACGAATGTTTTGATTGTTTAATATTAAACTCTGTTTCATATGGGAAAAGTAAGTCTATACACGTGTATTTTATTCCTGTGTAGCATTTTTGCTATTAATGCGCAGGTCACCACTTCGTCTATGAGTGGTAAGATTACAAGTGCGACCGATAACAACGAACCTGTTATTGGTGCAACGGTTGTTGCAATCCATGAACCTTCAGGTACGCATTATGGTGCAGTAACGAATGTTGACGGACGCTATACTATCCAAGGTATGCGTACAGGTGGCCCTTACAGTGTCGAGATATCCTATGTGGGATATCAGAAGTCATCTTATAAAAACATCCGTCTCGAGTTGGGTAACAACTATCAGTTAAACGTATCGCTAAAGGAATCAGCTGAAGCAATCAACGAGATTGTGGTTACAGGCGTTGCATCAAAGAAAGCTTTGACGGGAGCCGGGCATAACTTCGCTACTGAAAAGATTGAGGATTCACCTACGGTTGATCGTCACATCTACGATATCGTTAAGAATATGCCTATGGCCCAGACAAACAAGATTGGTGGTATCTCATTTGCAGGATCAAACAACCGTTACAACAGTTTTCAGATTGATGGTAC
>JAQWBH010000451.1 GCA_028707405.1 Parabacteroides sp. | reverse complement strand
CGATTGCTAATTCTTCGAGTACTTTTATATCTGACTTGAAAGTTTCTGCACCAGCCATGACACGCACTTTGTTAGCACCTAGAGGGTGCATAATCTTAGTGCCAAAGATATTAACTCCATTTTGATTCCCCGTAAGGTTGTAGGTGGTTCCCTCCGAATCTTTCGCGTAAAAGTTCTTAATCCTGACTCTAAAAAGCACGTAACTCTTTTCGGGGTTAACCTCGTAATTATCATGGGCGTCTACCTTTAGCGGTATGAAGTAAATTGAATCGGGAGAAAGCCCGTCGGGCCGAATATTAATTGGTAACGTGGCGCCAGTTTCTCCTGCCGGCAACCTTAACTGGAATGAGTTGATATCGTACTTACTTTTTGAAAGGTGATGTGCATATCTATCATAATCTACATCAAAACTAAACTTGTTGTAATTATCCACCAACGATGAATCCTCGACGATGGTAGCAATGATGTCATTTTGTGTTGGATTGGTGCCACCGCAGGAAGCTGAGAGGTAACCAATGGATTCATTTTCTCGCAGATCGAAGAATCGTGTAAAAACATTATCGGTCTCGCTAATCAATGCAAACACATTTTTGTACTGCTCCCTTTCAAATACCTCATCCCTGTCGCACGACAATATTCCGAAGAGCATAATTGCAAGAAGGATATTCTTATTGGTAATGATATTTTTCATATTTTATTTTTCTACAAATTAATTTTTAATCTTCCCAGCCGGGGTTTTGATCCAACGATGGCAATCGCCGAACTTCGCTTAATGGTAGCGGAACGAACATCAATCGTTTATTGACAATACGCTGGCCAATTGCAACGGTATTCGGGACAACTCTCCGGTAAAAGCCCTCTTTAGGGCTTTCAATGTTCATTCCCGTTATAGGCTCTGATTCCACTTTTTCATAAATTCCCCAACGACGTACATCGTAAAAGCGTTTGTTTTCCCCGATAAACTCAATCATGCGTTCGTGCTCAATCAACTCCTGAACCCGACTGGCATCAGCCAATTCATCATAGGTTATCCCAGGCAAACCTGCACGGTGTCGTACTTGGTTAAACGCAGCTTTTATCTCGTCGGTATTTCTATCAATATTATAGGTTTCTCCTCCAAGTTCAACTGTATGGGCAGTAGTGAGATTATTTAGAGCTTCAGCATACCAAAGGAGTACGTCTGCATAACGAATCATTGCATATGATTTTCCGAATGTTCGTGAATTTGTTCCGCTGATGGCATCATTTGGATGAATGAATTTCTTTAATACATAACCGGTTGCTGGAGCCATCCTACCCGACTGATCACCTGTCCTTCCATTGGGAGAGTCATAATAATAAGTGATTGTTTGGTCATAAAACCCTGCCTGAGTTGCAGAGCTCATAGGCCAAAAGCATTCGCTAAATCCTATTGATACATAGAATCGCATTTCGCGATTCGCATACATATTATACACATCTGAATTTAAACGATAGCCCGAAAATGTTTTTACTCCACTTGTAAACCCTGTTTCAGAATAGGGGAATTCTTCACTGGATTCGTAGATACTTCGTCCATCCATCATAGAGTAATTATCTATTACTTTCTGTGTAACTCCTATAATATTACGCCCTCCGTTTGTAACAGGGAATATCTCGTTAAATCTCAAATTTCCCGAGGTTTCATGACGTGCCCAAACATATTCAGGGTTAGTCATAATCACCGATTCACCATTGAACATATCGGCATAAGAGTGAAAATGATCAATACCTGCCGCACCACCATCTTGCCAGTCTTTGTAATAATCCGGATCGTCCGTCACATTAGCTGGAAGTTCAGGAGTAAACATGTCTGATGGCACCGTGTGTAATCTATACAAACCCATGTCCATCACTCTTTTTGCAGCGGCAGCTGCTACAGCCCAACGTTTTTCATCATAATTCTGTTGTACATAATTTACTCCATCAGTAGAACGTTTCCATGTAGCAAAAGCAGTTCGAGCAGCTGAGCCACCGTTAAACAACGGGCTAGCATGGAATAGTCTCAATTTAGCAATTATCCCGTACGCTGCCCCTTTAGTGGGTTGCCCAAACTCCATTAACGAAACCGTTTCCGGTAACCAAACTGACACTTCTTCAAATTCATTGCAAATATATTCAACAGCTTCATCGTATGTATTTCGCGGTCGGTCGTAGTAGGACAACTCTTCATTAGAGGGAATAACTTCGTCGTCAAGTATAATTGGAGGCCCAAAATCGAGTAACAATAGATAATAGGCGTAAGCCCTAATGAAACGTGTATTGCCGATGATGTAAAACCTATCGAGTGAGGTTAAATCTTGTACTTCGTCTAATCGCGACAATATGGTATTGCATTTACGAATAATCTTATAATATGTTACATACCAGTTACCTATAGAACCCAGATTTCGAGCTGTCAATTGCCCGGTTACAAAATTGAGTCCCTCGTAATCACCCGCTTGCGTCAATGAGAAAAACTGGTCTGTTGCAAGTTCACCCGGGGTGTAATTACCTCTCCAAATGGCAACCTCGTTGGGGAACATGCTTGCAGCTTCCCACATGTAAGCTTCGATGTAACGTTTGTTAGCAAAAACAGAATCGATCTTCAACTCATCTGTAAAGTATTTATCAACGCTTAAATAATTGCAGGAAGAGAGGAGAACAATTGAAATTAAGAGGATGAGCGTGCAACTGTTTAGCGGGAATAATGAATATTTATTGCTGCTCGTCCTTTTGTTAACGAAATTATTTTTAGATTTCATGTGTTTGTTGTTATTTTATTTACATATTGATGTACAGCTGTAAAGCATATGTGGCAGGAATGGGATATGCTCTACCATTATATCGTGCTTGTTCGGGATCGAACATTTTCACTTTATCCCATACATACAGATTATTACCCACTAACTGCAGGTCGATGGATAAAATTTTCAGCTTATTCAAGGATGAGTGCTTAATGTTGTAGTTTAATGTAATTTCCTGAAGCCTCAAATATCTTGAATCACCTTTCCAAAAATCGGATGTCTGTGAGTTATTATTGTTATAACCATATTGCATTCTGGGAAAACGAGCATTGGGATTCTCCGCGAGGTTAGGATCAATGCCATTTTCAATCGCGTATTCTCTTGGAATCCATCTGTTATTCGGATCATTTACAATTGAGAGGACATTACCCGAAGTACCGCCATGAAAGGGAACATATCCCATTCCGTTTCCATTTTGGCCCACGTGAAAATAATCAGTTTTTCCTGTACCTTTGAAAAGAACACCCAATGTGAATTTCTTATAATTAAATTCACCCCCAAAGCCATACATAAGTAGTGGATAAGTGCTGTAGGATAACGGTACACGGTCATCTCCATCAATCCGTCCATCACCGTTCACATCACGGTATTTAATATCACCGGGCATGACCGTTCCAAAGGTTTGGATTGGACTGGTATCAATATCGTGCTGATCCTTGAACAGTCCTTCTGAAATATATCCACGAATTATTCCATACGGGTAACCTGAAATTTCCTGATAAGGATATTTGGGATTTGCTTCTTCCCAATTACGCACATTATTTCTTGAATAGGTGTAATTACCTCTCAACGTGAAACCCATATTCTCATTAAGTTTCTGAGTCCAACTTAAGTTGCCGTCTGTTCCATAGCTAGTCATTTTCCCAACATTCCCGAATGGCATGCTAACTAATCCGACGTAATAAGGAACTTGTACTCGTTGTTGAAATATTCCATTTCGCTGGTCTTCAAAGAAGTCAACCACAAAAGAAAGCCTGTCATTAAAAAGTCTTCCCTCTA
>JAQWBH010000450.1 GCA_028707405.1 Parabacteroides sp. | reverse complement strand
AAGATCGACGGACGGGAAGTGGATTTTTGGAATTTAGCGAAAGGACAAGGAACTGTGAAATTCGCGTCTATCCTGTCAGGAATATCCGGCGAGGTATATACTGGTTTTAAAGTATTGCAGCAGCATATTGATTTTGGCAATAAAGGAGAGGATCAAATTGCCCTGAACGAGGTTTTGGAGGTAAGGGCCTGGAACGTGAGTCCCGAGGTATGGGTAATAGATTATATTTCAACGTTTAATAGCCCGTTGCCAAATGGAATTCTTTTCGATGCCTACCGGTATGGTGGCGGCATCGGGTTCAGGGCAACGGAAAAATGGATGAAAGAAAATTCGACCATTCTGACTTCCGAGGGGAAAACACGCTTGGACGCCGATGGAAGCCGTGCCAGATGGTATATCGTAGAGGGAGAGTCAGCCGTCCCGGAAAAGCGCTCCGGTATCTTATTCATGAGCCATCCTGTTAATCGCGAGCATCCCGAGCCTATGAGAGTATGGCCGATGGATGCCGGCGAGGGCAGGGGAGATCTCTTTGTCGAGTATGTACCCATACGCCATGAGCCATGGACTATAGAGCCATTTCAAGATTACACCCTTTATTACCGCATGATTGTATTTGACGGTGAGATAGGTAAAGATACCGCCGAAGCATATTGGAATAGCTTTGCCAAGGCTCCCCGGATTGACATCGAGTATAACCGGTAATTCAATCTGTGCCTCGATCAACCATTGAAAAATGCAGGAATGGGATTGATTTCTAAGGGAGGCTTTTTGAATATAGACGATAATGATATGGTTGTAACCGATGTCATGCAAAAAACATTAGTGGAAGTGAATGAAGAGGGCACTGAAGTGGCGGCAGTAACGAAGGTGGCGATACTTACCGGTGCTATTACCTCCGTGGAGGTTCCTAAAGAATCTATTCGCTTTTTTTGCGACCGGCCGTTTCTATTCCTGATTAGAGAAAGGAGCACCGGGGTAATACTTTTTATAGGGCGAATAGATAATCCCCGTGAATGGAAATGAATTAAATCATCAAAGGTTCCATACACCAAAATATAAAAAATAAAATAATCGTATGAAACGAACATGAGAACTGTTCTTACACAAGAGCATGATTAAAAGCGAGTTCCATGCAAAACCATTGAAAATAAATAATTTTAGTCGTATGAAGAAAGTTACAATTCTAATGCTGGGGTTGATAGTGTTCCTTCCAGCTATTTATGGGCAAAGTTTCAGTGAGTTTGAATCCACGCTTGACAATTGTGGAATGATATTTGACATGCCGGATGGGTATATTCAAGGCCAAATTACAGAGAACCGTAATATGAATTATGAGTATGCCCTAACATATCCGGAAAAGGATTTTGAGGTGAGGTACGCTGTCAGGCCTATAAGTTACAAGCATTACGAAAATGATAGCGTGACGAGCCAAATGGAAGAAATGAAGGCATTCCGCAATGCACAATATAGAGTCGTATTAGAAGCTATTATTCTTAATATCACCGGTGGTGTTTCCTATAAGGTGGGCCTTTTGATGATGATAATGTGAAAAAAGAGTTTAATGCCGATTGGGGTGGGACTACTTTTGTTGAACTGAATAACTCTGATTTTGGTAAAGGTTTTAAGTATTGCATGATCGTGGCGATCCACAAGAAGGATGTTGCTGATGCTTACTACTTTTATCTGGCAAATTCAAAGGAAAATTTTATGGATTACGTCAAGCCACTGTTTCACTCGTTACGGTTTGAATAAATTTATTACCAAGTTATTTTAAAAAAAATTGGAGGAGAAATGGGTAGAAAGTGTTTAAGGTAAAAAAGCCTCCTAGTGTAGAGGTTTCTACACCCGTTTGTGACTATAATCTATATATAAATTATTTGGTTTCTCTGTAGAGAGACACTTTGTAGTGGGAGTTAAAAAATACTAATATGCATGGATTTTCTGTTATAATGCCAACTTATAATCAGTCATCTTTTATCCGAAGAGCTATTTTTAGTTTGCAAAAGCAAACATATGAAGAGTGGGAGCTAATTATAATAAATGATGGCTCTACCGATGAAACAGAGTTCTTTATTGCTGATTTTTTGGATAGCCCCAAAATAACTTACATAAAAAATGAGGAAAATATGGGATTGAGCTATGCTATTAACCAAGGGTTAGATGTTGCGAAATATGAATTTATAGCATATCTACCTTCTGATGATTTTTATTATGAAAATCATCTGGAAGTACTAAACTCGAAATTGAATGAGTCTGATAAAATAATTTTAGTGTTCAGTGGGGTCAGATTTGATGAATCTGACAAAGTTGGGCTCATAAGGATGAGAAATGCTTTTGGTGTACGTCCTGAATATAATTTGTTACTTATTCAGGCTGCTCATCGAAAAACAGCTGATCGCTGGATTGAACGAAAAGAGTGTGTCTCGGATGATTTATTTTATACTTTTTGGAAAAAAATGACTGGCAAGGGAGAATTTGCCGTAACACATAAAATAACGTGTGAGTGGTGTAATCATCCAAATCAGAGGCACAAAATAACCGGAGAAAGGTTTCGAGGGGGACTCAACAAATATAGAGAATATTATAAAGTCAAACATCCTATTAGGATACGAACAACTAATTACAAGATTATAGATGAAAATGAGCAATATGCGCCTTTCCGGAAAAAGCATATTGTGCCCGAAGACCATTTAAAAATCCTTTTAGTAGGGGATTTAGCATATAATGCAGAAAGGATATATGCTTTTGAAGAGGCTGGGCATAAGTTGTATGGTCTCTGGAGTTTACCAGCGTTTTGTTATTCTACTGTGGGGCCTCTCCCTTTCGGGAATGTGGAAAATATTTCTTATGAAAATTGGAGAAATCAGATAAAGGAAATTAATCCTGATATTATTTATGCGCAATTAAGTTCCGGAGCAATAAAAATAGCCCATGAGGTAATGGAAGCTAAAACCGGGATTCCTTTTGTTTGGCATTTTAAGGAAGGGCCGCATGAAGCAATGAAATGGGGATTATGGGATAAATTAATTGATCTTTATACTTATGCTGATGGTAAAATATACTTGAATGATAATATAAAAGAGTGGTACGAAATATTTACCCCTTCACACTCTAAATATCAGCACACATATATTCTAGACCCGGAACTCCCTAAAAGTAATTGTTTAGGAAATAACTTTTCTGAAAAAATATCAGCTCGAAATGAAAATGAGATACATACTGTTGTAATTGGTAGAATTATTGGTATTTCACCTCAAGAGATGTTTATCTTAGCTGCCCACAATATACATATTCATGTTTATAATCAGAATTATGTTTCAGAAGAAAGAACCCTAGCAAAATATATTCTTGATTGATGATGTTCCTTACGATAACTTCTACGATCAACTGGATATGCTTGATGTAAGTGCTATAGAAAGCCTCTTTGTTCTGAGAGATAACCTGGGATTAGTAGGGTATTACCCGAATACCAGTGGAGCCATTGTAATTACTACCAAAAGTGGGATTTTATATAAAAATACTAAGTCAAGAAATATTGATAGGATAATTCCACTTGGTTACCAACTCCCCGCGGAATTTTACATGCCCACGTACGAGACGCCAGAGAAGGTAGAGTCATCTTCTATTGACGTGCGAACAACAATCTTTTGGAAATCTAACGTGCAATTTACTAATGAAGGGGAGGCCGTGGTGGAATTTTATTCTGCAGATATCCCTACTACCTACGAAATCATTGGTGAAGGCGTAACGAGCTCCGGGAAAATGATCCGGTTGGAACAAGAAGTCATCATAGAAGGCACATATTAACCCG
>JAQWBH010000449.1 GCA_028707405.1 Parabacteroides sp. | reverse complement strand
CGGCAATAAATCCGGCTTCGGGTAACAAGGTCGACAATTCTTTGACTAAGAAGTGTTCGCTTGTTTTGTCTATGTAGGAAACATAATTGTGTGAACTTTTTTCTTCGACGCGTGTACGATCGAATTCTTGATATTCCCTTTCCAAAAACTGACCGGCTTGTAAGGCTAATTCTTGTACTTCCTTTGTTAGAGATTTTAGATCCAGCATAATGTTTTATATTTTACTTGCAAATATACTTTTTTATTACTATTATCTCGTTTTTTTGTTTTATTTTTGACCTGTCAGTTAAGTATTATTACTTGAAAAATATGAGTATTTATTCAATCTGTGTTTAAAGAGCCGATTATTAGATTGAGGATGAGACCTTGGATAAAGTGGATAGGAATAGTTTGTTTGGCACCTGTAGCTTTAGTGTTATTGGTCTCTATTCTTTTATATATACCGCCGATTCAGGATTGCGCTGTTCGTGAAGCAACCCGATATGTCAGTAAAACTACTGGAATGAAGATTCATATTGGCAAAATCCGTCTAGCATTTCCTTTAGATATCACTGCTCATGATATGTTGGTTATTTCCGCTCATGATACTTTGCTTGATCTTCGCAGTTTCGGTGTCAGTATTCGACCTTTGCCGTTGTTCTATCGGAAAGTATTGATTGATGCTTTCGATATGCAGGAAGGTAAAGTCAACTCTGCAAGGGTTATTGATGGAATGGAAATAAAAGGTGTGTTAGGAAAACTGCATATACATGCTGATCATATAAATCTGGCTAAGGGAATAGCTCGGTTCAATAAAATTGACTTGTCGGATTCGGATCTTCATATTTATATGCATGATACGACGACAGTAGAAGATACCTCTAAAATTCATTGGACATTGTTATTGGATAAGGCGAACATTAAGAATGTCGGATTTACCTTGGCTATGTCTGATTATAATATACGTGTGAGAACGTTTGCTTCGAAAGCAACATTAACTAAGGGAATTTTAGATCTAGCAGGTAGTGAATATAAAGTGGAACGATTTGAACTTGCTAATTCTCGTCTCAGTTATGATGGTGATACAGCGAAGGTGCAATCTGGATTTGATCCGTTTCATATTGTTCTTGATCATTTAAACGGGGTGTTTGAAAATGTGGCGTATCGAGGGACGGATATGAAACTTAAGATTCATGTCAAAGAATTTAATGGACAGGAGCGTTCCGGATTAGCTATTCAGCAATTGATTGGCAATTTTGAAAATGACACGTCTGCGTTTAAAATGCCACAGATGTTTTTGAAAACGATGGATTCGGAAATTCGTCTTTCAGCTATTGTCCCTTGGAGTTCACTCGATAAGAAGCCTAAGGCTAATATGGATGTTTTACTATCCGGAGTTATTGGAAAACCCGACTTGTTGCTTTTGGCAGGACCGGTATCAAAAAGTGTTAGTAATGCTTTTCCGGATCAACCGTTGACTTTTTCGACAACTGTGGATGGAAACTTCAATGCGATGACATTGAGGATGAAGGCAGACTTATTAGGTGTGCTTAGTCTGGATGCTTCAGGTTTGCTGACAAACGTTGGCGACAGTATCCGTCGAACCGGAGATTTTCGGGTTGATGCCGAAGTGGGTAACTTGAATTTTTTCCTTGCTTCACTACCAACAAAAAAACGTAACAATTATCATATTCCTTCGGGGATAAAACTGGTTGGAAATGCTTCATTGAAAAATGGTACATATAATGCCGATTTCATTATGCATGAAGGCGAAGGAAGTGCGAATTTGTTGGCTACAATCAATCCTGGGCATAAAACTTATGAAATTAATATGTTGATTGATAATTTGCAGATGGCTCATTTTATGCCTAAAGACTCACTTTATTCGCTTTCAGCTTCGTTATGTGCAGAAGGAAAGGGGTTCGATCCATATGCGGCTTCGACATGGACTAAGGTAAACGGTCATCTGAGCCATGTTCATTATGGGACATCCTCTATATCCGATATTTCACTTGCCGGTTCGTTGTTAAAGCATCATCTGAAAGTAGATCTGAAAAGTGATTATCCGCTCGCTGCATTGAATATGTCGGTTGATGGGACTTTACAAAAAAAGGCTATTGATGCGATTTTTACAGCCGATGTGCAGAATTTGGATCTTTATGGATTGCATGTGATGGACGATTCGCTGGCTACTTCATTCCAGATTTTCGCCGAGATGAAGACGGATGTGGGAAAAAACAATCTGCTGGATGTCACATTAGGGAACTGGGAGTTGAAGGCTGCCGATGCTATCTATCATCCTAAGACCTTGACGTTACATGCCCAGAGCACAAAAGATACGACGCAAGTATCGTTTCATGCCGGAGACTTGGGACTGACACTGACAGGTAATGCGGATCTGGAAACGATGATGAAAAAATTTGAGAAGATTAATGAGAAGCTTAATGAGCAACTGAAACGTGATTCAGTTATAAATATTCCTGAACTAAAGCCGTTTTTGCCGGAACTGCAGTTGAAAATGTCGGCAGGGAAGGATAATCCGATTTATAATACACTTGACCAATATGGGATTTCATTTAATCACATACAGATTGAAGCGTCAACATCGCCTGCTGAAGGTTTACTCTTTGATGGCGATGTGTTGGGGTTGATGCGTGATACGATGCGTGTCGACACAATATGTCTGAAGATTAATCAAGACTCGTTGGGTCTGGAGTATGTGACGCGTATCGTCAAAAAACCTTTCCGTAATCAGCCTTCGTTTACGGTGGGGCTTGCAGGAAAAATACGCAACACTTATGCAGATGCAGAATTGACATATTTGGATGGCAAAGGGAAGACAGGTGTGTTGCTGGGTGCAAGAATGGACAAAGAGCGCGATGGATTGCGTTTTCATTTCTTCCCGGATCGACCTATTGTCATGTTTCATGCGTTCTCTTTAAATAGTGATAACTACATTCTGTATCGAAACATACGAGATATTTCGGCTGATGTGCGGTTTGTAGGGGAGAAGAATGCTTCGTTGTGGATACACTCAATGCCTGGTGAAAAGCAAAAAGAACTGCATGCCGAACTGAGTCAGATCAATTTGGATATGGTGACCAAAGGGTTTACCGGGCTGCCTGCCATGCGTGGTATGTTGAGCATGGATTTGCAGTATGCCCCGACGGATAGCAGTTATATGATTGTGGCCGATGCACACGTGGATAGCCTGTTCTATGAGAATGGGCGTGTTGGCGAGATGGGCCTGAATGCTGTCTATCTTCCTCTGAGTGAAAATCGTCATCAGCTAGATATGCACCTGTACCACGAACAAGAAGAGATATCATCGATGACCGCTGTCTATATGTCGGGTAAGCATAGTAAGGTAGAGGGAAGTTTACACATTACAGATCTTCCGATGAGTATGCTTAATCCGTTTATACCGGATAATATGGCGAAGCTCAGTGGTCGTATGCAGGGTGAGATGATTGTTACCGGAAGCAGTGAAAAGCCTGCGGTGAATGGTTATATGCAACTCGATACCTCTTCAGTGTATGTTACGGCTGTAGGTACGAAATTTCGTTTTGACGACAAGAAAGTGGAGGTAAGGATAATTTGCTGGATTTTAGCAATTACCGTATATACGGTTCGGGAACTAACCCGTTTGTGATTGATGGAACAATCGATTTTCATGATCCCATGCGCATGATGGCGAATATCACACTCGCTGCCGATAATATGCAACTGATGAATGCCAAACGTTCGAAAGAAAGTTTACTGTATGGCAAATTGCTTGTTGATTTGAAATCGACCTTGAAAGGCCCGCTCAATGCGTTGGTGATGCGAGGTGATT
>JAQWBH010000448.1 GCA_028707405.1 Parabacteroides sp. | reverse complement strand
TTAATTTGATCCTTTGTCATGTCAAAATTGAGTAGGGCATCGTTGGCGGCGTATGCTACAGCTATAGGGGTCTTGAGTTCGTGAGTCATGTTATTGGTGAAATCACTTTTCATTTCATCCAGTGTCCGGAGATTCCTCACAGTATGAATAAGGTATAGGAATACGAATACCAATAGCAAAAAGATGAGCAGTGATCCCGTTAGAATTCCAGACATTTCCTTTAGGATTACTTTCGTGGCAGAAGGCGTAATGACTCTGTAAAATGATCTCTGGTCTTTTCCGAAAGTATAGTCGAAATGATTATCAGATGAACTTGGCTTGAAATGTTTCCCACTGTAAGAGGCCATAATAGAATCTTTATCGTAATGGAATTCTATCTTTATAGGTCCCCTAATCCCGTATCGTAGAAGTCTTTTTGAAAGTAGCGTGTAAAACAATCTTATGTTATTTTGTCTCATAGGGTCAAGGGCCTTATGAAGTTGGTTGCGGATAAGACTATACAGGGTTTTACCGGGATTTTTCAGAGCTTGGGGATCAAAGTAATAATAAAAATAATTTTTTCCGTTTCCCTCCTTTCTTTTATGGTTAACATTATCGATATTTAATCTTACGGTTGCTTTAAACTTATTGCTGATATTATCTCCTCTGCTCATCAGCTCTTGAAAGTCACTATATTCTATGGCATCCATTGTCCGCTGACGGAATTCAACTTTTTGTGTGTGATAAAGATGAAAGAGCCAGTAACATTGATAGCTGAAGACTGCTATCAAAAGGACAATGACTAGGGTGATGATATATTTCAGTTTCATGAGGTAAAGATACGCTTTTTATTATAAATATGTCTGAAATGATAAGACTAAATAACACTTTTCTTAAGATTAAATAAGTGAGGGTATTTCTTGCTTTTTCTCTTTTTTCATACTTTTGCAGCAGATAAAATATAATGATATGAAAAAAATCTTATTAGTACTATCTTTGCTGATTCCTGTTGGAGCACAGGCACAAAAAGTTGATTCCTTGCGTATGGACAGTATTATCCATAATTTGCCTGATGTGATTGTAAAAGGTGAACACCCGGTAGCAAAAGTCAATGGTAGTGCCATTACCTATGACTTGCCAAGACTTATTCAGAAGAAGGCTGTAGATAATATGTATGATGCTATCAAGGAAATTCCTGGGGTTATAGTGCAAGACAAGAAATTGTCATTAGGAGGAATGCCTACGACGGTTGTTCTGGATGGCAAAGTAACGAATATGACCGTTGATGAAGTGACTTCCTTGTTGAAAAGCATGCCTGCGAATCGAATAGCAAAAGTGGATGTGATGTACAATGCTCCTGCTAAGATGCAGGTGCGTGGCGCACTTATCAATATCCGACTGAAACATAGTCACATTGACGGCATTTCTCCTTTACAGGGAGAAATCAATTTGTCGTGGAAACAACAACATGATGCCGAGTTTGGTGAGAGAACTTCCTTATTATATAATAAAGGCAAATTCTCCCTGGATCTGATGTATCAGCACAGTCATGGGGACGACTATACGATAACGGATGAGCGCTCTCATCATCGACTTGATGACGGAACAATACATGATATTAATTCACATGAAGTGGAGCGTGGAAATGGCTATGGGCATATTTATCGTTTAGGAATGGATTATAATTTTGCAGAGAATCATCAGTTGAGTCTTGTGTATAATGGAGAATATCATAAAAGTAATATTATAGAGGATATCTCGGGTAATGTCTTAGGAACAACAGACTTGAATTCGCATCCTTGGCTTCATGACTTGCGTCTGGACTATAGTACACCTTTCGGCTTCAAGGTTGGTGCCGAAATGACTTACTATCATCGCCCTGAAGTACAGCACCTTGCAAGTACCCTGCCTACCGGAACTCTTAAGTATATCGTTGATAATGACCAGCAGGTTAACCGATGGAAATACTTCCTTTCGCAAGAGCATACTTTGAAAGATAACTGGGGCATCAATTATGGAGCAATCTATTCTACGAGTATCAATCATACCAATCAGCAGTATGTCGAAGTAAAAACGACTACCGGTGATCATCCCTCGTCTGAATATACCCGTCTGAAAGAAGATGATATCAATGTCTATTTCGGATTGAGCAAGAATTTCAGTAGTAAGTTGATGATGGATGTATCTGTAGCTGCAGAGTATTACCATACGCCCATCTGGCATCAATGGAATTGTTATCCTACTTTCAATTTGACTTATATCCCTGTGCCCGGGCAGATGCTTCAACTGGGACTAAGCAGCAATAGGGAATATCCGGACTATTGGGAAATGACCAATTTTACAAGTTATAGCAATGGTGGCTATAATGAGATTACCGGTAATCCGGATTTGAAACCGACCAGTGATTATCAACTTACTTTAGTCTATCTACTAAAGGATAAGTATCAGTTTACAGCATGGTTTGATCATGATGAAGATTATTTTGTGCAGACTCCATATCAGTGCCATGACCGTTTAGCGGTAAGTTATAAAAATCTGAACTTCAATTTTCAGCAACAAGCTGGCATTCAGGCTGCATTACCCTTTAAGTGTGGTAACTGGCTTGATACACGATTGATGTTAATGGGGGCTTGGCAACGGGAAAAGGCGGATCGTTTCTATGATATTCCATTTGACAGAAACGTCCTGTTTGGTGTAATAAAACTGAATAATACTATTACACTCTCTGCCAAACCAGATATTACGCTCTCTGCCGATGGATATATTCGTTCAAAAGAAATCCAGGCAACCTACGACTTGCCGGCATCTGGTGATATGGATTTAAGTGCCCGCTGGCAATTTCTGAAGAAGCATGCGATTCTTAAAGTTTATTGTAATGACTTATTTGAAACCTCGGGCATTAATCCTCATATTGACTTTAAAGGACAAAATCTCAAGATGAGCTTCTCCTGCTACCGGACATTTGGCGTATCCTTTACGTATAAATTCGGAGGATATAAAGAGAAATCGCATGAAGCAGTAGATAAATCAAGGTTTAAACAATAATAAGAAGAGAGTCGAGGAGTTAAATAAAGTTAATGATGCTTCCTGATGCCTGATTTTGTCGAAAAGATATATCCTGTAATTGGTGTGTTTCCTTCATAATGTATACTTTTGTAATTGATTAGTTACTTAAAGTTTATGATATGAAACCCTGTCATTCTATTGCGATATTTCTTTTCTTAGTTTGCTGTATAGGCATTTCCAGTGTTCATGGCTATGATTGTGCAAAACGGAGCATTATCCGGGATATGAATCAGGCATTGGCACAGACTTTGTCAGAGAAGGAGAATGGCTGGATAACACCGGATACGATTCAGAATTATCGCAGTCATCTGAGGATTCCTGAGTTGCGGGACCGTTCATTTTTGTATTATGCGATGAATAATAATGCAAAAGAGGCTCTATGCAGCAGGAAGATGAGCTGGCATCGAAATTCAAGTTCGCTGGAATTCCAGAGTTATGCTAATTGCTCTATGGCTTCAGTCTTTGCGCTGTCAGATCAACGGTTAACTGGCATTATTTCTTTGATGGCACTGTTGTGGATGATCTTCTCATTGGGATATTTCAGAAATTGTCATAAAGGGATGGTCGTTTTTGGAAATATGATGTTAGATGAAGTTGAACGGTGCTTTTATGATTTGAAACACAGACCAATACGGCTTACTCCTATGCAGCAACAACTCATGACGATGTTCTTTACGGCAGATGACCATAAACTTTCCAAGCAGGATATCTGTGATGCTCTATGGCCAAGGAAACCGGATGCAAGTGATACGTTATACACTTTGGTAAAACGGTTGAAACTGAC
>JAQWBH010000447.1 GCA_028707405.1 Parabacteroides sp. | reverse complement strand
AAGAACAGAAATATGCGAACATCTATATCCATGACGTTCAAAGCGGAAATGCAGTAATTGAGGACGGCAAACCTTTCAGAGACTACATCACGGAATACCAGTTCCGTGCTAAAAACGAGCAAGTCCGCCAATTAGTCGATGCCCTAGGGGTTGATATCCCAAAGTTGGAAAACCTTATGAATGCTGGTATCACTGAAGCGAACATCAATGAATACGGCAGATTTGACGATCTGAAGAATACCGTAGACAGAGAAAAAGCAAAAGCATACTTTGAAGCGGCAGAGGGAATGAGTATCCCGGCATTCCGGCTTAGCATCAAAATCGAAAAGCTACTTAAAGAATTTATCCTCAGCGGAGGCTTTGATATCAACGAAGATGATAATAATTAACTATTTTGAAGAACAAAGAGTCAGATCTTAGTCTCCGGTATACGGACCACCAGCTCCACAGACGATTGCTGCATAGACTAACTTATAATTCTGGAGCTTAATTTGGGGGCAGACCAATAAGGATAGTATATTACTACAATAATTGACCAACTGGCCGTTATTACCTTTGAATAATACAGATCGGTAAACAATTGTAAGGAGGAAGCAAATGCAGCAGATTTTCAGTAATACAACGCTGACTGTAAATCAGCTTATCGAAAAAATAGACACCGGCGAATTAGGACTTCCCGATCTTCAGCGTCCATTTATCTGGAAAGATTCCAAAGTACGAGATTTGTTTGACTCTATGATGCGTGGCTATCCCATAGGATATCTTATGCTGTGGGAATGTCCGTCACTTAAAAAGAAAAAGTCTATCGGTATTGCGGAGCATAGCTATGAATCTCCCAAGGAAGTTATAATTGATGGCCAGCAAAGACTGACTTCGCTATATGCAGTTATGAAAGATAAAAAAGTTGTTAATTCAAATTATGACGAAAAGTCTATCATTATTTCCTACAATCCACTTAAAAATAAGTTTGAGGTTGGGTATCAGGCAACAAAAAAAGATCCCGAATGGATTTACAACATAAGAGAGCTTTACACTACCACAAGCTTGTATAAATTTATCAATACATATATCAAAGTATTGAATGGGTCCCTTGAGGTAAAAGGAACTGAGCTTACTGATGCAGAATTAGACATCATTTCTGATAATATCAATGCTGTGGCTAACCTGCGCGAGCATAGTCTTCCGGTTTTTGATATTAAATCGAATGCTGAAGAAGAAGATGTATCTGAAATCTTTGTGCGTGTGAACTCCGGAGGCATCGCCCTAAAACAGAATGATTTTATTCTCACGTTACTTTCACTCTATTGGGATGAAGGCCGGAAGGAAATCGAAAGATTCAGCCAAGCCTCACGTACACCTCAGAAGGGCGTCGTGACATCTTATAATCAAATTACTGAAGTATCCGCTCAGGATATTATCCGTGTGGTTATGGCATACGCATTTGATAGAGCTCGCCTTAAGTATGGTTACAAATTATTGCGGGGTTCAGATTTTGATAAGAAAGGTGCTGTTGATGAGGAACTGAGAGAGCAGCGCTTTGATGTTCTGAAAGCAAAACTGCCAGACGTACTTAATGTACACAACTGGCACGAATTCATTAAAAGCATTATGAATGCTGGATATTTGTCACATGACATCATCTTGTCTGATAACGCAATTTACTATACCTATGCGCTGTACTTGATTGCAAAATATAGATTCAATGCCTCTTACAATGAAAACATGCATCTTTCATCGTTGTGGTTTTTTCATGCATCGCTTGTTTCTCTATACACTGGTTCTTTTGAATCAACTGTTGAGAGCCAGTTAAATGCCATTAAAGAAATAACTAATATCGATGAATACAAAGAGTTTGTTCTTTCCAGAGTGGAAGAGCGTCTCACCAATGACTATTTTGATATCACCCTTCTTGGATCAGAAGGACTGGCTGTTTCGGGTCGAGGTAATAATGCATGGAACGCTTATATAGCATCGCTGAACATTCTAGATGCAAAAGTACTTTTCTCAAAGGCAAATCTCTTACTTTCAAAGCTGTTTGAGCCTGGCACCGACGGGAATCGTCGCTCCTTAGAAAAGCACCATCTTTTCCCTAAGGCATATCTTAAAGGTTTGGGATACAACGATGCAAAAATCAATCAAATGGCCAACTACGCACTCATCGATTGGAAAGACAATATGGAGATACTCAATGAAGCACCAGCGAGGTATTATCCAATCATTTGCGCCGGAATTTCAAAGGAGAAAATTGCTGTTTTAGAAGATGAAAATGCGCTTCCGCATGGTTGGGAGAACATGGCATATGATGACTTCCTTGCCGAAAGAAGAAAGCTTATTGCAGCTAAGATAAAAACAGCCTTTGAAGTGCTGAAAGGAAATATAAAATAATTCTTTTTATTATATTCATTTCACTTTTATATTTTTTGGAGTCATACAAAGCGATATAATTATTATTAAGTATTAAACCATCACTTTAGCATTTACGACTCTGTACAGACTCACTACGACCTAAAAAGACAATCTGTGTTGGCGCTTGATTCGATCTAATGATACTATGAAAACATGGTATCTCGGGGAAGCATTGGACCATACGCCCCACTGGCGGGGTACCCTGGCCGCAAAAAGTTTGCTCCCCCCCTATTAAAATGAAGCTGGCCTCCCTCCATTTATAAAAGGAAGCTGCCGAAGAAATTCCGGTCCTGCCACAACCACCACTACATATTGGGATCGGCTACCGAAAACTGCCCTCCGCTATATATCCGGTTTCCGGTCCTGCCTTGATAATGCCTGTAACCCTTGCAATTCCAACGATTAAAACAACTATTCCGTTTATCATAGTTTACGGAAGAGTTGAAAGTTTCGGTCAATCCTGCTTTTTACCTGAATTATTCGCCCGCTCCAGAACTCTCTGCATCAACTCAGTTGCCTCCTCCTGACCCATATTTGATATGAGAATATTCGTTGTGCTGCCGGCCGGATTCTCACCTGCTGCCCTTGTCACCTTGTCGTGAAGAATACCATATATGAGTGCAGCTTGGTACGCATTGGCTTCACCAATCCGCTTGTCAATCTGTTGCAATGCCTTGTTCTGGAGGTTAATGTTGGCTTTTAAAAGCGAATCTCTTTTACGGGTGTATAAATCGTGGAAGGTTTCTGCCTTGATTACACTGTTTCCGTTTTCGTACTTACTCCTATTCATAACCCATTTTCGCACAGTATTCCTAGTTGCCCCCACTTCTCTAGCAACCCCTTCTATCGAGCCCTCTATATCATATATTGCAAGCGCTTGAGCTATTTCATAATCTGAGTATTTTTTCCCCTGCATGTTTGCCATTCTCAGTCACCACCCCCACCGCATAATTTAGATAAAAATTGATACTAACATCAAACCATATTTTATAGAGATTTAATCAATTTAAATAAATATTTTATATAGACATTCTGGATTTATATTTTAGCACTGAAATGGTACGAAATATGGTCATTATATTTGTGCGATCTATAAGTTAATAAATATTGGCATACATTGATTTACCTGAATGAGCATGTATCAATTATATCATATTGTGTCATGATTAGATTCCGATAATTTGAGGGGTGTTGAATTATAGTTGAATTATTCGCAGTTTTAGGCATTAAAAAAGACTTCCAGAAAACTCTGAAAGCCTTGAAATTACTTGGTTGCGGGGAGAGGATTTGAACCTCTGACCTTTGGGTTATGAGCCCAACGAGCTACCAGCTGCTCCACCCCGCGTCATCTTTGCAGCTCACGCTGCTTACGGTAATATTAAATTGTGTTGGTGCCGGAGACCGGGATCGAACCGGTACGATCG
>JAQWBH010000446.1 GCA_028707405.1 Parabacteroides sp. | reverse complement strand
CCTCAGTTTAAATCATTACCATATGTTGAACAATGCCGGCATTTTGTGGTCGATCATCAAATATTAGAAAGTATTGGAGAGATTGCAGAAACTCTGATTTTCCTTATTGGGGCTATGGTAACGGTTGAATTGATTGATTCACACGGAGGATTTGAATTCATTACAGACAAAATTACAACCGTCAATTCACGGATGTTACTATTTACGATTGCAGGTATTACTTTCTTTATGTCTGCCGTATTGGATAATCTGACTACATCTATTGTTATGGTGATGCTGATTCGCAAACTGATTGGCAATTATAAGGAGCGCTGGGTTTTTGGTAGTGTTATAATTATTGCGGCAAATGCCGGTGGTGCCTGGTCGCCTATAGGGGATGTGACAACAATCATGTTGTGGGTACGGGGTAATATTTCGGCTTCGCAGATTATTCCTCAATTGCTCGTTCCCAGTTTGGTTGCCGCATTATTGCCTACTCTTCTTATTGCACGGAAGCTACATGGTAATATTACTCCTCCCAGAGAATCCGGCCAGCATAAAGATGCTTTGCTTGATGCTTTAGGTAATCGTGACAGAGTATCTATCTTGGCTGTTGGATTGCTTTGTTTGTTGTTTGTCCCGGTCTTCAAATCGGTTACGCATTTGCCTCCGTTCATGGGAATATTGTTGGGTGTTGGAATATTATGGATATTTACAGAATTGCTTTATAGCCGGAAATCTATTGATGAGAAAGTAAAACTACGGCTCAGTAAGGTTGTGAAGCGTATTGATGGCGCGACATTAATGTTTTTTTTAGGAATATTGCTTGCTGTAGACGCTTTACGTTGTAGCGGAGTGTTAGGTGACTTCTCTGTTTGGCTGGATCGTGAGATAGGCAATGTTTATTCGGTAAACTTGATTATAGGTGCGCTTTCGGCTGTTGTTGACAATGTTCCGCTTGTAGCCGGAGCTATAGGAATGTATCCCGTAGCAACTGAAGCATTGGTCGCAGCAGCGCCGGATCCAACTTATATGTCATTCTTTATGCAGGATGGCGTTTTCTGGCAGTTTTTGGCTTATTGCGCAGGTGTAGGTGGAAGCATGCTGATTATTGGTTCGGCAGCAGGGGTTGTTGTAATGGGTTTGGAACGAATCAACTTTATCTGGTATCTGAAGAATATATCTTTGATGGCGGTGATTGGATATATAGGTGGAGCCAGCATGTTTATATTACAACGAATGTTGTTTGGAATATAAAATAAAATCAATTAGTGATGCGTAGGTGCGTCCTGGTCTATTCAAAAAAAGTCTCGTTTTTCTTTTGTGGGAGAAGCGAGACTTTTGGTTATTTAATATTGTGATATTATAGATCGATTCGATATGAAACACCTGCATTAATCCATATTCCCGGCTGTGGAATATTACCAAAGTCATAGTAGTGATGATTCAGCAGATTATTGGCTTCTGCAAAGATGCGATAACGTGGTGCGGTCCATTGAATTTTCAGATCAACCAGCCCAAAGGAAGGGTAGGATTGGATGATTCCTGTACTCTTATGTTGCTCGTTAAATATCTCATATCCACCCATTCTCTTTTGAAAGCGGAAGTTCCAGTTCGCTTCCAGATTTTTATAGATTCGGTGAGAAAGGGAGGCAACAAGCTTATGACGCAAATACTCAAGAGCGTAGTTTGATTTGTAGATAGCCTGATCATCGTGACGTTTCTGATAGATGTAGGTGTATCCGATATGGAATGTCTCAAGCAGAGAATGTTCGCCCAGCAATGGGGCAAAGTAGAGTGTAACGTTACTTTCCGCACCCAGATTGTCTAGTTTGAAGTTCGTCGAATGATACGTGTCGTCGGGCGTATATTTGACCCAGTCAATCATGTCGGTACCTTTGTTATAGAATCCGTTTACTTTTACATTAATCCATTCTTTACGATAGTTCGTACCCAGTTTTACGGCCTGCGTTTTCTCCGGTTTCAATCCTACATTTCCTTCTTGTGTCGGACTCTTGTAGTACATATCCGTGAAGGTGGGCATCCGAAGGGCTTTGTTCCATGATGCGAAAAGCTTCCATGAATCGGTTGCACGCCACGAAACATCAACTCCCGGATAATAATGCATGTTATCGTCTAAAGCGGTGTTTCTATTGATTAGAAGTCCGGCGGAAATGGTGATTTTGGAGAGCAGTATATTATGTTCGACAAAATAGTCAATGTTCGTACGATTGTCTCTTTTATTATATTTGATGCTGTCTTCACCGGGAATGTTTACATACCTTGATTCTTCCAATGGTTTACCTAAGTTTGTACTTAAAATTCCTTCGTTACGTATTTCTGCACCGAAAGATGTTTTACCGAATATCCAGTTGAAATAAGCATTCATATTGACGCCGAAAACATCATTCCGATGGAAATTTTCTGATACATGCGTATTCCTGATGAGCTGAAAATGGTCGTATGCCCGGTTCCAAAATATGGAAGGAGCGAAGTGAAGCCAACCTTTAGTCTCGGCTTTGATGGCAAGCATAGTCCTTTTTGTTGCTTCGAACTGATTCGGATATGCAGCTGAATAGAAGGTGTTGGCTCCAAATTTCTGATCGCTGTATCCCCCTTGCCAGTGAATGTCGGCATCTTTTGTGTTATAGGCTCCTTGATAAAAGAAACGGTGTGTGTTGAAGTCACTATTTTCTGTTCCGCCGTCACTACGGTTGTAGTTGCCCGATAACTGTTGAGATAAATTGTTTTTTGTGTAGTTTACGCTTCCTCCGCCTTCGAAGAGTCCGAACGATCCCCCAGACAGATGGGTTGTGATGTTGCTGTGTGGATCACTTTTTGTTACGATATTGATGGCACCGGTAAAGGCTGAGGTGCCAAAGACTCGGGCTGAAGGTCCTTCCAGTATTTCTATTCGCTCGATGTCTTCCATGGATATAGGAAAGTCGGCTGCTAAATGTCCTGTTTGCGGGTTGCTGATGTTGATCCCATTGAGAAGAATTGTTACCTGGTCGAATGTACCTCCGCAGACTGAAATGTCTGTCTGAATGCCGAATCCACCCCTTTGTCTTACGTCGACGCCGGTGGCGTACTTTAGTAAATCGTTAACACTATGCACTCCCACTTTCGCAATATCTGCACGAGAGAGTACAGTTACCATTCTTGCTGACTTCTGTTCTGTCAGCGGGACACGGGTGCCGGTCACTTCAATCTCAGAAAGCTCATACGTCCGAAGCTGCGAAGAAGTAGTGTTTTGCGCCGTGATGTCGTTTATGTTGGTAAACGACAGTGTTGCACAAGTCAGTACACCAATGGTGACCACTTTCTTCATACTGCTAAAGGCGGAGTAATTCTTGTGGTCGAAGTGCTTCCAGCGTGAAGCTTGCCCCTTGAATAACTGTTCCTTTTTCATTTAAATTTGAATTATATATTAAAAAACGGGTGTAAATGTAGGAAGTTATTTGTTATTTTGCCTTTACTTTGTAATAAAAATAAGGATTGATGATTATCAGATTTATTAAAAATTGGGCTCTTCCCATAGCAATGATTCTTGGAACGATAGGGTATCAATTCTTTTATCGTTTTTTCCCTTTGATACCATATTTGCTTTTTGCAATGTTGTTTCTAACTTTTTGTAAAGTTTCTTTTCGCGATTTACGATTCGAACCTTTGCATTTTTGGTTATTGTTAATTCAAGTGGTCGGATCGGTACTTTCCTTTGTTGTGTTGTATCCGTTCAGTAAGTATCTGGCCGAAACAGCTATGCTTTGTTTTATTGCACCTACTGCGGCTGCAGCGGCTGTCGTTACCGGAAAATTGGGCGGTAGTGTGCCTTGTCTTACTATGTATACGTTAC
>JAQWBH010000445.1 GCA_028707405.1 Parabacteroides sp. | reverse complement strand
AATCAGCCTATTTGGAATTGGGGATTGATTTTTAATCAATTTCTCACTATATTTGAAAACAGGATTCAAGTTTAAAACCTGAACCCTGTAGTTTGCAGTTTACACAAAATTTTGGATAGTCCCAAAACAAAAGAAATCCGCTCCTCAAGAAATCGTCAAAGAGATAATGTAGCCTTCCCTATTTGTTACAAAAAATGCTGCACGCTTATTTACCGAAAATGCTGTATTCTTAGTTACCGTTAACATTAACACCAAAAAAAAGGATCTCAGTATTACCTGAAATCCTTTTTTTTCGTTCTTAAATGTGGTGGAGAATATCGGAGTCGAACCGATGACCTTTTGACTGCCTGTCAAATGTGAAATTCCTATTTAAATTTCAGTATATAAGCAGTTTACTCAATCATAATTTTTCTTTAAAGACAAGTTTTAGTAATGTTTCGGAAGAAATTCTAAAAGAGAGGTATTTTCCCTCTCTTTTAATATGTCACCCTTCTGGTGGAAAGGGATCATTCCCATAGCTATTTCTATCTCGAATCTGTCCATTCTTACCATGAATCAAGACCTCTGATTGTTGATTAATAGCTATTTGTTTTGCTCTTTCGATTGCTTCCAATTGAGTATCGAAATTTTTCGTTATACGGGTATTATTTTCCCCTCGTACTCCCCATCCGGATGATGTGGGCACTACATGTTGATTCTTTCCCATAATCTCTAACCCCTGTGGCAATCCTTACAGCACGTTTCGCACCCATCTGCAGAATATGGGTATTTCTTTTTTGCTTCCACCATAGCTCCGGAGCAAGTATAAAACTTACCCAGATGAGACTTGTTCGTTGCTTTACTGAGCCAATAGCATCCTTCTTTGTGAACTTCATTATGAAGTCCATCTTTAGAGTCTTGTCGATTGTTGTTTACATAGTAATCATCCATTGAATTAAGATTTTAAAAATTAGACATTAATAAACTTAAGGTGATTTTATATCACCGTATTATGTTATATTGCATTTCAATAATTTTTTTATTTCATATAAATATCTACATTTGCGATATGAAAAAGGAGTTACATATTGCTATTTCGTACTTGGGATATTCCCTCTTTTTCTCTGGACTGCTTGCGACAATTACTAAGTGGTCAGTTGTTATACTATCAATACCAATGTCTACACAATTCGGTTTTATCAGCCTATTACTTTCTATCGTTATAGGCACTTTTCTGGCGTTCAAAATATGTAAACCTTTGACATATTAGTATTTCTCTCTCCCTTTGTGAAATTCACTCAAAATCTTTGTTATATCGTCTGGGTTTTCTATATCCATGTTTTCAACTTTTTGTCTCATCGTTTCATTAAATTTTCTATCCTGTCTTCTGTCTAAAAATTCACCAAATGTTTTTATAATATGTGCAGTATTTTCTGCGGCACTTGGTATTTTGAAAGATGCAAACTTTCCAAGATCAATTTGAGCACCTTTCAGGAAAGTAATAACGACGCCGACTAAAAATATAAATTCAGGTTTTTGTGCAAAAACAAGTATATCCCCAGGTGATTGCACACATATCTTCATTTTAACAATGTCCTTATCAAACGCAAGATCATTTTCAATAGAGAACTCTTCTATTAAGTTTATTATTTCAGGGACTAAGTTAAAATCAACTGCTCTAATTTCATTCTCTTGTCTTACTCTAAGTACCAAATATGTTATGTCTCCTTTTTGGTAAAAATCTCTGATGCATCCGTCTATGAATTCAGCATATTTGTCAACATTCGAAATAGCATGTCTTGAGTTAAACATGAGTTGCATTTCAGGATTCAATGAATTACGAGATAATTCTTTTAAGATAGTGATTTTACGTCTTTTTTTGAATTGACATGAATCTGTGTTAAATGAAAGATCTTTATCTAGTAATTCATAAGTATTAGATTCAACTATGCCAATTGCAATTTTATAAGATTGTGCGCTTGGTATTATCACAATATCTCCCTCTTTGATTTCCTTATAAAAACGGATTAATTGTGGTGCTCCAAAACGTTTATAATAATCTAGATCTTCTTCATTAAGAGTCTTTGAATCGATTATTGATTTTAACTCTTTTAAAGCTCCTTCATCTTTTGATATAGAAAGTTTAATTTCATTGAGAGAAATCTCATTATACCCAATCGCTATGAATCCACGTGATATGTATTCCCCATAGTAGTCACCACCCATACTTCGAACAAGCCAATATCTACGTTCCTGTAATATCTCCGGCATTAAATCCTTTAGTTCAAAATCCATATTGTAAAGTTTAAATTATTTCCTTATGAATTCTCCTTCTCCGAAAAACAATCAGTCGAGATTGACATCATTAATTTTAAGTAGTAGATATATTGAATTCAGGGATGGCTCGTATGATTCATTTCTCTCTATACGCAAAAGGTTGCTGGATGATGCCATTCCAAGAGATTCGGCATATTCTCCCTTTGTAGAAAATTTGCCAAGGTATCTCATACCTGACTGTATCATCCGCAAATTAACGTCAAGAATTGACTCGGTGGAAACCTTACCGAGAATTCTCTCGTAGTTATCTTTTTCTGTGTAAGTGACAGTTAGCGTTTTCCCGACTATCATGCTTGCAAGGTATTCTCTCGATCTATTGCCGAACGCTTGTCCTCTTTCCGGAGCATCGATACCATATAATCTGATACGGTGTTGAGTGTTGTTATCATCCAAAAGTGTGAAGGTGTCACCATCAGCAACATTCACAGACCGACCGTGTATCGTTGTTTGAGCAATCGTGAAATGACACATAAGAAATAAAAGCAATATAATTGTTGGAAACCTCATAAAACAAAGGTAATTAACCCTGGCGGTTTACACAAAAAAAAGTAGTGAAAATAAATATCGGAAGTATCAATGGTAAAGATCACCTCCTAATAAATATCACTACTAATATTATAAAAATAATACCTGTCAATACACCCAAACCGAATAGTCGGAAATTAAATCCGGTTGTTGGGGTGATTTTCTCTTTAAGAGAAAGGTTTTCCTCTTTTAAAGTTTCAAGGGTGTATTCCAGGTTTTGGTTTTCCCGAGTTAGTTTGTAAATCTCATTGTTGTACTCCTGTTCAAGGATCTCAAAATCTCTGATCGTTTTATCAAGAAGGCTTTTGCTTTGGGTGATCGTTTCATTTGCAATGGGATATTTGCCCGTGTGGGGATCCACAGTGGCCGCGGTGTCGTAGTTTATCGTGCGACTTGAGGCTTCACTCAACAAGCGGCTGTTCTCATCTCTTAGGCGCTTAAAATCGGTTTTGAGGTTTTCTACCTGGATCTCCTTTGCGTGAAGCTCATTCTTTAAAGAGAATACAGCTGAGCTGTCGATTGTTGTCACCAGTTTTTCAGTGATGATTTGTTTGGGTTTGCATCCCACCAGTAAGAAAAGGGTTGTGAAGAGCAGCAGGAGCAGTGCAGCGGTTCTAAATGGAGTGGTGGTTACCGGTGCGAACGTAGGTGGTGAGCTTTCAGGTGGTGCACCAACTGGTACAGTTGAATGTTGAGCCTTTGATTTCATAATGCTTTTCTGATTGCTTCCAAAAACTTGTAATGATAGCCGGCAATGGTGTGGGCGTTATCGAGTCCGTTGACGATACGCCGGGCGCCAAAGGGATCGTCGCGGTGGGTATTGAAATAGTCTTCGATCGAGTAACCGGTGAAGTCGCCCCGGTTGGATTTGCCCAGGATCATCCCCTCAACCAGGATCTGGGCAGAGATGTCAGGATCGAGCGTAAGTTCCGGTTGTTCCAGGAGCGGCAGGCCCATCAAATCACCCATAAGATCGTAATTCTCGTACCAGGTCA
>JAQWBH010000444.1 GCA_028707405.1 Parabacteroides sp. | reverse complement strand
TAGCCGTATCAGGAGCTGAAGAGTTTTCTTCCAATTCAAAAATGGAAAAAATAGAATGGGATAATTCGCTAAAACTTCCATCTTTAAGCGGGAAAGCGAATATCGGGATTGCAGGTGCATTTTCCGGATTCATAGGTAATAATTTAGTTATTGGGGGAGGATCTAATTTCCCGGACAATATGCCATGGCGGGGAGGTCAAAAGACTTGGTGGAGCACTTTATATTATATTGATGTAACTAAGTCGGATGCGAAATGGAACATTATTCAGAAAGGATTGCCCAAATCTTTGGCATATGGTTGTTCGATCGAGTTATCGACAGGTCTTTTATGTATCGGAGGTTGCGACTCTGCTCAATGCTACAAGGATGTTTTTCAAATAAAGTTTATCAATGGAAAGATAAAGATTGATACCGAATGGCCAGCTTTACCTATTCCATTAGCTAATGCAACAGCTTCTTTATTAGACAATAAAGTGTACATTGCCGGAGGACAGACAAGTAAGGACAGGCAAGAAGCTACTAAATCATTTTTTGTTTTAGATTTGTCGAATCGTAAGAAAGGGTGGAAGAAGTTGCCCTCATGGCCAGGCGAAGCGCGCGGATATGCGGTTAGTGCATCGCAAAGTGATGGTTTCGACCAATGCTTCTATCTTTTTAGTGGACGTGATTATAAGGCTGACGGATATGTCAAAATGCTTACCGACGGGTATGTGTATAATCCGCGTTTAAATTTCTGGAAGAAACTAAAACCACAGTTTCCGGTTATGGCAGGTACTGCAATAACATCGGGCACGAATCATATTCTTCTCTTAGGAGGTGTACCTCAAATCCTTCCTGGTTCAGATAAGCATCCGGGATTCAGCCATTCGGTACGGCTGTTTCATACCATAACACAAAGTCTAATTGTAAAAGAAAATATACCCTATCCAATAGCCGTTACAACTTCTATTGCGCGCAAGGGAAACAATTTCTACATAAGCAGCGGAGAAATAAAGCCAGGAGTACGCACGCCCAACCTTCTTAAAGGGACTATCGTTCCATTCAAAAAAGGACTTGGCTTAGTTAATATTATCGTTATTATTATATATTTTGTCGCTTTAGCATGGATTGGCTTCTATTTCTCCAAAAGACAAAAAAATACGGACGATTACTTTAAAGGCGGAGGACGTATTCCATGGTGGGCTGTCGGATTAAGTATTTTCGGAACGAACCTGAGTGCCATTACATTCATGTCAATTCCAGCAAAGGCTTACGCCACCGACTGGAGTTATATCATGCTTAATATAGGAATAGTTATGGTAGTTCCTCTTGTCTTATATTTGTTCATTCCTTTTTATCGCCGACTAAATGTTACAACCGCTTATGAATATCTTGAGCAACGATTTAATGCATTAGTTCGCCTAATTTGCAGTGTGGCATTCATTTTATATCAAATTGGCAGGATGGGAATAGTACTCTATTTGCCGGCAATAGCTTTAAATGTAGTTACAGGGTTTGATATATCACTTTGTATCGGACTGATGGGGGTACTAAGCCTGATTTACACAATGATGGGAGGGATTGAAGCTGTGGTTTGGACTGATGCCCTACAGGTTGTCGTTTTATTAAGCGGAGCTCTACTAGTTGTCGTAATTGCTATGTTTAGCATTCCTGATGGCTTCCCTGGCATTATCAAAGAAGCAATTGCAGATAACAAATTTAATTTGGGCAGCTTGAATTTTGACTTGAAACAGTCAACATTGTGGACTGTCCTTATTGCCTCTTGTTTTACTAATATCACAACTTATGGAACCGATCAGGCAATGGTGCAACGATATATGACCACAGCTACAGAAAAACAAGCCTGCAAAAGTGTATGGACAAATGCTCTTTTATGCATACCGGCTACGCTTCTGTTTTTTCTTGTAGGAACTGTCTTGTATGTATATTACAAACATTTTCCGGAGAATTTAAGTTTGACTATTACTGATGGCGATGCTATTTTGCCCTGGTACATTTATTCTCAACTGCCGCAAGGTGTGGTCGGGCTCCTTATTTCAGGCATATTTGCTGCGGCCATGTCAACACTCAGCAGTAGCATGAACTCAGCTGCAACCGCTTATGTGGTTGATATTCATAGTAAAATCACAAAAGATAAGACATCCAAGAGTTTGGGTACGGCTAAAATTGCAACACTCGTTTTAGGGATTGCAGGTATTGCCTTTGCCTATATGATGACAACATGGGATATAAAATCATTATGGGATGAGTTTAACAAGATACTAGGCATTGTCTTAGGGAGTCTTGGCGGATTATTCTTATTAGGAATGGTTACGCGTAAAGCCAATGCAATCGGAGCTTTATGTGGTATCATAGGAAGCATATTTATTCAACTATTTGTTATCCAGCATCAATCCGTACATCTTTTGCTGTACACAACAACCGGATTCGTATCCTGTTTTTTCATTGGATATATAGTTAGTTGGATTATTCCCATTCAGCAGAAAGACATTGATTACTTAACAATTTACAAAATATTCTCTAAGAAATAGAACATGAAAAATTATCAACGTTTAAAAGGATTGGTCGCGGCATCATTTACGCCGATGGATGCTTGTGGAAAGGTTAATCTTTCTACTATCAACAAATATGTTGAACTAATAGCCCAATCTGACGTAACAGGTGTATTTGTTTGTGGAACCACCGGAGAGAGTCTCTCTCTGACCACCGATGAGCGCAAACGTATTTTGGAAAAGTGGATTACATTGGCCAACGGCCGGTTCAAAGTTATCGCCCATGTTGGAAGTAATTCTATATTTGAAGCGATGGAATTAGCCCGTCATGCAGCTGAAAATGGAGCTGATGCAATTGCCGCCATGGCCCCTTGTTTTTTTAAACCGGAGAGTGTAAAAGACCTCATTGACTATTTTGTACCGATAGCCAAAAGTGCAGAAGAGTTGCCATTTTATTACTACAATATGCCTTCTATGACCGGAGTTTCTCTGCCTGTTGTTACTTTTTTGGAAGAAGGCAAAAAAGTAATACCCAACTTAGTCGGGACAAAATATACACATAATAATCTGATGGAGATGGGCGAATGTATAGCATTGAACAACGGTGAATTCGAAGTTCTTCACGGATATGATGAAATCTTGATTTCCGGGTTGGTCTTTGGAGCAACAGCAGGCGTAGGAAGCACATATAATTATTTACCCGAAGTTTATCATGGCATTTTCAAGGCGATGGAAGAAGGGGATATACAAAAAGCCAGAGGATTACAGATGAAATCAATTGAAGTGGTAAAAATAGTCATTAAATATGGAGGAGGCGTTCGAGGAGGAAAAGCAATCATGAACTTAATGGGAATAGAATGTGGTCCATGCAGATTACCTATTTCACCAGTGAGTCAGGAAGAGTATAAGAGGCTGAAAAAGGATCTTGTGGAAATCGGTTTTTTACCGAAATAAAATAAAAAGCACGGAGGAACAGAACTTTGGTCGGCGCTTATTCCTCCATACTATTAGTATAATAACAATTAATACCAGTACAAAAATGGACAAAATTAATCATTCATGTTTATTGTTGGTCTCTTTTTTATTATCTTTTATCTCAATTTCTGCCCAAAATGTAAACATATCAGGCGTTGTTAAAGATAATGAAGGGCTTACAATTCCGGGCGTTTCCGTGTCTGTGAAAGGTACAACAACAGGTACAATTACAGACCTAGATGGAAAATACAATATCAAAACATCGAAGGGGAGTATTCTTGTTTTTTCTTTTGTGGGTTATAAAACGAAAGAGATTCTTATCGCAAATGAATCTTTATTGAATATTACACTCAATGTTTCTAGCATTGGCTTGGATGAAGTTGTCG
>JAQWBH010000082.1 GCA_028707405.1 Parabacteroides sp. | reverse complement strand
GTTGTTGAATATGAATCCGAATGATTCTTATATCTTGTTTACGGAAGATCGTAAGTATCCGATACGAATGACGACAGATATTCCTTATAAATGGATTGCTGATAATCGTCATGATTATTTTACAGGGAGTGCCGATAAAGGTGAATATTATGTATTCCAGTTGGGTGTATGGGCTGTTCGTCAGGATATTAAAGCACTAAGTGTCGATTATTCGGGATTGGTAAATAAACAGACGGGGGAGAAGATTCCTGTTTCTGCATTTACATGCTTCAATACGGGAGGAACAGATGTTACAGGATCGGTTTTCATCAAAGATTGTTCTGTAGACAGGGGAAAGATACAGCCACTGTGGATTGGTGTGATGCTTCCGGAACATATCTCTTCGGGTGATTATACGGGGACAGTAACGGTCTCGGCTGCAAATGCAGTTAGTAAGGCTGTTACACTAACTATTCATATCTCCGAAAATCAGATTGCTAATCATGGAGATAATGAACCTTGGCGCCATTCGCGTTTGCGTTGGCTGAATTCTCAAATTGCTTTAGATGATGAGGTGGTCGCACCTTATACGCCATTAATTTTGAAAAACAAAACGATAAGTTGCCTGGGGCGTGAAGTGAAATTGTCTGATTTTGGATTTCCTTCTTCAATTATCAGTTATTTTAAAGAGACTGTAACGGATATTGGTGTGAATGGACGTCAGATACTTGCCTCTCCAATGAATTTTATGGCAGATGGAGGAGCTTGGGAGAATCTGACTTTTGAATATACCAAGCAAAAACAAGGAGCTATTGCTTGGAAGGCGTTGAATCAGAATAGTCGTTTCCTGATGGAGGTGAAAGGCGAGATGGAATCGGATGGCAATATTGCTTATAAGGTAACGTTGATTGCCCGCGAGGGTGGTTTAGTAAATGATATTGCCCTTCGTGCGCAGCTGGCTTCGGGTATTGGTCATTATATGATGGGCTTAGGCCAACGTGGAGGATTCTGCCCTGATCATCTGAATTGGAAATGGGATGTTGAAAAGAATCAGGATGGTCCATGGGTCGGTGATGTGAATGCAGGGTTGCAAATTCGTCTGTATGATAATAAGTATGAGCGCCCTTTGAATACGAATTTTTATCATCAGAAACCGCTCATCATGCCTGCTTCTTGGTGCAATAGTGGCAATGGTGGAATTGATATTTGTAAAGACGGAGACAACACGCTGATTAATGCTTTTTCCGGAAAGCGAGAGGTAAAGAAGGGCGATAAATTGTATTATTATTTTAACTTGGCAATAACGCCTTTTCGTACTATTGATACAGAAAAGCACTGGCATAACCGCTTCTATCACAGCTATGATTTTATTGATAAAATTCATCAGTACGGAGCGAATGTAGTTAATATTCATCATGCGACAGGCATTAATCCGTTTATCAACTATCCGTTCCTTCGTCCGAAAGAGATGAAGGCATATATTGATGGCGCGCATGCTTTGGGTATGAAGGTTAAGATATACAATACCGTTCGCGAGTTGTCAAACAGTTGTGTTGAGATGTTTGCTTTGCGTAGTTTGGGAAATGAAATATTTTCTGAAGGTCCGGGCGGTGGTTTCTCTTGGTTGCAAGAACATCTGGATCAGAATTATATCGGTGCGTGGTTCGTTCCACAATTGAAAGATGCATCGATAGTCAACAGTGGCGTTTCACGTTGGCACAATTATTATTTGGAAGGTTTGGACTGGTTAGTGAAGAATGTTGGTATTGATGGATTATATATTGATGATTTGGCTTTTGATCGTATGACGATGAAACGAGTACGCAAAGTATTGAATTGTACCAACCCGGGAGCATTAATTGATTTGCATTCTGCAAATCAATTTAATCCGCGTGATGGATACGCTAACAGCGCAAACTTGTATTTGGAACACATGGCATATCTTGATCGTATATGGTTTGGCGAATATTTCGATTACAACTTGCCGCCGGAGTTTTTCCTGATTGAAGTTTCAGGCATTCCTTACGGGACAATGGGCGAAATGCTTCAAGACGGCGGGAACAAGTGGCGCGGAATGCTTTATGGCATGACTGGACGCGCTGGTTATGGTGTCGATAATCGTCCGCTTTGGAACGTGTGGGACACATTCGGCATTCAGAACAGTGAGATGATAGGTTATTGGGTTAGTGATAATCCGGTCAAGACGAATAGTAAGGAAACCTTGGCCACTATTTATCGCCAAAAAGGAAATAAGACGCTTATAGCATTGGCTACGTGGGCAAAGAACGATGCTAAGGTTAAACTTTCGATTGATTGGAAAGAATTGGGTCTTGATCCAAAGAAGGTGACTCTTTATGCTCCGGCAGTGGATGACTTTCAGGCAGCTGCAACATGGAATGTGGATGATGAGATTACCGTACCTCAAGGTAAAGGATTACTTCTCCTTGTTGAAAAAAAATTTCATTGACGTAAACTGAGTGATTTTGGATAAAAATAGATTATCTATGAAGCATACATTTATTCTTTTATTTGCAACAATTGTTGCTTTCTCTGCTACGGCCCAGCAGCAAGCGACAGTTATTGAATCGGCACAGACGGTAAAGACATATCCGTTCTCGGATCCGAATCCGGTAGCTAATCCATCTAATTTGTTTTATCCCTATTTCCGTTTTGATGGCTTTGCTCTTAAAGCGAACGATAAGCAATGGAAGACGGTGACGTTGGAAAATGAATATATTCGCCTTACTGTTTTTCCTGAGATTGGAGGAAAGTTGTGGAGCGCATACGATAAAACATCAAATCGCGAATTTCTTTATCATAACCATGTTGTGAAGTTCAGGGATATAGCAATGCGTGGTCCGTGGACTTCCGGCGGTATTGAGTTTAATTTCGGAATCATAGGCCATGATCCGACAACAAGCACACCTATCGATTATACGACACGTACGAAGATTGATGGCAGTGTTAGTTGTTACATTGCTTCTTACGATCTGATGACTCATACACTTTGGATGGTAGAAATTAATCTTCCTAAAGATAAAGCATATTTCACTACACGTACAACATGGCATAACAGTTCATCTATTGATCAACCTTATTATCAGTGGATGAATGCGGCATATCGTGCAACAGGTAATGTACAGTTCTGTTACCCGGGGACGAACTATATAGGTCATGACGGCAGTTTGCATTCATTTCCGTTCGATGAGCAGGGACGCGATATTTCATGGTATGAGAAAAATAACTTTGGTCCTTCAAAATCGTATCATGTGTTAGGAAAATATAATGATTTTCATGGTGCATACTGGCATGATGATGATTATGGATCGATTCATCATGCAGCTTATGATGATAAATTGGGTATGAAAATATTTCTCTGGGGTTTGTCGCGCGAAGGCGGAATTTGGGAAAATTTATTGACTGATACAGATGGCCAATATATCGAATTGCAATCGGGAAGAATGTTTAATCAGTCGGCCACCGAAAGTAGTTATTCACCATATAAACAGATACCTTTCGAACCGCAGGCTACGGATCAGTGGGTTGAATATTGGTTTCCGGTAAAAGAGACAAGGGGAGTAGCTAAAGCAAATGAAACGGGTGCTTTAAATGTGCTGCGTGATGGGAACTACTTGAAACTTTACTTCTCTCCGTTACAGAAGTTGGAAACAACGATGAAATTGTATGATGGGGATAAGCTTATACGTTTGTTTCCGTTGAATGCAGATGTCCTTAAAACTTGGAAAGATTCTGTTCCTATACAGGATGCTGTGGCAGAAGGTCACTTGAAAGTGGTCGTTGGTGACGATCTGTTAGTTTATTCAGAAGTACCTGAAGATAATGTTACCAATCGTCCGAAACAGATCCCGTTTGATTTTGATTGGAATTCGCTTAATGGCCTTTGTGTACAAGGCCAACAATATATGTATATGAAAGATTTTGTCAAAGCCGGAAAATTTCTGACATTGGCATTGGAAAAGGATAAATATTATTCACCGGCTTTAAATGCATTGGCTTCTTTATATTATCGTGAAGGGCGTTATGATGAATCGCTGGCATTATGTCGCACCGCCTTGTCTCTGAATACGTATGATAGTAATGCCAACTACATATATGGATTGTGCAATATGGCACTTGGAAAGAAGACAGATGCGAAGGATGGTTTTTCCGTAGCGACCTATACGTCATCAGTGCGTAGTGCGGCTTATGAAAAGTTGGCGGAGATGTCTCTGTTGGATAAAGATTGGAATAAAGCTGTACATTATGCACAGAAGAGTCTTGATGAGAACAAGCGCAATTTTACAGCCAGTCAGACACTGCTTGTTGCTTATCGCAAAAATGGTCGGACTGAAGAAGCAAGAGTTTTGTTGACATCTCTCCTGGATGAATTTCCGCTTTATCATTATGCTTGGTTTGAACGGTATATGCTTAAAGAATCATCAAAAAAAGATTTTACCTCGCTTATTCGTAATGAGCTTCCGCATGAGACTTACATAGAGATGGCCGAATGGTATGAGGCAGTAGGTTGCATGGATGAAGCACTCGAATTACTCAGTTGTGCTGGGGCTAGTCCAATTGCCAATTATCGTGCGGCTTACATTTTGCATAATCAGGGTAATGAGACAGCAAGTAAAGACGTGCTTGAGAAAGCCAACAGGCAATCTCCTGAGTTTGTATTTCCGTTTCGTCCGTCAACGATGAAAGCACTGAAATGGGCAGAAACAACTAGCTGGAATTGGAAAATTACCTACTATGAAGCGTTGCTCAATTGGGCAAATCAAAACAAGACAAAGGCTCTTGAACTGATGGATAGTTGTGGAGAAACCGGGTATATTCCATTTTATCTCTGTCGTGCATCGATGAAAAATGGCAAAGAACGCCTGACTGATTTGCTTAAAGCAGAACAATTAGGCTATTTCTGGCGTACTGGCTATGCATTGATAAATTATTATAATGCAGCAAAAGAGTGGAAGAAATCGATTGAGGCAGGAAAGAAATATATGAAGCTTTATCCCTCCAACTACATGATTGGCCTGAGATATGCAACTGCGTTATGTGAAATAGGAGAATATAAACAATGTATAGTTTTATTGGACAAGATGCAGGTTTTGCCAAGCGAAGGATCAGAAGCCGGGCGCGCTGTATTCCGAAAAGCGCATCTTTATCAGACGATGGAACAGTTGGCAGGCAGAGATTATAAAGCGGCATTACAATCCTTGGATGCTTCAAAGAAATGGCCGGAGAATTTGGGCGTGGGGAAACCTTATGATGATCTTATTGACAGCCGTTTGGAAAATTATATTGGGTCAGTAATACGCACAGAAATGGGAGAAAAGGAGAAAGCCGAGACATTGTTACAATCGGTGGCTAAGTATTCGCATCCGGGGGATCAGTTTAATTCTGCCGATTTGCTGACAGCTCTTTCTCTTCGCAAAACAGGAAGGAAAGCGAAAGCCGATAATTTGGCTGCTTCGTGGTTGAAGAATCATTCAGATAGTCGTATGGCACAATGGTGTACGGCGATTTATAATGGGAATAGTTCCAAGGCCGCTCAATCTATTTCAGGCTTTAGCGAACAGACTGATAATGCGCCTTGGGAAGCATCTTCCTATGATTCGGATTTTGACTTGATAATACGTCTTTTCAGTAAAAAGTGAGTTGTTATTCTCTATCTAAAATCTATATTGTGAAGTGCTGAGAGATCGAATCAGGTTTGTCAGTCATTTCTTTATTATTGAGTGTGATTCTATTATGCAAATATTTGTTTATCAATATTATTGATCTCATATTTAGGATATAATTCAAGTTCTTACTCCTTTTTCTCAAGTGGAAGATGGTTTTTGTTAATTACTTATATTTTCTATATATTGTTTTGTAGGATGAAATCGGGGTATCGTAAATAATAATTATGAACTGCCTTGCTTTTGATGCAACTTTGTCATAGAATTGTAATAACAATTCTTTACTTTTGTAATGTAATGAAGTTATTTTATTTATGACTTCTTAAGTAAATTGGTGCATGAAATCGTTTATTATCTTATGATTTCCATTTTTAGATGAAAAGGCAAGAAACTGAGAATAATGAGATGATTCAATTTGAACATTTGTATAAAACAAATGCTCCACGGTTGATTTTCTATGCCGAGAAATATGTTGATTCGGATACAGCCGAAGATCTTGTTCAAGATATTTTTATCAAAATATGGGAAAAAAGGACTTTTTTGTTTTTTAATGGAGGTTTGACTACTTATCTCTACCGCTCTGTTCAACATGCTTGTCTGGATTGTCTCAAAAGAGAAGATATTAAGGAGAGCTACATTGAATCGGTGATCAAGCAGCTGAAGATTGAAGAGATATATTTTAATGATGACCCTAAGTCACTTTTCAATAAAGATGAACGTTTACAAATGATTTACCATGAAGTAGAAAAGCTACCGGAACGTTGCCGGGATATATTTACAATGTCGTATATGGAAGAACGTAAGACGCCGGAGATAGCTAAACTGCTCAATATCTCTCAGCGGACTGTTGAAGCACAATTGTATAAGGCTTTGAAAACGTTACGTGATGTCTTGTCAGGAGTAACCCTTTTTTTGTTGGCTATTTGTTGAGTTGATGTTGAGTCCGAATGCTTTAATTATTGGAAATTTTTTACGAGATCCGTAAGTAAATTGGTATAGCAAATCGTTTTTATTTAAAAGCAAAAGGAATGACAGAGCAGAAAGACATAGAACAATTGATTATTCGCTTCTTTCAAAAGGAGATAAGTGAAGAAGACCTTCGCTTATTAGACCAATGGTTAAATGCTGATGCCAAAAATAAGGAATATTTTTTTCAATTAAAGAGAATCTCTGATGATTGTCAGCATTCCTTTACTTCTACAAATGATTTTTCAGAATCAAGCTGGAAAAGAATGTCTGCCCGTATAAATGCGGTGGGTAAAGTAAAATCTGATAAAGAGGATTTCAACCGATGGCCCCATTATTTGAAGTATGCAGCTATAATAATTATCACGCTCGTTGTTGGATGGGGAGTAGGTGAAGTAAATGATATAAAGCATTTTCGTGCTTATGAAAAAGCACTTACTTACAATGAGATTCATGTTGAAAAGGGTGGACGGGCCAATACAATCATTCTGTCTGATAGTACGAAAGTCATTTTAAATGCTGCAACAACTTTGAGATATCCATCAAGCTTTAGTCTTAATGAGCGCAGAGTATATTTAGATGGAGAAGCTTATTTTGAGGTAAAAAAAGATAAGAAACGCCCATTCATTGTAGAATTAAAGAAACAGGATATTACAGTTCTTGGAACTGTTTTCAATGTTGAGGCTTATAGTAAGGAAGCATTTAGTTCGATTACGCTTTTATCCGGACGTATAGCATTACGGGCATTCAATAATAAAGGTGATATAGTGAGCAAGATTGTACTGAATCCCAATTCAACAGCTGTGTGCAATAATCAAACAGGATATATGATGGTTCAGGGTGCGAATAAGGTTTTGACTAAGTCATGGCTTAACAATGAATATAAGTTTAAAGATGAGCCGCTTGGAATCATATTGAAACGATTGGAAAATTATTACGATGTTGATATTCACTTAGATGATCCGGAAATTAATAAGATTGAGTATACTGGGACGTTTTCCCTGGATCAGGATATTATGGATGTATTACAAATTATTGATTATGAAGGGAATCTTACCTTTAAACATACCAAAAGAGACATATTTATTGCAAAGAAGAAATAGATGTTGAACAATTTAAATTTAATAGCCTATGACATAAGTATAAAAACAAACCCTTTTTAATGAGTTTGGAGACCATACTCTCCTTATTCTTGTTTTTTTTAATAACCTTTCTCAGTTTAGATAGGCATGAAGAGCCATATAAATGAGATATTTAATAACACATTAACGATATGGAAAATAAACTAAGTGATATTATTCTTTCCTTAAAGATTGGAAGAGTTATGAAAATCACGATGGTGTTCCTTTTAATGGGAATAATCCAAGTGTCTGCAGCATCGTATGCTGAAGAGCATCATATTTCTGTTGCAGTTGAAAATGGAACCTTTTATGATATTATTTCGCAGATAGAAAAGCAATCAGAATTCATGTTTTTTTATAAGAGCGAGGAAATTGACAATAGTCAGCGGTATACGTTGAATATGAGAGATAAGACGGCTTCAGAAGTATTGAATGCTATTACAAGAAATAATCATCTTTCATATAGGATTGTAGGAAAACATATTATTATTACTAAGGTATTAAGCACAACACAAGAAAACAACAAAGTGATTTCAGGTACTGTGCAAGATGCGCAGGGTGTTCCCGTTGCAGGAGCAAATGTTACCGTTAAAGGAACCACTGTCGGCACAATAACCGATGCAGAAGGCAATTTCGATCTTAAAATTCCTGCAAATGCAGCTACATTATCAGTTTCATACATTGGATATTTAACAAAAGATATGCCTATTGGCAAACAAAGTAAATTTAAAGTTGTATTAACGGAAGATCTGCAAGCTTTGGAAGAAGTGGTCGTTGTAGGTTATGGTACCCAGAAGAAGGTAAATTTAACAGGTGCTGTTGATCAAGTTACAGATAAAGTATTCAATAATCGTTCTGTATCAAACGTGACGCAGGCTTTGCAAGGTACAATTCCAAACTTGAATATTTCTTTAGATGACGGTAAGCCAACACGTACAGCGTCATACAATATTCGTGGTACAACCTCTATCGGACAAGGTGGTAGTGCATTGGTATTAATTGATGGTGTAGAAGGTGATCCGGCATTGCTGAACCCGAATGATATTGCCAGTGTATCTGTATTGAAAGATGCTGCTTCAGCTGCAATTTATGGTGCCCGTGGTTCTTTCGGTGTTGTATTGATTACAACTAAAGATCCTCAGAAAGGTAAAGTTTCTGTAAATTATAGTGGAAACGTATCACTTCAGAAGCCTACAACTGTTCCTGACTTTGTAACTGATGGGCTTGTATATGCTGAACATTTTCGGGAAGCTTATTATGCTTGGAACAACTATGCATCGTTGCCAAGCAAAATTAATAAGAGCCAGTTGTATTCGGATGCCTGGTTGAATAACTACAAACAGCGTCGTGAACAGGGTATTACCGATGAAGTCGAAACAGGCTCAGATGGAACTTACACCTATTATGGTAACACTGATTATTACCATGAGTTGTATAAAAATCAGACATTTGCTCAAGATCATAATATCAATATATCGGGGGGTTCGGATAAGAGCGATTTTTATATTTCCGGTCGTTATTATGGGTATGATGGTTTGTTCCGTTATAATACCGATAATTATGATATGATGAATATTCGTGCCAAAGGTTCTCTGCAGGTTACTAACTGGTTGCGTTTGACCAATAACATGGAGTATTCGGATATGACATATCATAACCCTATCAATGTCGGTGAAGGTGGTTCAATATGGAGAAACATTGCTGATGAAGGTCACCCGTCTTCTCCTATATTTAATCCCGATGGTTCATTGACAATGTCTGCAGCTTATACAGTCGGTGATTTCATTTATGGGAAAAACGGTTTGGATACTCACAAGAAGGAGTTGAAAAATACGACAGGTTTTACTGCAAAGTTTTTGAATAATAAATTGAGAATCAACGGCGACTTTACTTTCCGAAACTTTGATAACAATTCTAACAGGCGTCGTGTTCCGGTGCCTTACAGTACAAAGCAGGGCGTTACTACCTGGTTGAGTCAGTCGTATAATGATTATCAGAAGACTTTTGGCAACACATTATATACGGCAACAAACTTGTATGCCGAGTATGAAGATACTTTTGCTGGCGGACATCATTTTAAAGGGATGGTCGGTTATAACTATGAAACTTCCAAATATGAAACTTCTACGGTTTTACGTAATGGATTACTGTTAGCTGATTCGGAAAGTTTGAACTTGGCTTTGGGTGATGCGACCACCACTTCTGCTGATTGGCAGAAATGGCGGATTGCAGGATCTTTCTTCCGCTTGAATTATGATTATAAAGATCGTTATTTGATAGAAGTTAATGGACGTTATGATGGTTCATCCAAGTTTCCTACTGATCAACAATGGGCATTCTTCCCGTCGGTATCTGCAGGATGGAGAGTTTCAGAAGAACCATTCTGGAAAGTCAGCAAAAATATTATATCTGACGCGAAGTTACGTGGATCTTATGGCTCGTTAGGAAATGGTAATATTGATCCGTATAGCTATCTTGAATTACTCTCTATTAATACATCAGGTTATGTAGTTAATGGTGCTAAAAATAAATATGCCGGTACGCCTGAAGTAAAACCGAAGTCGCTGACTTGGGAAACTGCTACGACAACAGACATTGGTGGTGATTTGGGATTTCTTAATGGTAAACTCAGATTATCCGGAGACTATTATGTCCGTAAAACGACCGATATGTATACAAAAGGTGTTACTCTTCCTGATGTTTTTGGAGCAACTTCTCCTAAAGGCAACTATGCCGATATGACTACTCGTGGTTGGGAATTATCATTGAGCTATAGTGATAAGTTTAATTTGGCCGGAAAGCCGTTCAATTATGATATCCATGCTACATTGGCTGATTATAAGTCAAAGATTGATCGTTACAACAACTCGACAATGAGTTTGGATGATTATTATGAGGGCATGACTGTAGGTGAAATTTGGGGCTATGAATCAAATGGCTTGTTCCAGTCAGAAGCTGAGATACAAGGGTATGTTAATACGATTATTCCTTCTTCTGCAAATAAGAAAGTTTATCCTGGAGATGTTAAGTTCGAAGACTTAAATGGAAATGGGAAAATTGATTATGGAGATAATACGGTAACAAATCCGGGTGACAAGAAAATTATTGGTAATAAAGAACCTCGTTATATTTATAGCTTTACGTTGAATGGAGATTGGAACAACTTTTTTGTTTCTGCCTTTTTCCAGGGTGTCGGTAAACAAAACTGGTATCCAAGTGCTGAATCAGGATTCTGGGGGCAGTTCAACCGTCCATATAACCAATTGCCTACTTGGCATTTGAATAACTATTGGACAGAAGATAATCCAGGAGCATATCTGCCACGTTATTCTGGTTATACGGCGTTGAGTGGACGTGAACTTTCTACTCCTCAGACACGTTACTTGCAGAATATAGCATATCTGCGTTTGAAGAATCTGCAGTTCGGATATACCCTGCCTCACAAGCTGACGGCGAAGGCTTACATGCAAAATGTAAGAGTTTTTGTGAGCGGTGAGAACTTATTCTGCTGGTCTCCTTTATATAAGAAGACAAAAGACTTTGATGTAACGAACACTTCTGGTTCTGATCCGGATCTAACATCAGGTACGAGTGGTGACTTTTACTCTTATCCTGTGATGAAGAGTATGACTTTAGGTGTATCAATAACTTTTTAAAACATGAGTACAATGAAAAGATTAACATATTTGTTTACCCTGTTATCGGTCATTTGCCTGGCTGCCTGCAGCTTGGATGAAGAGCCGAAGGCTTCTGTAACAAAAGATCAGATCTTCAGTTCTGAAGCAGGTCTGAAAACGTACGTCTATTCTTTCTATGAGAAAATACTCCCGTCGGGAAGTGATTTGAACCAAATAGAAGTTGAATTGACGGATTTCGGCGCTATCAATAATTTGCCTGATTTTCAGGTGAAAAATTCTTATAGCGAAGTTAATTCTGATGGTTGGACTTGGACAAACTTGCGTAGTATCAACTATTTTATTGTGAACTGTACGAATCCGGGTGTAAGTGAATCGGTTCGCAACAACTATATAGGGATTGCACGCTTTTTCCGCGCATATTTCTATTATGGTATGGTTCGTAAATTTGGGGATGTTCCTTGGATCGACAAACCTTTGGATGTGGATGATCCGGCGTTGTATGCTGCACGTGATTCACGAGAGGCAGTGATGGAACATGTTTATGAAGATTTGCAATTTGCTTGCAATAATATTACGACGACGACCGATGCAACGGGAAGTATGGTTACAAAATGGACCGCTTATGCATTAGCTTCACGTGTCTGCCTTTTCGAAGGTACATATCGTAAATATCATAATCTGAATTTGTCTACATCCGCAAATACTTGGTTGCAGAGGGCTGTCGATATGTCAAAATATCTTATGGATAATTCTGGGAAGAAGTTGTATACGGCTGCAGGGGTTGCAAAATCTTACAGAGCATTGTTTACGAGTGATGTTCCTGTAACCGATGAGGTTTTGATGGCTGTATGTTCGAGTGCTGATTTAGGGGTTCTCCATCATGCAAACTGGAAATGGACTTCACCAACATATGGCAACCGATTCAGTTTCACGCGAACATTTATAAATACTTACCTGCAAACAGATGGTACGCCATATACTTCGCGCAAAGGTTGGCAAACAGAAGTATTTTATGATGAATGTCAGAACCGTGATGCTCGATTGGCTCAAACTATTCGTACTCCGGGCTATACGCGTGACGGTGTTGCCACTGCTCCTGATTTTCTGGGATATGTAAGGACTGGCTATCAGCCTTTGAAATTATGCTTGGATGGCACGAAGTATGATAATGCGGCTTTGAATACCAATGCACTCCCTTTGTTCCGTTATGCAGAAGTGTTATTGAACTATGCAGAAGCGAAAGCTGAACTAGGGACGTTTACGAATGATGATTGGGCAAAAACTGTTGGAGCTATTCGTGCACGCGCTGGCATTACCGGCGGATTAACTTCCAAACCAGCGACTATAGATACTTATTTTCAGCAGAAATATTTCCCGTCGATTACCGATCCGTCTATTCTTGAGATTCGTCGCGAACGTGCTGTTGAACTCTGCCTCGAAGGGTTCCGTTTTGACGATATTCGTCGTTGGAAGTGCGGCTATCTTTTGAACATGAGTTGGGATGGTATGTATGTTCCTAAATTGAATGTCCCGATGGATTTGGATCATAACGGAACTTACGATGTTCTTTTCTATGATTCTGATGCAAATCTGGCTGCAGCCAAAGCAAAACTCGACTGGGCAACAGTGAGCAAGACTTGTGCGCCAATATTGGTTGTTGGTGGTGCTAACCAGTTACAACAGGTGAAAGAGGTTGAGGCAGGTAATCCTGCGGCCGGCTATTATTTGACTTGGGATACGCCAAATGATTATAAGCGTGTATTTGGAGAAAAGCAGTATCTTTATCCTATTCCTTCTTTAGTAATGGTAAAGAACCCGAACATTACTCAGAACAAGGGCTGGGAAAATAGTGCTTCTAATGATGGTAATTAATTTATAACAAAATGAGAAGATGTAATAGTATATTGATTGTAGTTCTTTGTCTGTTTGGATTTATATCTTTAGCGGCAGCTAAGGGCAAATGTGACATGCGCGTTGCTTCATTTAATTTGAGGCAGAATAATCCTGGCGATGGTGATGATGCTTGGCCAAAACGGGCTAAAGCTGTTGCTCAGTTCGTCCGTTTCCATGATTTTGATATTTTTGGAACACAAGAAGGTTTCAAATCAATGTTGGATGATATTATAGAAGGTGGCGGATATGCTTACACGGGTAAAGGACGCGATGATGGAAAAGATGGTGGCGAACATTCGGCTATTATTTATAAAACGGATAGATTCCAATTGTTGGACAGTGGAGACTTCTGGTACGCTGAAAAATCGGATGTCCCTGGTAAAGGTTGGGATGCGGTCTGTTGTAACAGAATATGTTCGTGGGGAAAGTTTAAAGATAAGATATCTGGAAAGATGTTCTATTTCTTTAATTCACATTTTGATCATCAAGGAGTAGTTGCACGCCGCGAATCTTCCAAGTTGTTACTTTCAAAAATCAAGGCTATAGCAGGAAATATGCCGGTACTTTGTACAGGAGATTTCAATGCGACACCGGAATCAGAGCCAATAAAGATTATTTTGGCTGATGGTTTACTTAAAGATTCGAGGGCAATCTCTGAGAAGACACCTTATGGACCGGAAGGAACATTTCAGGATTTTCAATTTAGTTCACCTATGAAGATGCGTATTGATTACATTTTTGTAACTAAAAGCATTCGAATATTGAAATACGGTGTTTTGACCGATACATTGTATGGCCATTTTATGTCTGATCATTGTCCGGCCATGGCGGATGTGGAATTTTAAACGTTAGGTTTAATTATAGAATAGGGGGAAGGCGAAATTGTTTTCCTCCTATTTGTTTTATGGAGAGAAAGAGTGGTTGAATGAAAAATTTGCTTTTGAGCGCGTATATTTCTGTCATAACCATTATCTTTGAGCTATCATTTATTTGTAGCATTTATGAAGAAAATTATCAAACTGATTACAGTGTCTGTTTTTTGCGTTAGTCTTTGCTTTGGATTATTGGTTAAGGCTGAAGTAAAAATAGCGGCACCGCGTATTGTAAATATTATTAATTTTATTCGCAATGTGGAACCGCGTGATTCTGTTATTACGGAAGATGTCCTTTATCAGACGGTTGTTAAGCAGGTACAGATTCTTAAAGACCATCAACTTAAAGGGACTTTTTTGTTACAATATGATGCTTTAATTAATCCGCGTTATCAGCAACTTCTGATGAAAGATGTTTATCCTGGTACAGAGATAGGCGGTTGGTGGGAAATAACAGAACCGCATGTGAAAGCCGCCGGTCTCAAATGGCGTGGGCGTTATTCATGGGATTGGCATGCGAATGTGGGTTTTGCTACGGGATATACACCTGCCGAACGTGAAAAGCTGGTAGATGTATATATGACAAAGTTCAAGGAGATCTTTGGCAAGTATCCAACATCTATCGGTTCGTGGTTTATTGATGCACATACATTGGCCTATATGGCAGACAAATACCATGTTATTGCTTCATGCAATTGTAAAGATCAAGTTGGTACAGACGGTTATACTATGTGGGGAGGATATTGGAATCAGGCTTATTATCCAAGCAAGAAAAATGCTTATATGCCGGCACAAACAGAGCAGGGACAGATTTCTGTGCCCATCTTTCGTATGCTGGGCAGTGATCCGATTTATCAATATGACAGTGGATTGGGAGGATCCAGACAATCGGTTGTTTCTCTTGAGCCCGTGTATAAAGAAGGTGGAGGTTCGCAGAAATGGGTAGAATGGCTATTCAAGTCTCTCTTTGAAGAACCTTGTCTGGCTTTTGGTTATACTCAGGTCGGTCAAGAAAACTCATTTACATGGAATGCTATGGAACAAGGATTCGAGATACAGATTCCGTTACTAGACAAATTGCAGAAAGAAAAAAAAATTCAGGTAGCAACATTATCAGAAGTCGGCAGTTGGTTTAAGATGCAATTTCCGCTAACGCCCGCAACAGCTGTAACAACTTTGACTGACTTCAGGTCAAACGGCAAAAAGACAGTTTGGTACAATAGTCGTTACTATCGTGCGAATCTGTTGTGGGATGAATCATCATTCCGTTTTCGCGACATTCATCTGTTTAATGAGGCATATCAGTCAGATTACTTGAACAAGGCTGGAACGTCAACACAATGTATTTACACTACTTTACCTTTTGTTGATGGATGCTTGTGGAGTTCAGTCAAGCAACTGGCCGGTTTGCGCTTAAAATATAGAGATCTTACAGGAAAGATGGTAGAAGCTAAAGGAAAAGTACCGACTGTTAAAGAAAAGGGTAACAACCTTATTGTCAAATGGCCGTTGATCAATAAGGCAGTTCTTTCCATCACTTTTATGGAAGATAGAATGCTTGTTTCCTGCCCCGGATTAGCAAACTGGCAATTGGAATTGACAACCTTACAAGACATAAAACTTCCATTTACTTCCATAACGTCGCATAAAGTGGAAGCTATACAAAAAAGCTTCTCTTATCAGGTTTTATGTACTCGTGGTCGTTTTGTTGATACTCGTAATCACGATAATGGCAGTATTTTGTGTATTGAACCTATAAATGGCCAGTTGGAACTGTCATTTAAACAGAACTAAAATACGTGAGCTTAAGCGAATAAACTTATAATGATTAACATAACAGATGTCATTGGCGTGAAGGAATAATTAATATCTTTGTCAAAAGCGTAAACGACGCACAAAATAAATAGTATCATGAGAAAATTATTAACAATGTGTATGATGTTTGTCACGATGTTTGCTTATGCGCAATTTCCGGGGCAGGGATC
>JAQWBH010000443.1 GCA_028707405.1 Parabacteroides sp. | reverse complement strand
TGCGCTCTACCACATTTCCGTTTGCATCTGTTATCACTCTCACACTCCCAAGATGATCAGTAGTGTAGTAATATGGTGAAAGTGTGCCGTTTACATTGATGATCCTTCCGCCCCCAAAGTCCGTGCTCTCAAAGGTGTAGGTAATTTCATGATTAATAAAAAAAATCCTATTTATTTCCCTACAAATCATTGTATTACTCTTTCATTGTTCCGTTTTTCAATGCGAGTTAAAATTTTTCCCTTTTCAAATAAAATGTCCTTTTCCATGTTTCTTAATAAAAAAATTTCAGGGAATGAACTATTTCTCACGATGGCTTGGCCCTGGAAGGAGGTGGAATCAATAACGGATCAGGAAAATCATCAAAAGTTATAGAATCAACTTTTATTCTGCCCTTGTTTATGATAATCTTTATGCCAATAATAGGCCATGAGTCAAAAAGTCGACCATACTCCTTATTAAACTGTCTAATTGCCGGCACATTCCATCTGCTGATTAAATTACGCATATAATCTGGAAAATTGTGACCGCCAAGTATATCAAATCCATCAAATGTAATCTTACCACCAACTTCATGTGTATAACTGATATGTTTATCTTTATTCCACATCTCTCCATAATAAATTGCTGTTTCACCGTCGAAAGTTTCCAAAATAAAGAGAGTATCACTATTGACAAAAACATCTAAACTGTCCATTGCGATAAGTTTATTGCGTAAATAATAAGAACTCCCTCCATCTTTTGCCTTTGAATATATTGCAGAATTAATTTTTCTGAGAAAATCTTTATTCTTAATTGGAATTTGAAATGAAATCAATAGTATCGTAAATAATAACGTCATTTTCATAATAAATATGTTTTAATAATGGAATGGCATTTCATTTTTTTTCAACGGCAAATAGTTCGTATGTCCATATTTATTGTAATAAATACTTTCATTAGTATTCGCCCTGATAATTCTTGTATTGGGATCGATTCCTCCTGTTTCATAAGAAGAGTATGATGCTCTAAGTGGTATATTATTTTCAGCTCTTAATTTGTTCTCTATATGTGTCGCATAAAGTTCTGCATAAGGAATATTTATAATTTGGCTGTTTAGTAATGTTTCTGTTACCCAAGTATTATTATTTATTGTACCGCTCCAAACATCCTGGACATGTGCCATCTCATGGCCAAGCCCAATGAAGGACGGCCGTGTGGTGCTTCCATTCTGGTCTGGCCCTCCATTTGTACCGCTTGAATTCCATAATATATATGCTCCATTTTCATTATCTGCTTTATTAATCGTTCTGTTAACTATATCTGTATTATTTGTAGAAGTCATCAAATCATTGACTAATTCCACTCCGGTAGGCCCACCTTGACTTAAATCGCCTAATGCGGTTGTCAATTGTCCAACAAATTTGTCATTGCCTGAGTAAGAATTTCCTTTTGAATCAAGGAATCCATAGTTGCCTTTTGAATCTTGCCCATAATGGTAACGTGAATTGGTAGTTGTACTGTTTCCATTAGCATCCTTGGTCGTATTATAAGTCGAAACCCAAATACTATCTCCGTTAACGTCTATATTGCATGATGGATTGTTTGCCGCATACTGATATAATGAAAGTGATGGGTATCTTTCTGAATAAGCATCTGGCTTTACAAACCGTCCTATCACCTCATCATATTCTCTTGCTCCGTAATCCAGCCAGTTAACGTTACCAGTTGTCTGCACTTCTTTGCCGTTGTATTTCCATCTGTTTGAGGATGTTGTTGGGTACATGTTCCCCGTTGTCATTCTCTTGCCGAACGGGTAGTAATCATTGCGCTCTACCACATTTCCGTTTGCATCTGTTATCACTCTCACACTCCCAAGATGGTCAGTGGTGTAGTAATATGGTGATAAAGCGCCGTTTACATTGATGATCCTTCCGCCCCCAAAGTCCGTGCTTTCAAACGCATAGCTTGTGCCTGTCTTCTTGAATACCATAGAGCCAAGGTACAGATAACCGTTGGACAATGAGCTGTTTGCATTGTCCTGCACCATCACCTTTGTCCCGTCTGCAAGATAGGTGTAAGCGCATTTTAAGGTTCCGTTTTGTTCAACACTCTGCGGCATGCCAAAGAGATCATAGGTGACATCAAGATTCATCCTTCCGTCGTGAGTCATGTTGCCGTTCTCATCATACGTGTAATTTGCTCCGCTCAAGGCAGTTCGGCCGTTTGTCCCCGCAAGGTTCATTAGCTTGTTGCCGTTATAGGTGTACGTGAAATTGTCCTCCGGCGTTGCGGTGTCTGCCCCGTACCTGCCGAGGGTGAGGATGTTGCCGTTGGCATCATAGCTCAGGTTCCTCTCCGTGAAGGTGCTGCTTGCAGTTGTGCCAGCCCCTTCATATCTGTTTGTATTTGTCAGACGGCCCATATTGTCATAGCTGAAGCCAAAGGTGGAAGTGGCTTAAGTTTTGTATTTTATTAATAACCCCAATTAATTGAATAATAATATTCTAACAATACTACATAACGATAAAGACATTTGCTATTAAAAGCAATATCCGTCACATTCTGTAAGTATTCTGAATAATCAGCATATGTATTTCTTTTAAATTCCAAGTTTCTCATTAGTTTTTCCAGCGCTTTAAGATCTCCGTATTGTTTCATTACATTGTCGTAATATTTTGTAGAGAAAACAAATGAAGACCTAACTGTAGGGTATTGCAAATCTTGATAAGGATCATACTTTACAAACAGATTTACATATGATTGCTTAATACTATCATTTTTTAATAAATCAAATAATTCCAAATAAGATTGTTTGTTGTTTTTAACCAAAATATGCCTATTAATTAATTCTTGTTCAATGCTTTGCATTGACCTAATAAAATTAAAATCTGAGCCATCGGGAGATTGAGAAGCTAAAATATAATTCTCTAAAAAAAGCTCCTCTATCTCGTTTTGTTTTAGTTTTGATTGCTTTTTACCACTTAAAGTTTTATACTGCCTATGAAACGCCGAAGTGTCATCAATCAAGCTTATATCTGTTTCTACTGGTATATACTCTCTTGATAATTTGCAATTCTTGATTTGTCCGCAAGATGTAACGACAAATACTAATAATATGTCAAGAAAAATTACTTTCATTTTAAAAAGTAGTCATATATTGAAGATGCATTTTGAGCATGTCCTGTAATAAATAGTTGTACTAACGGATATTGGCCATTTGAATCGTTGGAAGAAAATCGTATTATATTGTATAACATTTTGTCTTTTTTAACAAATGAAGGGCCTATTTCATATGGACTATTATATATGGTTTGTGCACCTAGAACGGCATTCGTGTTGTAATAAACGGGGAAAGTCTCATGATGTATTGACATCGTAGCATTTCCCGCAATACCTTTCATAGCTCCGCCCCACATTGTAGTAGTTCCGTTATCTATATTAGAAAAATAATCGGAGAAACTCATTGTGTCTCCTGATTTTTTAGAATGGTTTAATCCAAAAACTAATTGGTCAAACTGTCGCTGTTCTGTGTTTTGTTTTGATCCCAAATCCAATTTTAACACTTCACTACCGGTAGCTTTTTCTACCGACGTTCCTGAAATTTTGGTCCCTTCCTTGATTTGAGAACTGCTAATTTTTTGTTCCTTGATAATATTATTTGCCGTTTTGGCGTTTAAGTTATATTGCCTAATTAGTGTATTAATATTATCTCCTTTTTCGGCAACGTAACTAACTCCATTTATCTTGTCATATTCCGGTTTCCATATTGATTTTCCATTAGGGTCCACTAAACTTATCGGATTATCCACACAGTAAGCATAACCACTTGTCCCATAGTATTTCTCGCTCATCGGATCCGGCCTGGTCCACCGTCCTAT
>JAQWBH010000442.1 GCA_028707405.1 Parabacteroides sp. | reverse complement strand
CTCTCGACTCATCTGAAAATCAAACCGTCAAAAACTGCTCAATTTTATCCGCCCGTTAATTTTTTGTATTTTTTTCAACTGCTCAATTTTATCCGCCTTTTTTGCACATTTTTTATTGACAACAACAAGAAACTTTAAAACCGCTCTGGCCAATGTGGGAGAGATCGTTAGGAAGCGCCCTCGGAATGGAGGTGAAAAGACCACTGTATTTATTGGCTACAAGCTACTCAGGGGAACAGAATTTCTCGAGTAAATCAACACAGGGGCAGATTGTGGCAAGTATTTCAGGTAGTTTCTAAATTCTATAGTCATATGAGAAACAACCCGTAAAACCTGCCCCAAGATGCCCCATGTGAGAAAGGAGTAAAAGCATGGCTACTAAAACCTATCTTCTGGTCCAAGACGACCACAATTTACTGTGTACTCGGTACTTCTTCGGCAACCCATATCTTGTTGCAGAGGAAAGCGGCTGCCGCTTCTATATGACCGTTCACGATAGTGGCGCTATCCGGGTACACGCCACAAAGCCGTATGACTTTGGAAGGCTTGAAGCCTTAATGGTACGGTGTCCTAAGTGCACAGCTCAGATGGTACCGATTCACTCATCATTCAACAACGATGAAACGCAAGCCTTCCGGTGCATCATATGCAAGAAGTGACCCTGGGGGATGTGAAATCCCTAGAACTTTTTCAACCGGACAGCGGCGTGGGGCTTCACGCACAAAAACGCGAATTCAAACAGGGTATTAACCCCAAATCAAAATTATGGAGGAATTTATTATGAAAACATCAGCAACTTACAACAAGGCATTTTGGAATGTTATGAGAGGTAATGACGAGAGTCGGCAGAATTTAAGCGAAGGCTATGACGATGCAGGATCGAGCATCTCTCCCTTCGAATTCAGAGAGGCCCTTAATCAAGCACTGGCAAAGGAAAACCTGTTCCGCAGACTTTCCACTGTCATAAGCCTTACCGAAGCAAGCGGAACCATCCAAGCAACAACTTCTTCTGGCACTGCTGAATGGGTAGCTGACGGAGATCCAATCCCAGTGAGCGATGATACATTCGCTCAGTTCCCGATAAAATCGTATAAGCTGGCATCCATGGTCAAGCTCAACCGCTCTTTCGTAGGTGATATGAATTTCGACCTGGAGAAATATCTGGTGAGCGATTTTGCGAAGCGCTTCGGAAGGGCCGAGGAAAATTCCTTGATTAACGGTAACGGAACCACGCAACCGACCGGCATTCTTATAGCGGATGCCGCCATCACAGCCGCTAGCAGTACATCAGTCACCTTTGACGAGTTGATCGCATTGTATTTCTCTCTGAAAGACGAATACCGACAGAACGCCATCTTCATCATGCATGACCAAACAGCCATGATGCTCAGAACGTTGAAAGATGCAAACGGCAGATACCTTTGGAACGACTCAGACAACACGATTTTCGGAAAGTCCATGGTCACATCTCCATATATGCCACTGGTATCAGCAGGAGCAAAGAGTATTGCGTTTGCTGATCTATCTTACTACTGGCTGATTGAACGTCAACCGCTGAGCATGAAGCGACTTCGTGAGCTTTATTCCCTGCAGGGACAGATTGGTTTCCAAGCCATCGAAAGACTAGACGGGAAGCTGATACAGCCTGACGCATTAAAACTTCTACAGATGAGTGCCTAAGTCAAACTTAAGGTGCCGGGTCCTGATCTGGCTCGGCACCTTTTCTAAAAAACTGAAAATGGAGGTCATCTATGGAAGCGCAAAATCAAAGCCGCACCTTTGAAACGGACATTGGCGGTACCGTCTATGTCGTTGAATCCTGTGTAAGCGAATCCGCAAAGGAAAGCGCCTACACCAAGCTTAAAAGGCTGATTACCGCCAACGCAAAGCACCTGGAAAAGATATCAGACAGTTCAAATAAAGATACGGAAATCGACTCGACTACTTCAAAATAGTACGGTAATATCACAGTGCCTAACCGTTTGAAGACTGTCGGAAAGAGAGGTTAGTATGAACAGACAGTCATTCAACAAAATACAAAGAAAAACCCCGGCACCAGATGAGGCGCTGTTTACCGCCCTATATTGCAGATTGTCCCGGGATGATGAGCTTTCCGGTGACAGCAACAGCATCGTCAACCAAAAAGCGATTCTGAAGAAGTATGCCGAGGACAATGGCTTTCGCAACATCCGCTTCTATGTGGACGATGGTGTCAGCGGTACAACCTTCGACAGACCGGATTTCAATCGCATGATCGCGGATGTGGAATCGGGCATGGTAGGAACAATCATCATCAAGGATATGTCCCGCTTTGGAAGGGATTATCTGAAAGTTGGCTACTATACCGAGATTATGTTCCCAGAGGCAGGTGTCCGCTTCATCGCTATCAACAACAGCATCGACAGCGCCAATCAGCAGGACAGCGACTTTACACCTTTCCTCAACATCATCAACGAATGGTACGCCAAGGACACCAGCAAAAAAATCAGGGCTGTGTTCAAATCCAAGGGTGAATCCGGCAAACCGCTCTGCACTAATCCGCCTTACGGCTATGTCAAGGACCCGGAAGACAAGCTGAAGTGGATTATTGACGAGGAAGCTGCCGAGGTTGTAAGGGAAATCTTCCGACTCTGCATGGCAGGCTTTGGGCCTTCGCAGATTGCAAGACAGTTGGTGGAACGATGTATTAATGTTCCTACGGTTCATTTAAGGAGCAAAGGAATTAACACACCTGCAAGGCCACCGGAGAATCCTTACGCATGGCAGTCAAGGTCAGTAGCTGATATTCTCGCCAAAATGGAATACCTAGGCCATACGGTTAATTTCAAAACCTTTAAAAAATCTTACAAAAACAAGACCAAGCTGCAAAACAAACCGGAGGACTGGCTAATCTTTGAAAACACCCATGAAGCCATCATCGATGAAGGAACCTGGGAAACGGTTCAGAAAATCCGAGATGGCAAACGCCGACCTTCCCGCATGGGTGAGATGGGGATGCTCTCAGGTATGATGTACTGCGCGGATTGTGGAGCAAAGCTGTATCAAGTTAGGGCCAATGGCTGGACCCATGACAAAGAGCATTTCGTCTGCGCTACATACCGCAAGGTCAAAGGCGGCTGCAGTTCTCACCAGATTCGCAATGTTGTGGTAGAGCAGCTTGTGGCAGAGGATTTACGAAAGGTACTGGCTTTCGCCAAAGAACGAGAAGCGGAATTCATCCGAATCGTCACCAACAATTCGGAAAAGGTGTTAGCCAAGGAATTACGACTCAGTCAAAAGGAATATGAGCAGGCGCGGGTCCGTATCTCAGCCATTGATAAGATCATTCAGAAGCTCTACGAGGATAAGGTGCTCGGCAACATTACAGAGGAACGCTTTCACAAGATGTCAGCAGATTACGAGGCTGAGCAGAAGGCTTTAGAAGCGAGAAACACTGTGTTGAAAAAGGCTCTCGATACTGCAAAAGAACAGACTCTTAACACAGACCGCTTTCTGGCCCTTGTCAGGAAGTATACGGAAATACCAGAGCTTGACGCTGAAATCATCCGAGAGTTCATTGACAGAATCATCGTATTCAAAACAGAAAATGTTAACGGACGAAGAATGCAGCGCATTCGGATAATCTACAACTGCATCGGTGAAATCAACATTCTAGAAGATGACGAAAAAACGGCATAGCCGCTATAAACGACTATGCCGAATTTTTCAGAGATTATAAATCCCTATTTGACCGCCCCTAATTGTAAGCGTCAAAGCGGGCCTGACGTGAGCTAAATCAAATTAGGCTCGCCGATACCAAGAAAATCGCAAAGCGCATTGTTGATCATGATCCTGAAATCCTCATCGGATATATTCCTGTATTCGG
>JAQWBH010000441.1 GCA_028707405.1 Parabacteroides sp. | reverse complement strand
TGGGACTGGGAGGCAACCGCCAGTATTATCGTCAGGATTCCGAGAAATATAATTATTGGCTTCTGCGTCCTTCCTTGTCATTATCTTATACGATTTCCAATAACATCAGTTTAAAATACGGATTTTACATCACACCGGAGATCCCGTCGCTGGGCTCATTAAGCAATGTTTCCCAGCAGGCGAATGACTGGGATATACGAACCGGAAATCCGCAGTTGAAGCCGTACTCAACAATGACGAACTACATCAAGTTTGTTTATAAACCCAATCGGATAGATATCGAAAATACCATAAGATACTCGTATAGCCATAAGTCCATCATGGAAAGTATTAGCCGGATTGTTGATGATTCAGGCCATTCGCTTTTTGAATTCGGATATGATAATCAGAAACGGTTGGATGTGCTCTCTAATTATACCTCTCTAAAGTATTCTTTAATCCCTGATAAACTGATTCTTCAGGGCGATTTAACTCTCTCACGCATTATTAGTAAAGGCAATGATTATTGTCATTTATTGAATTATGCACAAGGAGGCATAATGGCCGATTTATATTTGGGACATATGAGTATCGGTGGAGGATACAAGTCTCGTGATAAAAGGCTTTCGGGAGAGACGGCTTATCGCGGCATGGATTATAGTATTATGTATGCCTATTATCATTTAAAAAATATAACAGTGGGATTAAACTGGTCATATTTGTTCCTGAGTCCCAAAGATCATGAGACAACAATGAATAAATATGTCACCAAACAAACGTGGGTAAATGTTCCCGATTATAAGAATATGTTGTCCATCTCCTTGTCGATTAATTTGAATCGGGGAAGAGTCTACGAGTCAAAAGGAAATGTTTTACAAAACAGTGATACGGATTCAGGCGTTTTTAAGTATTAAAAAAAATACCGTTCAAAGCATAAGGCAAACAGCTGTAAATTATGTAGATATCATATTGGTTAATGATGCTTCTTCCTATCAACCGGCCTATATACAGCTAATGGAATTGTTATTAGTTCTAAATGTGGATCGGCAGGTTGATGTGAAGATGATATCTTTATTATAAACGGTATGAAGAAAACTCCTTTACCCTGGAATACATAAAAAAATAAATTGACGGATGGGTATTCATATTCAATAAATATATCTAAATTGCAGACTATTATCATTATGTAATGTGTTGCAGATTATATCATTCATGGTTTGAATGATGAGACATTAAATACTAATCATGAATAGAACTATATTAATATTTTTGCTTACTACCTTGACGCTATATGCATCGGCTCAGTATACGGTAAAGGGGCAGGTTTTGAGTCAGGAAAGAGAGAAGCTGGAGGATACCCAAATAACTTTTATGCAAAAAGACTCATTAAAGGCAATGGCTCTTACAAAAAATGATGGGAGATTCATGATCAAAGGATTGAGGAAGGGCGAATATGCTATAGTGATACAACATTCCGGATATAATCCCATTCAACAGAATCTGACAGTGAACAAGGACATGCGTTTAGAGTTTCTGCTTTATCATGAAATGATGGATACAATACCGGATGTTACGGTGGTAGCCGATCGTCGTGACCGTATTAAGACAACGACGCAAGGACAAGAATTTTTTCTTTCGGCACAGGCTAAAAATTTGAAAGATATCTATAATGCTCTTCAGGAAGTACCAAAACTGAGCGTGAATGCTCTAGATAGAACAATTGGTATTGCCGGTGGAGGTAATGCCTTGATCTTAATTAACGGCGTACATAGAGGCAATTCATTAGAAACGATCGACCCCAAAGATATTATTAGTGTAGAAGTGATGGACACGCCTTCAGCCCGCTATTTGGGAACAGGTGTTACAAATGTAATTAACATTAAGACCAAGACGCGGTTGGAGAAGTATCAACTTTTGAATATTGGAACAGAAAATAATCCGGGTTTGTATTTTGGAACGGCAAGCGGAGGTTATGAAATAGGTTCACCCAAGTATTCTCTTTATCTTAACGGCAATACATTTTATTTTAATAATAATCATGCCAATGAAACGAGAATCCAGCAAAACCAAACCATGCTCAAACAATATGTAGGACGGGATGTAAGCAGCTATCTTTCGTATAATACCACTTTTGGCGGCGACTGGATCATGAACAATAAAAATTATTTTTCCTATAACGTATCATTGCGTAATATTCCGGAAAACGGAACACTAAGAGGCAGTGGAAAAATCTTCAGCGAAGATACTTCTACCGATTATAGTGTTTATAAACACAGCAAAAGTTCTTCTTTGGTGAATGTCTATAATCTCTATTATCAACATAAGTTCGACGAAAGTGAGATGTTGGAAAATCAAATCAGTTTTACCTATAACAAAAATGACGACCGTCAGACAACTGAAGAGAATGGCGAAGCGTATATGTTTAACAGTAACTATCGTTACAAGATGGATTATTATAAAGGATATGCTTTCTCTGAATTTAAGAAACACACGAATATGTATGATTTAAACATAGGAAGTCAGACTACTTATGAAAAGACACGTTTGGAGAATGCGGCTCAAAACAATCCCGATTTTACTCATCACCGTCTGAAAGAGTATCTGCATGCAGATTTTAACAGCGGAGTAACTAAATTTGGGCGTTACACGCTTTCTTCCGGAATGGATCTTATTTTCAATAAATCAGAAAATATTGAAAAGAACTATTATCGGTTCAAATATGATATGGCATATCTGACGCCGAACATTCCACATACACTCATTAAGCTTTATGCTCGTGGATATACCGTTGAACCGCAGGTTACTTATCTGAATCCATATAATATATCCACCGACTCACTTTATATTGTACAGGGCAATCCTAAACTAGACCCTTATTATTACAGGGATTTTGGGTTGAGCTGTTATTTTGCGAAGGGTCAATCATTCTTTAATCCTGAAATCGTTTATTCGTATTGTACGGATATGATAACTCCGGTCAGCCGCTATAATGACCGGAATGTATATTTGTCGACTTATGAGAATAATGGGGTAGAACGACATCTTGTAATCAAAGGCATGCTTTGGTATGTAATTAAGAAATTGGGACACATTAGTTATATATGCGCTTATAATCGTTACTTCTTTTATAATGGCATAAAGGATTGGTTTACTCAATCTATCAACGGTTATTTCTATTATAAGGATTATTATTTAAATGCACATGTCGATCTGTATCCGGCGATGTACACCCCTTTGCAAAAGAGCAAAAGTTCCATTGAATCACTTGTGACTGTCGGCTGGACTATTAATGCCCATTGGACAGCTACAGCTTCATTGCGCTATTTTTTTGGAAGGAAGAAATATGAAGTATGGATGGATCAACCGGGTTATTCATCTTATTATTGTCGTTCTTTTGATGAACGGCACAACATGTTTTTAATAGGCATTCGATACAACTGGAAGAACAGAACACCATATAAAGCTCGAAATAGGAGTAAACTGAAAGTAGATAACGAGCGAGTCAATCTATTGCAGGAACAATAGGTTTAAATGGTAATTTACTCGTTGGCGGAATTAGCTTAGTGCATACTTAACTCTTCCAATGGGTTGTTGTTAATCTTGTTAATATATTGCAGGATTGTAAAAGCACTAATCTTTCCGATAATTCGGGCAAACAATCCTTTCGTTTCTTTGGCATAATTTCTTATTAGCATAAATTGATCGGTAAGTTGAGAAAATACCGTTTCGATTCTCTTTCGAGCTTTTGCAAATGGAATAAACAGTGGTTTCCACTCTTTCTGATTCAGTCTGTATGGACATTCCAATTTAATGTTGGCTGTTTCAAACAAATCCAGTTGGACTTCTTTACCAATATAACCTCTATCGCCGAAGATGCTGCAATCATGATATT
>JAQWBH010000440.1 GCA_028707405.1 Parabacteroides sp. | reverse complement strand
TGGAGAAATTGATTCCAAACCCGATTCTGTAGGGAAGCCATCAACAACTATCAAAGGGCTATTTCCCGCATTAATAGAAGCCTGGCCTCGAATTCGAATAGACAAGTTTCCATTGGGAGCTCCGGAATTATTCAAAATCTGAACACCGGAAAACTTACCTTGCAGTTTCTGTGTAATATTTGAAACCGGCATATCAGCTAATTCATCTGAATTAATTTTACTTACAGCTCCTGTTACCGAGCGAGCTTTCTGAGTACCATAAGCAACAACGACAACCTCATTTAATGCAGTCGCATTATCTTTCAAAATTACGTTTATGCTTGTTTGATTTCCAACTGTAATTGCCTGAGTCGTTAAACCAATAAAAGAATACTCCAATGTTGAATTGCCGGAAGATACATTTATGCTATATTTTCCTGCAGCATCCGTTATTGTACCATTTGTAGTCCCCTTTTCAACCACATTAGCACCCGCAACAGGTTCGCCCTGAGCATCCGTAATAACGCCTACGATTCTTTTAACCTGTTGTAAAGCTTCTACAACCTCACGAGATTTTGTATCTTCCTTATACAATACAATATGCTTATCACTAATAACATAATGAATATCGCTATTAGAAAACAGATTATTCAAAATTTCTGTAACTGTCTTGCTATTCACATTCACAGAAACCCTACGTGTTGCATTGATTTCTTTTACATTATACGTAAAATAAAAATCACTTTTCTGTTCAATCGTCGAAAGGACATTCTGAACGGTTGTATTTTCCATGTTTAATGAAAATTTTGCCGTTTGAGAATATGTTAACTCAGCAAAAGATTGCAAAGTTCCAATCAACAAAAATAGAAGCATACATCTCATGATAAATAGGCTCTTTTTTAACCATAGTAAATTATTAACTTTCCATGGTATTCCTTTAGAAATAAAATTCATACTTTTGTAATTGATTAGTTTGTAATAAATTTAATTAGTTTCAATGTAATTACTTATTAATCCGAACCGGAGATGTTTGCGGCATCTTCGGTTCTCTTTCTTCGTTTATACTTTCCCCATAGGCATATTATTTTTAAATTTGTATACAATTATTTGTCCGTTCTTAAAAGAATAATCTAATTTCCGTGTTTCTTTCAACAAAGTCATAACCTGCTCAATAGTAGCTGACCCACTAAAATGGCAAGTAAATATGTCTTCTGCCAGTTGTTGATCTGTAATAGTAATCTTCACATTATATTTCCGTTCAAGATCTTTACAAATAACAGATAAGGGTTTATCCATAAAAGCCAATTCACCTTTCGTCCATGATTTTGAAATCCCCACATCCACTCCCTTAGAAAGAGTCATTCCTGACGATTCCGAATATGTTACTTCTTCATTTGGATGAAGCGTCATTCTGTTTTCCTTGTTAGCACTTTCTATTTCTACTTTCCCTTCTGACAAAGTAACAACAGAATTTTCATTGGGATAAGTACGCATATTGAATTTCGTTCCTAATACCCGAACCTGTATTAGCTTCGAGTTAACCACAAACGGTTTATTAACATCATGGGAAACATCAAAAAAGCCTTCTCCTATTAATTGTACGCTTCTGAATTTTTCCGAGAAATGACTGGGATATATAAATTTTGTATCTGAATTCAATGATACTTTTGTACCATCCGACAAAATAACTTCTACATGCTCTCCTTTAGGCACTTTAATTACATTCATAAGTCTAGAAGTACTCTTATCTTCACTAACGTTTCTTGAAATCTTATACAAGTTAATTGACAAAAGAGAAACTATCACAATAATAGCTGCGTACTTGAATATTTGATAAAATGCAACGTGTTTGTGTTTTTTCTTATCGATCTTTCCTATGAACTGTCTGAAAGCTTTTTCGATCTCCTGCTTGTCGGAAAAGCGAAGTTCGTCTTTTAGACTCCAGATACGTTCCATTTCGAACAACCAATCGGCATTGGCTTTGTCGGAAACAATCCATTTATCCACTTGCTTCAGTTCTTCTATAGAACAAGTGTGAGTAAGAAATCGTATGAGTAGTTCTTCGTTCATGTCTTTCATGTTATACATATAGAAGACAACTGAACTTGAAAAAACTACGTGGTCAAAAACAAAGATTTTTTCAAAATATGTTGTAGAACATGGCAAACAACAGCAATAGATCTTTCAAGTCTTCACGAAGGAAATTTAAAGCTTGCTGAATATGTCCGTCAACTGTTCGAGGAGAAATGCCCATCAGTTCGGCCACTTCTTTTCGATCGACATCATGAAAATAGCACAAACGAAAAGCCTGAGCACATTTAGGAGGAAGCTTTTCAACTGATTTCTCTATGATTTCACGCAAATCACGATTCATTACTTGCTCAAGAACATGGTTATTGTCTGTCGTCTCAGCAAGATACGCAATTCGAGCTTCAGCAATACGAACACGCGATTCATACTCTTCTTCAACCATCTGATGTTTAAGAAAATTCAAACATTTATTTTGAAGACATTTAAATAAGAAAGACTGAATATTATCGGCATGAATACTCTTTTTTTGTTCCCAATAAGAGGTAAAAACATCTTGCACTAAATCGTCGGCTGCTTGTTCATCAACAAAGCGACAAGCTAATGCTTTCAGTTTAGGATAAAAGGCCTCAAAGAAGCTTTGGAATACCTCTTTATCGCCCTCTCCGATTTTATCAATATCAAAATTTAACTGCAAAATTTCTCAAATTCAATAAATGTCCAAGCCATTTCTTATCAGAAAAGTACAAAGATAGCACAAACTGAAAGCACGATTCTCAAGCGAACTTGAGAATTACGCCGAAGTTCAGCCTATCTTCGCGTATTCAGAGCAAAGATAATCAAAAAGAGTTTCAAAGTATATATCAATCATAATTATCCTTTTTGATTTTCGGATTATGGCAACCTGAACATCCAGTCCAAAACGAGAACAAAGCAAACTCACATACTCACTGATCCTGCAGATTATTCCACATCTGATATACACGTGAAGGCACAAAAAAAAGTGCGGATTATATAGATGTTGCAAAGCCTGCACATGCAAAACTTCGCCTTTCCGTATAATTCGCACCTTTTATATCTATGATCTATGATCAAGAATGCGCTGCCTGTTCGTCAACCGAGACCACCTCCAGCTCGAAGATCAATGTAGAATAGGCCGGAATTGTTTTTGCATCAGTTGTTCCTGACTTTTTTGCGGAGCCATAACCCAGCTGCTGCGGAATCCAGATTTCATACTTGTCGCCTTCAACCATATTCTGCAAAGCTACGCCCCAGCCTTCTATGACTGACATATAACCACCGGGATTGTATGAACTGTTATAATTCGCATAATAAGAACTTACTGCACATCTGAGCGGCGTTCCATCATCAAAAAGACGAGAATCAAATACGGTACCGTTTATCATCCACCCTTTATAGTATACAGAGATTCGGCTGTTATAATAAATCTTCTTTCCGGTCCCTTTGGTGATCAGTTTGGCAAAAACATAACCGTCATTTGCCTGCGACATCCATTTCACGTATGAAGGATCACTAGCTTTCGCCTCAAAAGCGGCATCGTTCTTCTGTTTGTAAGCTTCCTGCTCGATTTCTTCAGTATTATCCTTATCGCCCTTGCAAGAGGGAAGAACAAACAACAGACACAAAAATATTCCAACAACAGACAAATATTTATTCATAAATCACTCCATTACTTTTTTCAACAAATTTTTCATATCCACCTTTTCGGCAATAATACCATTCAGCTTGTCGATAGGTACGCGTTCCTGCTGCATTGTGTCACGATAACGAATCGTTACGGTGTTGTCTTTCATCGTATCATAATCAATCGTAATGCAGAACGGTGTACCAATAGCATCCTGGCG
>JAQWBH010000439.1 GCA_028707405.1 Parabacteroides sp. | reverse complement strand
AAAGTGAATTTAGAAGTTACTGGAGCAACTAACGAAGAGGCAACCCGAAAATGCATTGGCTTGTTTGGGTATAAAGGCGACTATCAATGGACCGGAACAGGCCCGTTATACGAGGAAGAAAGGTAGGGATACGAAATGAAAAGCAATTGCAAGGTAAAAGATCCTATCGTTGGCTGCAGGAATTGTACAAGCAATAGCAAGCACATCTGTAAGCAGGCAGACGCAAAATCGAAAGGAGTATGTAGATTAACAGCACCCCGTCTGATGATGGCCAGCTGGTTACTGGCCGAAATCCCCTCCGGGGGATAGCGGGAAACCCGTCGGCTCAGGGGATGATCGCCGCCCCTTTCATTTTATAAATTGTTCTTTGAAAACTGAAAACATAGCCGAAACGAATCTGTAACCGAGGACCGCCCTACTCGGTCTGATGATGGCAGGGCAGAAAAGGAAGGAGATAATAAACATGACAAGAACAATCGAAGAAGCAAAGAAGCTTATAGAAAGCTTGATGAAGTTGCAGGAGGATAACACATCAAATTATGTTTTCCCCTGCCCACGCTGCGGCCATGATCGCATGGACAAGATAGCAACAAGGAACGCCCTTAGCCGCAGAGCCGATGTCTACATCTGTGACTCATGCGGAATGGAAGAGGCTCTGTTCGATGCAGCTGGCAAGGATCCGCTGCCACTCAATGAATGGTCAATGGTCAAAGGCTTTGACAGCGAGGATGAAGATGACGAGCAGACCTGCAGAGTATGCGGCTGCACCTGGGATAACGCATGCGAGGGAGGCTGCTATTGGGTGGAGGATAACCTCTGTAACCGCTGCTCTGAAAAGATGAGCGAGCTCAATCCGTATTACTACACATTCGGCACCGATCCGGAATATCCGTATAGCCGGGGATGGGTGGAAGTCTATGCAAATACATGGGAGGAAGCTCATGAAAAGTTCCGGACACGTTTTCCGGACAGGCACGGACATGAGGGTACTATCAACTGCGCTTTCTTTTATGGCAAGGAAAGCTGGGAGCGTTCCTCAATGTCAAAGGGGAATATGGGTGAGTTTTGCCATGAGGTCATTATTTGACCGTAGAGAGTACAACTTATTCCGGCATGCGTTTACATGAGAATAGCAATAACGCACCGCTAAACGCTGTTGCAACAGCTGTAAAGCATAAATAATACGGAGTCATGGTAGACAACCGTACAAAAACAAAAGAAGCCCCTCCCGAGGATTTTTGAGAATCTTCGGAAGGGGCTTCTGCTTTGTATGGTTTATTCTTTTTTCGGTACCGCTATAGGCACAACATTATTGATTGCATTGGTTGTTACTACGAATGCCTGAGCGGATGCGTTTTTCATTAGGTATTCTTTCATCTGATCAACTGCTGATTCAATCATGGCATCAATCTGTTTTGCAGAAAAGAAGAACTTTAAGATTGCCGGTATCCGTTCATATAGCCAAGTCGTTACCGCGGCATACTTCAAGTCGCCAGTGCCGGATCCGTACTCTGCCTCAGCCTGTGTCACCAGATAGAAAAGCATTTGCTTTACATATCGGGATGAACCTTTTCTAACCAGGACAATGCAAATGGTAATGAAAAGGACAACAACCAGAATGCTGTCCCAATATTGGGTTAAAAATTCAATCATCGTACTTCCTCCTTAAATTTTAATTCATCAGTCTATATCTACCATGTCGATTGTTTTTCCGGCCAGTTCATGGTCACAATCTGATAGATACTGAATCTTTCCATCTGTTACAAAGAAGTGGCTTCTGACAGTTCCGGTAATATGTGCATTCACGAGCATCGACGGCCTGAATGTTGGTTTTTCGAAATCGCCGTTGAATGTCCATCTTTCGTCAAATACTATATGCGTTTTATCGCCTGGGCTGTATATAAGATAGTCAAATCCTCTGCCTGTTCCACCAGCACGTTTAATTTTTTCAACTATCGCCATAGGAACCTCCTACTCCAGAATCAGGTCGGTAACATTTACCCAGCTCACTATCTCTTTCAGGAGAGCTTTCTGTCCGGTGAGCTGCTGCACGGTGTAGGTCTTTTCTTTTACCCAGCCCGGTATTGTCTGCCCGGTACTGTATTTGTCGGCGCCGCTATTGATCTTGACCTTGCTACCGACTTCCAGCTTCTTGGTCGATGAGGATCCAACTGCTACCTGAGTGCCTCCGGATGTAGTGACGTATGTGTCGAATCCGGCCGCTTTTAGCTTGGCTGCCATTGCGTCTGCATTTGCTTTCTGTGAGTATGCGCCTACCTGTACCCGATAGAGGTTACCGGATTTCTTCATGATTGCATAGAAGCCAGCTGCTCTTACTTTGTGGTATTGCGCATCAGCATTTGCTTTGACTCCATAAGCTCCGGTCTGCACATAGTACAGTACGCTCGGTGTAGGATCTGGAGTAGCACCGGCGTTCAGTCTCTTGTTTACTTCGTCCGCGATATAAGGGAACTTGCTTTCAAGGTATGGACCAGGACATGATGTGGCTGCAAACCATTTATGCATTGTGAGATTTCCGGAAGCGTCACCAGTGAAATTCAATTTCTTGATGCCGTTCCTCTTGCAAATGTCTACACACAGCTCAATGGTCTTGTTGAGAGCTTTGTCGCTGACATGCCAATTACCGCCGATTTGGTCATTAGCGACTTCGATGGTAACGGCCTGATCATCATTCGCAGAGCTTGAGCTTGTCCAGGCGCGGTTCTTTTCTTCGACATACATTCCTACGCGGCCATCTGTCCCAACACCATAGTTGGAGCTTGCCCGGCGAGAAGTCGGAGCAAATACATTCCCGCAGGTTTCAATAGATAAATTCCCGGCCATGTGATGGATAGTAATTTTGGAGATTGTTTTTCTCCGTGGGTTGGTACTGTTTGGGGATATCTTTGTGTAGGTTACTAAAGGGCTGTTACTCATCATCATCACCCTTTCCGTCACTGAGTTCCTTTAAGGTTTCCTCAGAGATTTTCTCATTGTCTTTGAGCTCAATGCCCAAGATGTTTTTTGACTTATCCATGCTGATTCCTCCTATCATTGAATATTTTCGTCTACGTCATCAGTCGTGTTCTGCCCGGCCAGGTAGTGTGGTAGTTTTAATTCATTTTCCTTTTGGGCTTTCCGGTAATAGAACCCGGTAGCTGTCGCCAGCTCTGCAAAGACAGATGGTATCAAGTAAGCCAGAGGGGTAAGGTCTCCTGTTTTCCAGATCATATAACACGCAAAAACGGCCACCGATACAGTGCCCATAGACACGCAGATAAATATGAGCTTGGAGAATTCAATCTTCTTTTTCTTGGAGTTTTGGCGCTTCCTTTTCACTGCCAATCACCTTCTTTGCCCTCAAGCCTATTGAGACGATGGTGTGCCTGCTTTGCAGACGATTCAACAGCTGTAATACGAGAGATAACTTCAATGTGGTGTTCGTCCTGCTTTTCCTGTTTACGTTTAATATCGTCCACACCAGACTTGATGTAGCCTATTTCTGTGAGAATCGTGCCGCTCGACTTGCCTTGGCTGGTATCATCGGATTTTTGGTTGCGCTTGTATGTGGAATATCCGAACACGATGGCGCATACGGTACCGATCATACCGAGAACGATAGACAGTATTGTCACTTCATTCATAAGTTGTCCTCCAATGCATCAAAAAAGCGACCCTGCTTAGCAGAGCCGCTCTCGTAATTTTTGGTTATTTAGATTTTCGTATGAGGACAAAATCCTCAAGTACCTTTTCCCGCAGAGCATCACAGTTGCAATGCTTCATTAGTCCGAGGTAGCTGACGATAACACTCTTTGCGTAATCAAGTGTTAGCTCGCCAGTGGAGTAATGCTCCATGACATATTTTAGGTGCCGTTTCATCTGTAATGTTGTGCTTTTCCGTAACTC
>JAQWBH010000438.1 GCA_028707405.1 Parabacteroides sp. | reverse complement strand
CATGGCAGAAGCCGTTTTGGTTACGATTGCAATATCGGTATTCTTGCAAGACAATGCAGCAATCGTAATTGCGGAAAATGGTTTGCTATCGCAAGATTATTGCCTGATGGATCCTGGGATCAATTCTTTGATACAGAAGATGTCCACTTCGATGGCACGCGATTCCGCTCTTACTGCAACCCTTGCTATAATGGCAAGAAGGCAGAAAAGGCTGAAAAGGCAGAAAATCATGCAGGTAATGCAAAGACGGAAAGTAAGCCAAAATCAGGAAAGTCATGCAACGATGGCAAGAAGAAAAAATCTATCTACATGTTTCTCGATCATTATAAGTATCTGCAGAAACTTGCAATCGATCGAGAGGTTAGCATCGGTGATGTACTGGCTGAAATAATCAGCAAGTACCGAAAAGAATAAGGGGCCTGTTTTTCCTTGATGCTGCATTGAAAAGGGCAATGCATTATAACATCGTAGAATATTCCTTGGAAAGGAGGGATTTGTCATGAAAAAAGTGATGCTCAATATTGGCAATAGTGTAGGTATCGATTCAAAGAGGGTTATTTGTATATCCCCATATAATCTATCGTATTCAAAAAGAATAATAAAGTCTGCTGAAGACAATGGAACGCTTTTTGATGTAAGTGGTAGGAACAAAAGGAGCTCTATTATTCTGATGGAGGAGAATATGGTATATCTGAGTGGGGTTACTCCGGATACTCTTCGTAAACGCTTTGATCAACTCTCTGAACAAGTATAATATCATACTGCCAACGACTTAAGGCGAATAGCCTACTAAACTGCCATTATAGTAATGGCAGTTTTTTTAATCAATTGTGAGGTGATAAGTTATTACGAGTGTGCATATTTATGTTCATAAAAACAGGAAAATAATTATAAGTATAAATGATATTGAATAATTATCCGCCGGTGAACTTCCTTTGCTGAGTCGAATTGGATAGCAAAAAGGCGTTTGTGGAGCGAAAAAATGGTTTAGCCAATCGTCTTCCTTCCTACAATCTTAGGATTAAGATTGTAGGTAAAAACGTCATAATCGCTTTATCTCATTTTTGGTGTAGAATCAGAAAACCTTTGTAATTTCAAACCACAATCGATCATTGTTTCTCAACAGGATATTTGCTAATCGCTCTAAAAACCGAATATCGCCCCAAAACAGTCAAAAACCCCATTTTTTTGCCCTTTTGGTCAAAATCGTTTGGGAAGCACTGGTGATAACCCATTAAGCAAAAATACATATAAAATTATGGCAATGTAAAGTTGCATTTGCATACTTATTCAAGAGGGCACGATGGCCGCAGCTTTCGGAGCGGCCTGAGTGCATGGCTTGTCATATATTTATACCCGCATCAGGACCGACTTATTATCCGCTCATCAGAACAAGTACACGACCGTCTATAATTACGCGCTCTGGATAATATCCCAATTCCCCATTAGTATCGGGATATCGTTTACGATTAATAATGATTATTATCACAAGAAAAACCCCGCGCGCTTTGCGGCTTAAGTGGCAAAGGAAGCGGGGATCTCGTCAATAATATCTAACGTAAATCTTGTTATTCTCCTACCGCGCCATCCCCGTCACCATCATCCATGTACTGATACAACCAATGATCTTTTGTGATCGGCATTTTATAACCGGCAGCTTTTGCTTCTTTAATTGTTACCTGACCATCTCTGTTTTTATCAATGGAAGAAATGTCATGGCCATTTTGTGGACTAGGGTTTTGGTTTGCATTAGATTTTTGGTTGTTGACTTCATCCGGGTTTACGTTGTCAAAGTCCTCTGTGATCACATTACCGTTTATTGTGTATGTGTAATGATAATGACTTGGGATTTGAGTTGTTGTATCCGGATAAGTTATGACCGCTTCAAAGTCTGAACAACCACCGGCATCGCGAATCACCTTCTCCATATACGCCTGGTCTCCATGCCGGTTTAAGGTACTTTCCTGTGGAGTGATGTTGTAAGCGTTTGATACTCCACCTAGGGAGTCAGCAATAACATGGCCTTTATCCATATCAGGCCGCTCCGTACCAGGAACATTAGCTTCTCCATTATAATAACGTCCGTCTGATAATACGGATTCTGCTGTATCGTCCTGGTTAATAATTTTATCTGCAACAACTCGAATCAATTGGCCATGCTCGTTTGTAAACGCCCAGTATTCTCTGTCCCCAAAACCAATATCAACAACTACATTTGCTTCGCGGCATCCGCTAAAGTCGCCGCCGTCTACCTCAATTTTTTTATATCCAGAAAAGGATAGCTCTGCTTCTGTCGCAATTCTGGTGGTTTCTGAGTTTCGAGTTGCTTGTTGCGGCTGTCTTAATGAAGGAGATGAACAGCCTGTTAAGACAATACAAATTAAAAGAATAAGTGGCGAAATGCGTTTTGAGAATTTTAATATACCGCAGCTTAAATTGATATAAATCCGGCTAGAAATGATATTTGTCGGTGGAAGACCATTGCAAGCTCTCATGATATAAGCCCTTTCTCTTGATGCATTACTGATCGAAATGTATTTTGTCTTTGAAGACTAGGCCTTAAAGTATATGCCCCAGTCTTTCCTGAATAACACTGTAAAAAATACAAGGAGTGAAAATAACTTCACTCCCTTAAACTATGGCTGGTCTTACGCTTACGCTGCCCTTCCAAGCCATTTCAAATCATGCAAATCTATTATAACATAATCTTACTCAAAAATTGAGACTGATCGCATAATATGCGATCCATAATTATTCTTTTTTAATGCATATTTTCTTGAAGGAATCAACTCGTCTTTTTGATTCTTGGGTAGCGTCAGGGTTTGGTCTAATTGCCAAGAACGATTTGAGCTTATCTTCGCCTCTTATTATGAGTGGAGGGCCAGGAACCGCCATAGAATTGAATTCTTTAAGTAAGACCAAGCCGGTTTTGCTAATCTTATTTGCAAAGCTGCCAGGATCCTTTATCGCCTCTGCCCATTCGGGTGGAGTGTATAAAATAAAATCACAAGGAATATCTAGCCTAATGCTTGAGTACATTTCGGTTAAGGTTTTTCTTTTATCTTTTGACTCGGCAATTATACAAAGATCAATATCGCTAACTCCAGGTTTGTATAAACAAGTTGCGTATGATCCGAAAAGGATGATTCGGTCGGGATGAAACTGTTCTAACTGGCGCAAAGCAGAATCGAGTATCAAATATTCATTCTGACCAATTATTCTTTTAATATCTTCCATCTATTTTGCCTTTATGTAACACCTTTCCTTGGACAAATAGTCAAATAGCCAGCTCAAAGATCACAGGTTAATTCATACAAAACTAGCAAATGATTTGCAGGTTATTTTGAGTATCATGATGATTATAGTTATTTGCTGTAAGACTCGTTTTTTATTGCGGCAAATTTGAGGTCGATCCCGTGAGACTTTGCGATGCAAGCCCAGCAATTAATACATTCACCTTGAACTATTTTTTCGCATTCATCACTGTCCTTGTTTTCGCGGCAAGCGATGGCATTTAGTAGCCTATAGGCCTCTCCATATGTTTCTTCAATGATGATCATTCAAACTCCTTTTGGTATAGTCCGCAATAAAATCAAAAGAGCTGTCATCTATGCGGTGAATTATCCTTTTCTATGTTATCATATCGAGAGTTTCCTTTTCTATCATGCTTGTATATATATAATATAATATCTTGATATGAAATAAACTTAACTGGCTGCTTATGATAATAGTTGGCCCCTTTGTTATTTCTGGTGGGATAAATATTATTGTGATGATATAGGATTGGGGGGTGTTTTTGGCAAGTTAAAATCCAAGCAATACGGAACTTAATTTTCCGAGCACCCCATACCATTAATGAGATTTCATGGTAGAGTGGGTCAACCTGTAGCTTTGACCTTGAAAAACCAGAAGATG
>JAQWBH010000437.1 GCA_028707405.1 Parabacteroides sp. | reverse complement strand
GATCCGTCCCTGCGTACCTTCACCCAAAGTTCTTGGGTATAGAAACAAAGTCGAAGTGCCTGTCACCAGAAGAAACGGCGAAGTGGTGGCCGGCTTCTATCGCCCGTACACCCACAAAGTGGTCGCCTCTACGGATTGCCCTCTGGAGCATCCTCTCGCCCGCGAAGTTGTGTCCGCGATGGTAGAACTGGTGCGGCAGAACGCTTACTCGATTTACGATGAGAAGAACGGACGCGGGCTTGTGCGCCACGTAGTCGCGCGGGTTGCCCCGGGAACGGGGGAGCGCATGGCTGTCTTGGTGATAAACGGGCAGAAGTTGCCGGGTGAAGAGAAATTTGCCCGGGATTTGGCCCGAAGACTTCCCGGTCTTACCAGCGTGGCCATTAACACTAACATGGAGCGGACCAACGTCATTCTCGGCGAAAGAACGCGGATCATCGGCGGAAAGCCGTACATCGAAGACCTTTTGGGGAGCGAGCGGCTAGGCCATTTCAAGTTTCGCATATCCCCCCATTCTTTCTACCAAGTGATCTCGGAGCAAGCCGTGAGACTTTATGAGGAAGCGCTTGACGTTGCCGGGATAGGCCGGGGCGATGTCGTTTATGATGTTTACTCGGGCATAGGGACTATTACGCTGTTTGCGGCCAGAAGAGCTTCATATGCGGTGGGCATCGAGGAAGTGGCGCCGGCGGTGAAAGACGCTTGGAAAAACGCCGAGATAAACGGGGTGAAGAATGTCTCGTTTGTGGAAGGGAAGGCAGAAAGAGTTTTGCCGGCACTCTCTCACAGCGGTCACGGCCCGAGAGATTCCCGAGGGAGGCGTACCCGGCCACCTCATCTTGCCCGTATAGGCAGTGCTACGCCGGGAGTGGTTATCCTCGACCCGCCCAGGGCGGGGGCCAATGAACGCGCCCTCACGTCGATCAGCAAGTTCAACCCTCGTAGCATAGTATATGTTTCCTGCAACCCCGCTACCTTGGCCAGGGATCTCATCACCCTAGGTACCTTGGGATGGCAGCCTACATATTGCCAGCCTATCGATATGTTTCCGATGACGCCTCACGTTGAGTGCGTAGTATTGATGTCAAGGGTGAAAGATTGAGCTATTCAGTAACAATCCTGAGGTGAGAATAATGTATAAGTATCATCGCACTGAAAAGTACGATAGGCGCTTTCTATCGCAAAATTTTATGGGTCCAAACGCAATACTTATGCTTGACGAGATCACCCAAGGTGTTGAACTCACGAAGGGAATGCGCGTTTTAGATTTGGGCTGCGGCATGGGGTTGACATCGGTATTTCTGGCTAAAGAATACGGCGTACAAACATTTGCTGTTGATTTATGGATTTCGGCTACTGATAACTATAAGCGTTTTCTGCAAATGGGTGTTGATGACTTGGTCATTCCTATACATGCCGACGCAACGGTGGAGTTGCCTTTTGCAGACGAGTACTTCGATGCACTAATAAGCATTGATTCCTACCACTATTTCGGAAACAACGATGACTATTTTGAGAAGCATTTAAAATCGCTGATAAAAAAAGGCGCGCCGGTTGCAATTGCCATTCCCGGCACAAAGCAGGAAATGAACGGAATCATACCCGATGCGTTAAAGCCGTTCTTAGACGACGAGGGTTTTGCTACATTGCATTGCATTGAATGGTGGACACGAATTTTTGAAAAGCATTTAGACGACTTTCTGATCAAAGAAATGGACTGCACTGACAAGGCGTGGAGTGATTGGCTTGCTGCCGATAATCCCATTGCAAAGCAGGATATTGATATGATGAAAGCTGATAATGGTAAGTATCTGAATCTTATCTCGATAACAGGAAAGAGAAAGTAAGGAGGTTTGATAATACGTTGGGAAATAAGGATTTAAGAAGGAAGTTTGGAATCATGAAGACTCAAATTTTGTCTAAAACGAAGACTGGAAAATGGGCATCTTTACTTACATTGCTTTTTATCGTTTTAATGGGATTAAAAGCATTAAATATTGGAATTAGGCTCCCATTGTCGTCACCATTTATTGCAGTATTCGGAGTGATCGGCTTTGTTTTAGGAATCATTTCAAGGTTCAAAAACAAAGACAGATCATTATCGGTATTATTGTCTATACCAGTTGGACTGCTGATTATTTTTTGAGTAGCGGCAGAAATAGCATTTCCTCATTAAGAAATTTCCCGAAAGAATCGTTTGGCGGTTATTATGAAAAAACTTCTTCTTTTTCTCCATTATGTGCTGACCAGCGCAGATGATCTGTCGTGGCCATCTGTGTAATATTCAACGGTCGCTTGGCCAGAAGTATAATGCGGGTTATATTGACAAACATAAGAAGACGGTTGCACTCTCGACTATGCTCAAAGACGAGGAAATATCAATAGGAGGTCTTTATATGTTTGATCTACATGGTCGCGTCGCGGTAATCACAGGAGCCTCATCAGGTTTGGGGCTTCAAATGTCAAAAGGTTTTGCGGAACAGGGCGCAGACTTGGTTATTATGGCCAGGCGAATCGACAGGCTGGAGAAAATAGCCGAGCAAATCAAAGCTCTTGGTGTTCGATGTTTGCCCATTCGATGTGATGTTACCGATTCAGAGGCGGTGAACAGAGCAGCCGAGGAAGCAATCGAATTCTACGGAAAGATTGATATCCTAGTCAATAACGCTGGCGCGTCTAAGAATGCCGGTGTACTTGATATGACAGACGAGGAATGGGATTTCACAATACAGGCAGATTTGACAAGCGTCTTTAAAGCTACAAGAGCCTTCGCAAGATATATGGCTGAAAAGAAGTATGGGCGAATCATTAATATTGCCTCTATTTATGGGCAGGTTGGCAATACGGCCATGGATACAGTTGCCTATCATTCATCAAAAGGCGGTGTTGTCAACTTTACAAGAGCCGTCGCTGCTGAATTGGCCAAGTACAATGTAACCTGTAACGCGATAAGCCCGGGATATTTTGAAACAGAGTTGACTGTAGATACACTAAGAACCGAAGCCTTCACGAACTTCATGAAGGCCTCTGTTCCCCTTGGCCGCTATGGTCATGAAGGCGAATTGAATGCTGCAGCCATTTTCCTGGCAAGCGATGAGGCGTCCTACATCACCGGACAGAACATAAAAGTGGACGGCGGATACACTTCAGTATAATAGCTGTTCTCTTGTGCCGTTTTTGCCGCTTTGCTTGATCGAGGTGGTAAAAACTAGCCGGCATCTGACGGCCATTAGCCTGCCGCAAGCTGTCTCATCGCCCGCAAGCCAATGACAAGGTCGACGGCTTCCTTACAGACAGCTAACCACCCGTATGTGGCCTTCCCGAGAGTCCGGTAAGTTCATGACAAAGCTTCCGAGTCCTAGCGGTCTCAGCCCTCCCATGCAGGAAATCCGACGGTCCACGTCAAAATTATACTAGGTGAGACATGGGGGGGAATTCACACGTGATTATCCAAGCTTTGATGACTCCTAGATCTGAGGTGTATTGGGTTAGTTCTACCGACACTTTGGCAAAGGCGCTAAGTGATCTTGAGACTTACGGGTTCACGACTCTTCCGGTACTGGACGAGGGCCGGTTCATGGGCGTTATAACAAGACGGATCATCTTCGAGACTTTCTTTAGGGGTGATGAGCCGGACCGAGAACAGTTCTTAACCGAGAACCTAGTCAAGGACCACATCATCACCGATGTTCAGGTGGCTCATGGCAGCGACTTCCTTGACGAGGTGCTATTTCAATTCCTGGAATCCCGTTACGACTTCCTTCCGGTCTTGTCAGGCGATCGGTTCACGGGCATTGTAACCAGGAATAGCGTTCTCAACGCCTTCATTAAGGGTGCCGGGCTCGAGACGCCGTCCCATCGCATCGCGGTGCCGGTCAGCGATTTCAGCGGTGAACTAGCCAAGCTGACCACGCTTATAT
>JAQWBH010000436.1 GCA_028707405.1 Parabacteroides sp. | reverse complement strand
CCTTACGTGTTGAAAAAGTTGGCCAACTTATTCAACTTATTCAACTTTTTGATTGTGATTGTATTACTTTTTCAACTTTAATGGTAGGTGACGTTAGACTTGACGCTTACCATTTTTCATTGTCCTTCACATCTATATAAAATGATACACCCATTTATATTCTACCAAAAAGAAAAGACGTGAGGGGATTCTCTCACGTCAAAGCATATTTTTTGCCACACTCCCGTTAATCCTTGCAACGTCAGGGTTTCTGACGTCGCAACAGGACTGCGGCTTCCACATGGCACGATAGCATCAGCTTGATGTCTTGTATGTATTTTTCGTTTTGTCCGTTCAAGGGAATAGGTCGATAGTGGATTTTATGGGGGCTTTCTGTTCGAGGAAACAGTTCAATAGTTTTTGTCCGTTCGTGGGAATAAGTCGATACATGGGCTTAATTCCTGTCATCTCCGGTGGCAAAGCAACTATCTATTGATAAAATGCACCGCCGCCAAGCAAATCGTAAAAAGTTGCACCGGCCTTGCACATCCCTGATAGTCGCCCCGCAGATGCCGAACTTCTCGGTATTTGTGGGGCTTCTTTGCGTTTTGACCTTACAGAGCTCAAGCGCAGTCAAACATATACGATTATCGCTCCGTTCGAGTATTCATCCCAAAGGCTATCAATGCTCTCCGAGAGTTCATCCCATTCGCCATTGATAACGCCCATAACATATTTATCTCTCAATGCAGGCTTTTCACTTAACACCCATTTGAGTTGTCGCAAAGAATATCGGGTAAAAGCCAACCACTGCGGATAATTGATGTTTAACGGATTATTTGTGAAGGCAATTTTCCCTGCATTTATTGCCGTGCTTGCAGAATGTGCAATAAAAAGCATTGTACCCAGTTTCGGTTTCTTTGCGTGACTAATACCAATTGGCACTGCTTCACTAAAAGAATAGCCTTCATGTAGTCTTTTTGCAAAATACGAAACTCTAACGATAACTTCGGTTATCATAACTGGAATTGACATTGAGCAGAAATGTCTGAAATCGTAGCCTTGATAAAACATACTTTTTGTGAGTTCTGAAATTGTGTCGTTGTCTCCGACTTTGCCAAATTGCAGTTTATTGAACAACTCCATAAACGGAACAGGTAGCCCCATCCCACCATTCTTTGCACTCGATGAACCATTTACGTCCGAAAGCATATGCAAGAATACTTTAGCAATTGCCTGAAATATATTTTGAGCTTCTCGGTCGCTAAACCCCTCGGCTGCTTGAATTAAGAATTTCCCTTTGAAATCAAGCGTGGTGACCGTGCCGCGCATCATATCAAGAACTCCGAAAATGAAGCCAAGAATGGGATCGTGTCCTAAAGAAACTTGATGATGAAAAAGTGGGCTTAATCCGTCAACAATCTCCTCAACAATGACATTTCCTTTATTGTCATAATTCAAGGCGTCATATGGCACTTTTGATAAGCCTTCAAGTTTCTTTATTCTATCGGCGGGGAGAGCTTTGTCGAACAGATTATTAACAAACTCCGTCATAGTTCCCGGCACATTCCGACCGTCAGCACCGCGAACAAACCCTCCGAATATGCAATCAACAGCCCCACTAAAAATTCCGGCAACCACAGGAATCAACACGTCAATTTTATCGAGTTTATGAATAGCATTAAATTCAGCATTTAGCTGTTGTATGTATTCTGTGTTTGCGGCAAGCTCAGCGTTTGTTAATACGTCCTCAAAACTAATGTCCTGCGGATAACGTTCATTTGCATCGGAAAGCAAATCATCGAAAGAGCGGACAGTAATAACCTTCTGCTTTTGCGGCTCTGCGGTAACTTCCAGTTGGTTTAATTCGTCTCCGTAGCCAATAGAACGCAGTAACTCCTCGCTGTCGGAAATGTTCGCATCAAGAACATTTTTTGTGTCTGCAAGCGAAGGTGTGTCTTTGGCATAGTCCAGTTCGCTTTTGAGAACCTTTATTATATCCTTTTCATTTTCCGAAAGTGAGTGTTTTGGCATTATGCTACCCCCGGTCCTAAATCAGCCTGCAGGTCTTTTATTGCCTGTTTCAAAAGGATGTTGAGACTGGTTAAATAATCAGCACGTTCTTTTGTGACATCCACCTCATCTTTCAAGGCTGTCACAATGGCGTGATGCTTTTCTACAGCAACTTTCAAGAGTCGTTCTTTTTCTTGCCGGAGCTGTTTGCGTTTAATTGCCGCAGCGATTCCAACACCACCTGCTCCTAATATAACAATCGGAGCGGCAAGCACAAAAATGCCTGCGACCATTCCAAGTCCACCGGCAGCAATTGCACCACCACCCGCTGCCGCCAGTCCCGATGTTATTCCAACCGCACTCAAACCGACTGTACCCAACCCGTACAATGCTGCGAATGAAATCACACCACCGATTCCCGCTCCTAACGCTCCAGCTAAAACATCAGGGATGGCACTATTAGCTATGGTGCGACTTTTATCTTTGACTGCCTCGCCCGCTTCGTTAACAATGTTTACGACTGATTGAAGTGCGTCAAGTGATTTGAAATTTTTTATTTCTTTCTTTGCCATATTGGGTATCCTCCTAAATTTCCATCGGTATTGGACTATCGGTTGTTATACCACACAAACCAGTCAAATTTTCTGTGTCTACTTTTGCTATGTATACTGTTTCGCTCAAGGATCGAATCTATCAGAGCCAAATATCCCTCATAGTCATAAGTTTGGCGCATTTTTTCAATACAGTTTTTGATTTGTGATGCTCTATATGTTTTGCCTTTATACTCGTACTGAGAAAGAAACTGCCCTACATGGTTTTGCATGACACCATCGAATATTACATAGTCGTCATTTTGGTAAACATAATAATTATGGTACAGGCAATACTTGCTGAAGAACGAAAAAAGGTTAATCTCATTCCTCGCCAATTCGCCAACTAAAGAAATATCGCCCTTAGCCACCCGTTCGTCAAAATTGCAGCTTTTAATTTTTTCAATCAGTCTTGTCAAATAAATCTTGCTCAAATGTTTATTTAAATTCGTGGAGTTCGTCATATCAATCAAGGCGATTTTCATTGCAATAATGTCACTGTCCACATTTTGAGGAAACTTATTAAGGCAGCTATTTATAATTGCACCTTCTTCACCATACCGCGGGTCTCTGTTTACGCGTCGGGCGGTCTCGTCCAGTTCTTCCTCCGTGAATCGTATAAAAGGCACCTCGATACCACTCCACGTTTTGGTCGGCACACTTCGGTTACTCCTTGAATAATCCCGCGGTTCGGGAATAACTTCGCCGTCCATAGGGAGCCGAACTGTGTATGGTCTGACTTCATCATTGCGCACGAGTTTTTTATTTTGAACAAGATCATTGATCGTAGAGTTTATATAAGGTTGCGGCTTCCCAGGGAAACGGGCATCAATGATTTGTTTTGCCGTTACCGGCATATTGACCATACGGCAGTATTGCATAATGGTTTCTGAATTATTAATGTTTGCGTCGGCTCGTGCCATCGGTAATCCTCCTTTCCCCGCAGAACGCACATTCTATTATCTGCGTGTTCGCTATAAGTGTAATCTTACACTGCGAATCACTCTTCACCCATCATCATTTTATAGTGCTGTTCCTGTTGCAGAGCTTCAAAAATCAGCTTGAACACATCCTTGTATAGTGTGATGTCGGCGCAGTCGTCAACATAGTTCAAACCATCGCTGAATCCTACTGAATTGGTACTGATATAGGACAGCATAGCCGTGGCAAGGTGGTACTTCGTGTAGTCGGGTAAGCCCTCGGCGGGTGTTTCCACGAACTTGTCTTTATGCTCCTCGAGAATCCGCTTGCGGATGTTTACACAATCGTAGCCGCAAAGTTGCATAAAGTAATACTCCAAAATGCGGCGAATGACGTTCATTAGCGGAATCGCCGTGTCC
>JAQWBH010000435.1 GCA_028707405.1 Parabacteroides sp. | reverse complement strand
AGCCCTATTACAATATCAACAACGATGTAAAAAAGGCATCGATGGCAGAGCTCGATGCCGATATTAGCACTAATCCCAAGTTTACCGGACTTCCTCAAAACTATAAATTATATATTCGCGATAAGATCTCGAAAATATATGATGATGGTATTATGAGTTCTGATGATTATGATAATATTGCCGCTTCAATTACCCAATCGTTCCGATTAAAAGATGGTAAAAAAGCAGAGACAAAAAACATCAAAGACTTTCACACAATCAAGTCAGCCTATCAAAAAGTAATTGACGAAAAGCCAGAATCCATTGACGCTAACATTCTCAGGAATATTGATTTAAACAATTACATCAAAGAAAATATAATCTTTGATGAAACCACCACTGCAAAAGCAAAAAAAGACTTCATTCACAATGTAATGCCGACATCAGGTATGGTTCAGCAAGGTCAACGCATTATAGGTGAAGGAGAAATTGTAGATGCAAACACATATAACATTTTGTTATCTTTAAAGAAAGTGACCGAAGAAAAGAGTGGAGGCTCAGAGCGTTCCGCCTGGGTAATCCTTGGTCAAATAATAATGATCACGATATTGTTTGGCATGTTTTATCTATATCTGTTATTCTTCCGTCCAAACGAATACCACAACCGGAAGCACCTCATATTCATGCTATTGCTTATCGATATATTTATTCTTCTAACAGCGTTGACTGTCCGGTTTGACCTATTCAGCGTTTATATAATTCCCTATGCAATAGTAACCATATTAATCCGCACATTTATTGATTCCCGCACAGCCCTTTTTGCCAGTATAGTAACCATAGTGATGTGTGCATTAATGGTTCCGTTTCCATTTGAGTTTATTGTGATACAGATTCTAGTGGCAATGGTAGCCGTGTTCATGCTTAAGGAACTAGCAGAACGTTCGCAACTTATACGAAGTTCGTTCTTTATTTTGCTTACTTATGTACTTGTTTATGTGGGCCTTGTTATGTTTCAGGAAGGCAATATCAATAAAGTAAACTGGGAAGTATTGGTATACTTTATTATCAACTTCATATTCATCATGTTCTCTTACACCTTGGTTTATCTGGTAGAGAAATCATTCGGATTCATATCCGGAGTAAGTATGGTGGAATTGTCAAATATTAACAAACCATTACTTAAAGAGTTATCCGAAAAGGCTCCAGGTACTTTTCAGCATTCGATGCAAGTATCAAATTTAGGAATGGCAGCTGCCATGAAAATTGGAGCAAACGCTTCACTAATAAGGACAGGTGCTTTGTATCATGATATAGGCAAAATGGTCAATCCCGGTTTCTTCACAGAAAACCAAACCCCAGGAATTAATCCCCATGCCGGTCTGCCTTTTGAAGAAAGTGCCCGCATCATCATCAATCACGTAAAAGATGGTGTTAAAATTGCGCAACGCGAAGGACTTCCAAAGCAAATAATCGATTTTATAGAGACCCATCATGGCACAAGCATGCCAAAATATTTCTATGTTTCGTGGAAGAATGCCAATCCCGGGAAAGAGATTAACGAAAGTCTTTTCCGTTATCCCGGTCCCAATCCTTTTTCAAAAGAAACAGCCATTATGATGATGGCCGATGGAATAGAAGCCTCATCCCGAAGTTTGCCAGAATATACTGAAGAAATCATTGCAATACATGTTAATAAAATCATTGATTCGATGCTTCAGGATGGTATGTTCAAACGAGCCCCCATCACATTTAGGGAAGTAGAAATAGTAAAAGAGGTATTTATAGAAAAGTTAAAAACAATTTATCATTCCCGCATCGCCTATCCGGAGTTGAATCAACAACCCCAAATAGAATCAGCGCAAAAAAGTGAGGATTAATTGAAAATCTCTTTCAATTTCCCCTCTATATCCGAAAGTTCAACACTTCTTGTAACAATAACCCCTTGCGGATCAATCAACATAGCCGTTGGTATCCATTTAACGCCGTATTGTTGAGCCACTTCACTCTTCCAACCCGCGTTACCGATTGTTTGTTGCCAGATAAGTCCATCTTTCTCGACAGCCATTTTCCAATTAGTTTCGTCTTCATCAATTGAAACGCCCACGATAGTGAAGTTCTTATTCTTATAAGAATTATACAGCTTTACCAGTTCAGGATTCGATTTGCGGCAGTCCGGGCACCATGATGCCCAGAAATCGACCAACACATATTTTCCCCTCAAAGAGCTAAGCGTCAAAGAATCCCCATTTATTGTTTTCAGTGTAAAGTCAGGCGCCTCTTTTCCCGGCTGCATTCTTTCCAGATCAGCCAAGGTCCCGTCAATATCCTTCACATACGGATGATCAATAAGTGAAGAATCAATCTTATTTCGGATCGCTTTAAGTCCATCATAATCATAATTATACACCTCCCTTGTGAGGAAATATACAGGAACAGCCGAAGTCCGGTTTGTCGAAATCAGACTGTCAGTATTCAAAGTACCCTCAACACTTTGCGGTCGATATTTCATGAAAAGATTAGCATCATTTGAGCCATCAAGCGATTCCACTTCCCAGTCCCCGTTTAGCGTAACATTCATTTTGCTATTATCCAAAAAGATGAGAGCCCTTTGTGTTGAAGATGCATTTTGCAGAGCATAAACCATTGGTTGGATCACCTTACCCGAAAAAGAGATTTTTCCCCCAACCATATCGGCCGAGTCGACCGTAGTATACTCCTTAGCCTCATACATTTGCAAATAAACTTTACCCGAGAGGCTGTCGCCAGTACTCACATTTAATGTAAAGCCACTATTATTTTTGCTTGGGTTATTGCAAGACACGACAATCATTATCAGCAATAAAACACCCATTAACTTTTTCATAGACACACATTTTATAAAATTATTCCCACTCAATTGTAGCAGGAGGTTTTGAAGAGATATCGTAAACCACTCTGTTTACACCCTTCACTTTATTGATTATTTCGTTAGACACCTTAGCAAGGAATTCATAAGGCAAGCGTGCCCAGTCAGCTGTCATTGCGTCTGTTGAGGTCACTGCCCGGAGAGCGATAGTATTTTCGTAAGTCCGTTCGTCGCCCATCACGCCCACCGATTGTACAGGCAGTAATATTGCTCCGGCCTGCCATACCTTGTCGTATAGACCTGCAGCCCTCAAGTTTGTAATAAAGACATCATCAGCATCTTGCGCTATTCGTACCTTTTCCGGAGTTATATCCCCCAGGATACGAATTCCCAATCCCGGTCCCGGGAACGGATGACGTTGAATCAGATGCGATTCCATTCCAAGTTCCAGTCCAATTTTTCGAACCTCATCTTTGAACAACAATTTCAGTGGTTCGCATAATTTCAAGTTCATTTTGTCAGGTAATCCCCCTACATTATGGTGACTTTTAATTGTAGTACCTGTAATAGACAGAGACTCAATTATATCCGGATAAATAGTTCCTTGAGCCAACCATTTAATATCTTTCAGTTTTTTCGCTTCATTTTCGAACACATCAATAAAGCCTTTTCCTATAATCTTGCGTTTCTTTTCAGGATCAGTAACCCCTTTCAGTGCATGATAGAAATGATCTTTCGCATCCACACCAATCACGTTCAGTCCGAGATGTTCATAGTTATCCAGAACCTTTTCGAACTCATTTTTTCTGAGGAGTCCATGATTCACAAACACGCATGTAAGATTTTTCCCAATAGCCTTGTTTAGTAGAACCGCGGTAACCGAAGAGTCGACACCTCCCGAGAGAGCAAGAATCACCTTATCATCGGCGAGAGTATTTTTCAATTCACGAACAGTCGCTTCAATAAAAGACGCCGGAGTCCAATCCCTTTTCACTTTACAAATATTCAAGAAGTTAGACAGCAGTTTAACCCCCTCTTCAGTATGAAACACTTCAGGATGGAATTGTACTCCCCAAGTCTGTTCAGTCTCCACTTTGAACGCAG
>JAQWBH010000434.1 GCA_028707405.1 Parabacteroides sp. | reverse complement strand
CCTCAAGCATGCCTTCTCCCCCGTCAGCCACAGGAACACAAACCACCTCACACTGAGGAAAAACCGACAGTACTCCTTCTTTCGCCGCTCGCTCTGCTTCAATCGACGAAAGACATCCTTTAAAGGAGTCAATGGCAATAATCGCTTTGTTCATTACGACAAACTTATATAAAAACGCTGAAATAGACGAACTGAAAAGAAAAAATGTGGTTCCAGATTCATTCAATGCTTGATCGCAAGAGCGTAAACTCTATGTTTTGATCTTTGCCCGCCTCCTGACTCTGTTGCCACTTCTTCGACCGGAGATTACTTCATCTGAATTTTATCAGCTTCCCCCTTATAGGACTATTTTCAGGGGGAAGGTCAAGTTTTGGGGATTATACTATTCGGATGTAATCAGAATTTATAATCTATTCCAATACCAAATACACCATTCGTACGGGAATAAATATCTGTACCTTCCAACGTAGTGTTGCAATATCCAGGATTTCCTGCACTTGTATGCTTTGTGTAGTCGCTGTATAATGTCACAAAGTAACCGGCATTAATACGAATATGTTTGTTCACATTTACTGCGCCTCCTGCTCCTATTGAGTAACTGTCGCATGCAAAAGAGGTGTTTGATTCATAAGCATCACTGAGTCCATAGTCGGTTCGCTGTGCACCGGCACTAATTGTTAAGATTTTATTAATATCGTATTCCGCTCCGACAAGGAATTCACTGGTTCCATGAGTTAGTTCTTTTTGACGGTTATTAGCCATTGTGGCATTCTTATCATCGAAAAAATGGTATTCTAATGTGGAACGAAACTTAGGCGTGAAATCATAACCAACAGCAAGGCTTAACATTGCGGGCATGTCATATCTTGTTTTAGCTCCGTCGCGAAAAGCAGAAAGCACTCCATCAGGGTCACTGTTAAGATGAGTCTTATTTGGAATGTTCAACTTTGTACGGAATTCATATTTAGCTGCCAAAGTAAGCTTTCTATCATGATAATCTACACTGATGATAGGATTAAAACCCCACCCGGTCTGATCGCAATCAACCTGATAATCTGCCAAAACCTTATTGATGTTGTTCATGGCGGCCTTAACGTATCCACGGTAATATCCATCATAGTAATTAGCCCTGATCCCTGCAGACGCTGCCCAATGATTCCCTATTTTATAGGTAAAGCAGACTTGTCCTCCATAAATATATTGCTTCCCTTTTATTCTTGAGTCAATTGTATATTTGTCAGGAGTTATTGTTCCTTTTGTTTGAGAATAGATTGCCGTCATTAACGGGGCATCGAACATTGGAAGACCGTCATTATATTTTACATAACCACCACTACCGACAATACCTATCATTGTAGATAAAACCCAATTGTTATGGTGGTAAGAAGCAAATAATCCGGGAACGAACGGTGCAGAAGCTTCTCCATGGTATTTGCGTGTATGATTGTCAGTCATAAAAAGCGGGAAGGTGGTCTCGATGTCGCGGTTTTGATGTGGCATTTGCCAATTAAAAGAGAGTTGCCAGCCTTCATGTCCCCATGCCAAACCTGCAGGATTACTATACGCTGCGTCAATATCAAAGGTTGCGCCACGTGCCATCATTCTGTCGAATGATATATGATAATTAGTGTTAGTCATTAATCCACCAGCTTTTAACTGTGTGGTAGACAAGATAAAAGTACCTAATATTACTAGGAACAGAAAATGATTAATTCTTTTAATCGACATGTTATATTATATTAATTTCAAATGATAATTATTATTTTAAATCTATCAGAACAATAAACCCTCCCGAATTTATGTTTGTCGAAAAATTTGTTTACCTTAATGCGCAGAACATTTAACATAAATAATATCAACATGCCTGCAAAGTTAAATATAAAACCTGAGAAATAACCTATTTTATGCTTTCATTTGCAATAAAATCATCAAACTGCGCCCGATATCCGTTGAATACATTAATATCTACTTCGCCTTTTATTCCACTGACTCTGCCGTCAGGACATAATTGCCAATATATCAGTTTTACATCCGGCTTGTACTCTCCATAACGGGCTATCCAGATTTGATAGTGGCTCTTAATGTATGAAGCATCATTAAGATAATTGTTGACAAATTCCTGATTGACGTATAATACGGGTTTTACTCCTGTATGATTCTCTACGATCTTAAGCCATTCTACAACACGGTTTAGCAACATATTCTTTCCGCCTATCTTTTTTATCTGCGCTTTAGTAGGTTCGACATCAAGTGCTGGCGGAAGGTCACCGTGACGTAATACGGCATTACGCAAAAAGAATCGGGCCTGTAACTTGACGCTCGATAATGGAGAAAAATAATGGTATGTACCGACATGGAATCCGTAGCGACGTGCCATTTTGTAATCGTATCCGTAATGTGCATTACGCAGGGATTGGCCTTCTGTAGATTTTATGTATACGAATGATATGGGATAATCTACCGGACCGTCTACTGTCTTTTTGCTTGCATTTCCTAAATGAGTGATACGAAGTTTATTCCATTCAATATGGACAATCTTATTCTTCTCCTTTTTCCTTCTTTTCCCGGTTTCGTCTACATAATATATAGGAACCTTAACAGTATGTTGGTATCTGGAAATGCCGATGCCATATATTCTCTCGGATGTATATATCATCCGTTCTCCGAGATAAACATCATCCTTCCATTCTCCGGCACGGACACCGTGGTGCGGTGAAACCGAGAATCCAAAACCGTTGCGTTTCCCGTTTTCCCATCTTCCTTCATAATAATCGCCGTTGGGACTGACAAAAATACCATGACCGTTTACAGGTTTCTCTTCCTTATGTGTCTGATAAAGTATTTCGCTTGCATTAATATTCCCATATTTCCTAAATTGATATCTAGACAACGGTCTGACACCATCCGGTGTATTATGGTCCGCCGTTTGAAAAATCATCTGTTTATTGTCCTGCGATTCATCTGCAAGCATCACACATGGTAACCGTTTAGTCCGCAAAGAATTGCCCTTATAAATGACTGAATATTGAGGAATATATTTTACTTTTATCTTTGAAGGATTACTGATGGCATTTATAATCCTGGATAATTTCTGAATCGTATCAAGATCTGCTATGATCTTTGCATTAAAAATAGAAATGGTATTAAATCCTTCATCCCGGACATTATGCAGACTCAGATAATATTCAAGTTCAGTTATTTCCGATTTCAGGTCTAATTCTTTCTGTGCGAGCAGTTTTTTCTCTTTATCGATAATATAAGACAGGTTTTGATTCGTGAAATTGACAACTTCTTCTTTCGGTTTTAGTGAAAATCGAGTAAGAAGTCTACCGTTACACCAAGGAAGCAATTGGAATTTGTTGATCCAACGAGCCGTATATTCTATAGTTTTTATTGCAACCTTTTTATCATAAGTGAGATTAACTAATACCGAATCAGTATTGATATCATTGAAAAAGGCAATATATTTCCCGTTTTCGATAAGGGCATAACAATACTTGCACTCAATCTTGGCAATGCTTTGTCTTATTTGTTTTTTAGACAAAGGCAAATATGAGTAACCTCCTATTAGAATAATTGATATAATAATGGCTGAAGGTATTATCCACAGCCACCGCTTTTTTTTCTTTTGCATTTGCATTTTCATGGAAGCCTTTGCTTATTTATCGCGCCGGTATTTTCTTGTTCTGTACTCATAATGATTACAACAATGGCGATGAAATATACACAACAAATATGCACCTTTCCAAGAATATCTGAAATGCAAAAATACACCTTTCCTTGTATTTAGCCAATTTTTTACGCGACAGTTTAAGAACGCACTTACTCTTTCTCAACATGTGATATTTTTTTTTACTATTTATCGGGCGTATCATTCTGTCAGTTCTCCCCTTTTAGGACTGTTTTCAGAAAGGATGCCAGCTTCATTATA
>JAQWBH010000433.1 GCA_028707405.1 Parabacteroides sp. | reverse complement strand
CAAGGTATATCTCAAAGGCGAACGCATAGCTACTCATCCACGTATAGAAGGCTTCGGCTACAGTATGCAAGAAGAGCACTTGGCTTCACATTCAAATGCTTACACAAAGCGTTCTCCGGTATATTACAGCCAAAAAGCAGGAGAGAAATCAGATGTATTGAAAGAATTGATAGAACAAATGTTTGCTTCAAAGAACGTACCGGCAGAGTTCTTTTATAACCGCTGCGAGGGTCTGTTACGTTTACAAAGAATAACCCCCAAGTATGAAATGGAGAAAGCCTGCCAAATAGCGATAGAGAACCGGCAATACACCTATAAATTTGTAGAGCGTGTGTTGCGTAATATACAGGCTTTTGCCCAAGAAGAAAATGCTACTAAGAAGAATCCCGAACCGGAAAATCATGAGAACATCCGGGGAGCGGTTTATTATCAATAACTCATTAAAAACGATTGTATTATGGATGAAATTATCAAAGAACTTCACTCCTTGAAGTTGTCAGGAATGGCCCGTTTGTGGGCTTCTCTTAATGAAACCAAACGTCTGGACAAACTCACACTTGTTGACGGGCTCATGTTGCTTCTGCAAGCTGAAAGAGATACGCGTACAACCAACCGGAATACACGTCTTATAAAAGAGGCGGACTTCCGGTATGGTGCTACGATGGAACAGCTGCAAGCCGGTAGTCATAGAGGGATAGACTCCAATATGTTGGCTTTACTGGGAACCGGTAATTATCTGGATAAAGGAGAATCAATACTAATTACGGGTGCGGCAGGTGTGGGTAAAAGCTATCTGGCAACCGCTTTGGGGAACAAAGCTTGTAATCAGGGCTATAAGGTCAACTACTTTAACATGCAGAAGCTATTAGGAAAACTCAGGTTGGCACGTTTGGATGGAACCATTGTCAAAGTAATAACTAAAATAGCCAGAGTAGATTTGCTTATCATTGATGACTTTGGCATGAAAGCTTTGGAAGGCCAACAACAAAATGACTTTATGGAGATTATAGAGGACAGGCATGGTAAGAAAGCCACAATAATAGCAAGTCAGCTACCTGTAAGCAAATGGTATGAAGTTATAGGAAATGAGGTCATTGCTGATGCGGTATTGGACAGAATCGTTCACACTTCACATCGTTTTGATTTAAAAGGAGAAAGTTTAAGAAAGAAATTATAAATTTGCATCATTAAGCCATATTATTAACAAATGACTGGGTGGATATGACCGAAATCACTGGGTGGGTATCACCGAAATATGCAAATGGCAGAATCGCCCGTTAGAACGATTATATATGGTCGTTTGGATGGATGGCATCGTATTCAAGGTTAGAGAATCAGGGAAAGTTATAAACAAGACTGTTTATTTATGTGTGGGGCTTAATAATAGAGGATACAAAGAAGTTCTTGGCATGTGGATAGGAAAGGCTGAAAGTTCTTCTTTCTGGATGTCTGTTCTAACGGACCTCAAAGCATGTGGCGTGGAGGATATACTTATACGGTAACTGACAACCTAAATGGCTTTACCGAAACCATACGCGCTGTATTTCCGCAATCGACCACTCAGATATGCGTAGTGCATCAAATACGTAACTCCTGCCGATATGTGGTATGGAAGGATTTAAAAGAATTTACCGCTGATATGAAAGAGATTTATACCTCCGTCAATCGAGATCAAGCAGCCATCGCATTGGAGCATTTTGAGCAAAAATGGGGCTCTAAATATCGCCATGCCGTACAAAGCTGGCATCGCAACTGGAACGATCTGACTGCTTTCTTTGATTTTCCGGTAGAGATACGTACGATCATTTATACAACCAATTTAATTGAAAATCTGAATGGCAAGATACGGAAATATACCAAAACAAAATTATCTTTTCCTACTGACGATGCCCTCAGAAAGTCCGTTTGGTTGGCTATAGGGGAGATTGAAAAGAAATGGACGATGCCTATTAGAAATTAGGGTATTGTGATGAATCAATTTTTAGTTATCTTTGAAAACAGAATCGAGCTTTAGCACTCGACTAAAGCTCGAACCCGAATATAGTTTACACAGAATTGGGGACAGTGCCATAAATATTCTAGCATCTTATAGTACAAAAATACAATGAAAAAAATCATTCCTTCTAATCATACACGAATGCACTTTTAGATTTCATAACAAAAACCTAAAAACAAAATCATATCAATGCCAATGCCAACATAAATCGCTATATACTAATCACTAAAAATATACTACTTTTATGCTTAACTAGTTACTAGGATAAATCATTATTTTAATTTATCTTTCGCAAGAAAAGCAAAGTTCTAACATAAAGTGAACATATATTAGAAAATTACACATCATGAAAATACTAATCATCGCAATAGCTGCCGTTTTGGGAATACAGAGTCTTTCTGCATCAACAGAAAAGACTACTTATCTAGAAAGCTCTGTAGAAACAATCATTGGGAAGCATACCATACGTTTCACAACACCTCCGAAACGCATCCCTAACCAATGTTCTGTTGATGCACCTTTGTTGGGCAATGGATTTACCGGCATTGCTTTATCGGGTAATCTTGAATCACAAGTTTTTTATGTAGCACGGAATGATTTTGGGAGATTGAAATCTGCATTAGACGAATCTTTTCCGCCAGTTTGAGGAAAGATAGAACTGTCCATTCCTCAATTGAAGGATGCGTCTTATCTTGTAGAGCAACGGTTATACGATGCAGTAACTATAGCACATTTTAACAAGGGGAAGCAGTCTGTTTCCTATAGAGTGTATGTCCCTGCAACGGAAGATATGCTGATTGTTGAAATGAGGATGGAAGGAGAAGGAACACTTGATGGATCCGTCAGACTTTCACTACCAGGCGTAAATGAAACGGTTAATAATCCGCCTCTTGAGCGTGTATTTCCAGATATAAGAGAAAATAAAGTAACTCCAGACGGCATTTTTTACTTGTCTCGGGCTTTTAAAGATTCGATAGATATTCCGACTAAAGCGGCAATGGCTTTATCTGTGACAAATTCTCAGGATGGCAAGTTCCAATTAAAGCCCGGCAAAACTGTACGCATAATATGTGCCTTCTCCAGTAATTTCAAAAGTAAAGATTGCGTAGTTTCCGTTATTCAAAAAGTCAAAAGCTGTTCTCTGAAGCAATTAAAAAACATACAGAAGAATCATAAACTATAGTGGAAAAAATATTGGGAAAAATCTTATGTAGACATCCCTGATAGCACAATTGAAAAGCAATATTATTTGTCATTGTATGGGATGGGATCATGCAGTCGCGACCACAACTTCCCGCCATCCATTTTTGGAACATGGATTACCAAGGAACGTCCGAACTGGAACGGTGACTATCCTCTGAATTACAATCACATGGCTCCATATTATGCACTCTATTCCGGCGATAGAATTGAACAGACCGATCCATACTATATGCCTTTATTGGCATCAATTCCCAGAGGAAATTATTATTCCGAAAAAGTGACATCAATTCCTGGTGGTATTTTACTTCCTGCCGGCATCGGTCCTTTAGGAATAGAAACAACGCGTAGAACTCCTTTTTGGGATACTAACTATAAGAAATGGATAAAAGACAAAAATGTGGAAGATGAAGGTGTTTTTTTGGGACAAAAAAGTAATTCTGCATATACAGTTGTCAATATGGCCATGCAATTTTATCATACTTGAGATAAAGAATATACAAAGAAAGTTTATCCATTTGTAAAAGGCGTAGCCATTTTTTGGGAGAACTATCTTAAACGTGAAGGAGATCGGTATGTCATTTATAATGATGCTATACATGAAGGCAGCATTGGTTCAAAAAATCCAATATTCTCATTGGGATTAGTAAAAATGGTCATGCAAACTGTATCTGATATGAGCATTTTTTTAGGAATTGATGAAGGAGAAAGAGCTCAATGGGCACTCATTCGTGATCATAT
>JAQWBH010000432.1 GCA_028707405.1 Parabacteroides sp. | reverse complement strand
GTTCTAAACTGAGTTTGACCGCATTCTCTTTGAATGCCTTGTCAAAATGGGTCCTTTGTTTTCTCATATTACACAAAAATAAGCGTTTATGCTTAACTCTGTGTCCCGGCTAAGTTAGTAATTCCAATTAGTTTAAAAATAAGTATCTTAAAAATAAAAGTCTATTTTACAGGACTTAATAATTCAATTCTATTCATTTGATTTTATGATAGTTCATAAACTATTTCTTCTGAGGCATGTTATAATATAGTGATTAATAAATCAACAAACGAAGTTAATAAGAAAAAACTCTCACTACGGCAATACGATGCTAAACCAGAGGGAGAAACCGTAGAAAATTAATCCCCAATATTAATCCTAAAAACAAACGAAATGAAAAATTTACAAATAACTGTTGGCATACTATCCTTAACTTTAGCGTTTATGCTCACTTCTTGTACGAACAGTGAAAAAAGAAACAATCCTTCCGATCAAAACATTAAAGATGAGACCCGTTTAGGCGGTTTAGGTAACATAGATGATGCTAAAATTGTGGAAACAGATGCAATTCTAACTACTTATCTGTATATGAAAGATGCGTTGGTAAATGAAGATAGTAAAATTGCAGCCGAAGCGGGAAAAGATATGGTTACACAGTTCAACGATTTTGAAACCGATAGATATGGTGAGAATAACCAACAAGAATTAAAAGAAATCATAGAAGATGCAACAGAACATGCCCAACATATTTCCGAGAATCCAATAGATCACCAAAGGGAGCATTTTGACATATTGAGCAAAGACATAATAGACCTAATTGCTATTACAGGTACGGGTAAAAAGCTTTACCAAGCTTATTGCCCAATGTATAACAATAATAAAGGTGCTCAATGGTTGAGTGAGTCTAAAGATATCCAGAATCCCTATTTTGGAAGTAAAATGATGACATGTGGTGAAGTACAAAAAGTGATTAATTAATCATCTCCATATAAAACTCATCTCTAAATGTAAAATCAACGACCTTTTTATATGAAACAAACTTTTACTCAAGTACTTATTACAAAATTCCCTCTTATTATTTTATTTAGTTGGTTCTATTCATTTGCAACAATTGCTCAAATTGCAAATCTTCAAGAAGAGAATATTGACAACTGGCCAGAGCGTGAATATCACCTCATTATCGATTATAAAGAGGTGAATTTTACCGGAAAACCGGTAAAGGCTATGACTATAAATGATGGCATCCCCGGTCCCAATCTTATTTTTGAAGAAGAAGAATATGCCATAATCCATGTGACCAATAATATGGAAGAAGAAACATCGGTACATTGGCACGGCATGATTCTACCCAATTATTTTGACGGTGTACCCTATTTGACTACACCCCCTTTACGACCCGGGGAGACCTTTACCTACAAATTTGCTATTAAACAATCCGGAACATATTGGTACCATTCGCATACAGGTTTACAGGAGCAACGTGGCGTATATGGATCCATTCAAATAAATCCCAAAGAAAAAGATTTTGAATACGACAAAGACCTCGTTTTAGTCTTATCAGATTGGGTTGATGAAAATCCTGATAATCAGTTGCGAAATTTGAAACGTGGGAACGAGTGGTATTTAATCAAGAAAAATCAAGTGCAAAGTTGGGATAAGATCATTAAGCAAAAGGCAGTAGGCGCTAAACTAAAAATGATGTGGCAGCGCATGCCCGATATGGCAATATCGGATAACTACCACGATCTGTTTTTAATAAACGGTGAAAATAAACAGGAATATCCCGATTTTGAACCCGGAGAGAAAGTTCGGTTGCGTTTTGTAAACGCTGCGTCGGCTTCTTATTTCTGGCTCACCTTTGGTGGAGAAGACCCTTTATTGATTTCGGCCGATGGCAAAAATGTGATACCTATAAACAAGAACAAAACATTAATTAGTGTAGCCGAAACCTATGACTATATTGTGACTATTCCGTCAAACGGAAAGTTGCAAATACGTGCCACCTCTCAAGATGGCTCTGGTGAAGCATCCGCTTATATTGGTAAAGGTCCTACCCTTGCAGCATCTTCTGTGCCTAAACCCGATCTTATCAAATTAATGAAAGAGATGATGGCGATGGACATGAAAATGGGAGCTCCGGCAGCTAAGTTCCAACCGCGAAAAAGCGATTCCATCCGGGTAATGGAAAAGTACAGTATGTCGATGGGTGAAATGGATATGGATATGGAAAAATCTATGAACAAATCGGATGAGATGCAGATGGATACCCACAAAGATTCGACCCAAATGGCCAATGAGAAGATAGATCATTCGACAGCAGCCGATAAGAAAGAGATGCAGCAAAAGAGAGAGATGGAAATGAATAATGGAGAGGAAGAGCACAACGAGAATGAAATGAACGAAATGGATGGAGATAATATGGGATATGTTCTTCCTGCAGACAAAGTGATTGGCGACCCCATGAAAACAGGCAGTAATCCGGAATTTAATTACAACTACCTGAAATCGCCCGAAAAAACAAACTTCGAAGAGGATAAACCCGTGCGTGAAATGCTCTTTAATCTTACCGGAAATATGAATCGTTACGTGTGGAGTATCAACGGAGTTCCTTTATCAGAAGCGAGTAAGATTAAGATTAAGCAAGGTGAAGTTGTTCGCATTACTTTAAACAACCTTACCATGATGCATCATCCGATGCACTTGCATGGACATTTTTTCAGGGTCTTAAATAAAAACGGTGAGTACTCCCCCTTGAAACATACAGTTAATGTAGCTCCAATGCAAAAAGTAGTAATCGAATTTGATGCAAATGAATCGGGAGATTGGTTTTTCCATTGCCATGTACTTTATCACATGGATAGTGGAATGGCACGTGTCATAAGTTATGATACTCCCAGAGACGAACGCATGAAACGCTTTGCTTTAGGCAATCTAACTAAAACTGACAAGCATTTATTTACGTGGGCAGAGCTTACTGTTGCCAGCCACATGACAGAATTTTTTGCCACCACCACAAATATCAGAAATCAGGTGCGGCTGCGTGGCGAATATGGATGGAACAAAAATTTGGAGGCCGAACTTACTTATGAACGTTACCTGAACAGCTATTTTAGGATTTTTGGCGGAGCAAACTTAGAAAATGAGAACGAAGATAGCCTGAATGATCTGGAAACCACTGCAGTGGTTGGTATCAAATATTTTTTGCCGCTCTTAATAGATTCCGATTTGCGTATCGATAGTAAACTCAGACCTCAAATAGGTTTATCTACCGCCACAATGATTTTTCGTCGTGTGCTGCTTTATGGTGAATTTGAATACCAAATGGATTTCGGTTGGGTCGATGATTTGCCTGACGGGAGTGACCTGAAAGGAGAAACCACTTGGCAGGTAGGGCTGGAATACTTTATAAATCGAGACTGGCGTATCAATGCCAGTTATGACAACCGATTTGGTGCCGGCGCAGGTGTGGCTATGATCTTTTAAACGTTTCAATATCAGTAACTATTAATTAAAAAACAAAAAAAATTATGAGAACTTCAATTAAATTTTTATTCGCAACAAGTTTGTTCATTCTACTTTTAGGCTGTAAAACCACCTTTAATGCACCCAGTGCTATGGAAGCTCAACAGAATAGGCAAGAGATTTATCAGGAGATTGTTTCAAATAAAACCCATTTAAACGAGTTGATGGAAATAGTACAAAACAACGACGAAGCCAAAATGGCCCTGATGGAAAACCATCTGAAAATGATGGAGAGTGGAGTAATGAAGGAAATGATGCAAAATCCGCAGATGAAGGAAAAAATGATGGCGCACAGACAAAAAATGATGCAGGAAAACCCGGACATGCAAAAGATGATGATGCAGAAAATGATGGAGAACTCCGAAATGCGCAAAAAAATGATGGCACAGATGCAGGAGAAAATGAAAGAAAAAATGGATGAAAATCCTGAGATGCGTGAAAAAATGATGGA
>JAQWBH010000081.1 GCA_028707405.1 Parabacteroides sp. | reverse complement strand
TGTCCCTGAAAAGAGCCTTGATCATCTCCTGAATATCTTCGACAGTTCGACAGTCTTTGGCAATCTCTGCCGCCAGGGTTTGGGTTGTTACTTTGCTCGTGTTTTGCATAAATAGTCATCCTCCTTATTGGTGATTATTACCATTTACACAAAGCTTTATACAATCTCCTATATACCAACTCAATATATTGCTGAATACATTAAAAAACTAGGATTCCAAGCGATAAAATTTAATAGTTCGTTGGATAGCAGTGGAAGAAATGTAACAATATTTACCCCGGAAAAGTGCGAAGCTGTAAGCTCAAATTTATACTCTATTGAGGATATATGTTTTGATACAAAATGTATTGCTCCAACTAACCAAGGTGATCTGATACATCGTAAGTTGGAACCATATAAAAAGAAATATATAGCTGATCTTTTGAGGTTACCGAAAGCTAAAGCTAAAGATTGTTAAATTTGCGCTTGGCTAATGGGTAAGTTACCGGTCGCGTCCTTAAATAAATTACTGCCCTTCTCGATGTTTTGAAAACCATTAACTCTGACTATATTATCAGGGTTAATATGTTTATAAAGCTCTTCGGAATATTTTTGAAAAGCCGAGACAATATCGCCCAGTCTCCGCTCTATCATTGATCTGCAGATTGAATCTAAATACGAGGATATCATTCTAGTTTTTCTAGTTCGTCTATTTCCTGAAATGGTTCTTCATCAGCTTTTTTTAATTGCCTGCGACTATAGAGTTCATATTGCTCTACTGCTTTTCTATCAGCAAAATCTTTGGATATTTTTCCGGCATTCGTCAATATATCCCGTCTTCGAAATTTCAAGAAGTCGTTAAGCGTCTCCGCCCAGTCCTTCATATACATAAGTATGTTTTGTCGTGCCATATCTTCAGCATGATCTAAGAACATAGTTACCATGCGGTTTAGATCCTCAAGCTCCTCTTTACTTAAGTAGTTCTTAGCTACTGTAACATCACCTTTTCTAATTCTATTTCCGGCAAAATTTGTAAGTCCCATATTTTCCTTTGCTGCATCTGCTCTCTCGGAAATCAGTTCAGCGGCGGTGTGTCCATGAACTGAATAATGTAGTTTATTCTGTACCGATGCAAAAAAACCTTTGGTGAGATTAGTATTAGGGTCGTAGTCAACCGAAAGCGTATATATATCTTTAATTTTCTGATAGAATCGTTTTTCTGAAGCCCGTATATCTCTGATGCGTTCCAATAACTCATCGAAATAATCTGCTCCATACTTTTTCGGATTTTTCAGACGTTCGTCATTCATTGCAAATCCTTTTTTCATATATTCAGTAAGGATTTCGCTTGCCCAGCGTCTAAATTGATTTCCAACATGTGAGCGTACTCTATAACCAATAGCTAATATCATATTAAGGTTGTAGTATTCCACATCCCTGGCAACTTCTCTGCTGCCTTCCATTTGAACTATTCGGAATTTCCGAATAGTTGCTTTTTCCTCAAGCTCGTCATCTTCAAAAATATGTTTAATATGCTCATTGATCGTATTAACGCCTTTTTGATAGAGCTGAGAAATTTGTTTTTGATTAAGCCAAATAGTATCGTCTTGAAAAAAAACATCAATCTTAGTGCTGCCATCTTCAGTTTGATATATTAAAAGTTCTCCTGCTCGAAAATTTTCGGACTCGTTGCCCATGATTCAACTCCTCTCCCATACCATTCCTGGTAACCGCAAAAAACTACGCAATCCTTCTCCTATACAAGTACTTCTGGAATTCGATAAATGTACTTTTTATCCGGGCGATGCTGCCAAGTGCTGATACTCCGTCGGAAACACTATGATACTTTAGTTCTAGCAGACTAGGCAGTTTTTCCTGGTCAAGTTCCTCGACTCCGGTTTCGATATATTTGGATAGTACAAATCTCAAGAATTCGCTTTGTTTATCATCTAAGCCATCAAAAATACTGGACTCTGCGTCTGCCACGCGCTCTGCCCGTGTTATGGGCTTAAACGCAAAGGAAACATATTCGAGTACATCAAACAGGTCACTTTTTTCAGCGTCTATCAAACGTTGCAAAGTATTGAGCTCGTCTTTACCATAGCCAGCATCAGCGAGTTTTTCAAGCAAAGTCTTGCGGGTTATTGGATCTGACCAGATAGTGCGCAGTTCATCTTCACTGGTGAAAAAGTCCGGTAAGGTTCCAAATAAATTATGTAAAAATTCTTCAGCTGAAATCGGCTTGCCGTCCGCGCTCCAGAAGGAGGTGGAAATCATGTGCTGGATCTCGCGCTCTTTACCGTCACGGAGTTTAATCTTCAGTTTTTTCTTTTTTTCCTTTTCCTCTGGATCGGGTGGCGGTATAGGATCAATCGGAGGGTTGGGTACTGGCTTTGGTTCAGGCTCTATCGGCTCACCATCCCATTCTGGATCGGCAAAGTGATGATATGCATCAACAAAGTCGTAGATAGTGAAAAACTCTTTGCCGTCAAACAGCCGTGTACCCCGGCCGATAATCTGCTTGAACTCAATCATAGAATTGATGGTACGCATTAAGACGATGTTGCGTATATTGCGCGCATCTACGCCGGTGGATAGTTTGTAGGAGGTAGTAAGAATGGTGGGAATGGTCCTCTCATTGTCCCGAAACTCGAGTAAGTATTGATCGCCAAGGGCTAAGTCATCGGCGGTGACGCGGACACAGTAATTGGGCTCAGTACTTTTCTTGTATTGATTTATTAAATCCCTCACCAAAGCTGCGTGAACCTGGGTGGCGCAGAAAACAATTGTTTTCTCGTTCTGATTAATTTCAGACAGTATTATCTGTACCCGATTAGCCTCGCGTTCTTTAATCTCAATGTTTTTGTTAAAATCAGCTTCGTAGTATACTTTGCCTTCTTGCACTTCGCCTTCAATAATATGATCATCAGGGACATAGATATAATCATCTAGTGTGGTTTGGATGCGCTTGACTTTGAAGGGGGTTAGGAAGCCGTCGTTAATCCCTTCTTTGAGCGAGTAGGTATATACCGGTTCGCCAAAATACCCATAGGTATCTGCATTGATCTCGCGCTTCGGGGTGGCGGTTAAGCCGAGTTGCACCGCTGGGGAAAAGTATTCTAATATGCCTCGCCAGTTGCCTTCATCATTCGCTCCGCCCCGATGACATTCGTCGATAATAATAAAATCAAAATAATCAGCCGGATATTGGCCAAAATAAGGTGCAGGCTTACCTTCTTTATCCCTGCCGCTCATAAAAGTCTGGAAAATGGTGAAGAAGATACTGCCATTGGTCGGAACTCTACCTTTTTTCTTGATTTCATCCGGCCTTATTCTGGCCAGGGCATCTTCAGGAAAGGCGGAAAAATCATTAAAGGCCTGGTTGGCCAGAATGTTGCGATCGGCTAAAAACAGAATGCGCGGCCGGCGTGAACCGTCATGCTTCAGGTTCCAACGAGTATGAAAGAGCTTCCAGGCAATTTGAAAAGCAATAAATGTTTTTCCTGTGCCGGTCGCCAGCGTCAATAAGATTCGTGACTTTTCTTCGGCAATAGCTGACAGCGCATTGTTGATCGCGATTTCCTGGTAGAAGCGCGTACTTTTAGTCCCCCCCACATTTTCAAAGGGGACGTTGTTAAATTTATTGCGCCACTCGTTATGGTCTGAGAAAACTTTGTTCCATAGATCATCCGGGGTGGGGAAATCGGCAATCAAGCCCTCGACGCCGGTTTTCATGCAGATATGATAAATCTCTTTGCCGTTGCAGGCATAGGTATAATCCAGATGCAGCTTTTCAGCATAGTTCTTGGCTTGAGCAACGCCTTCACCTACGGCCAGTTCATCACTTTTGGCTTCGATAATCGCGAGTTTGCGGCCCTGATACACCAGTATATAATCAGCGATCAGCGGCTTACCACGAGCCCCACCGGTCTGAATTTTACCAGCCGTAATATGAAACTCCCGCAGGACTCTTGAACCTTCAACAACGCCCCAGCCACTGTCTTTCAGTTTCGGATCAATTAATTCCGCTCTGGTTTCCGCTTCGTTCATATAAATACCAGCTCTTTTCTGCTGCATTTCAAACCGTTACAATTAGTCACGGTTTCATTTACTCTTTTCCCAATGCAGGCTGTCCGTTCTGCTCAACTGTATAAATTTTTCGTATAGTTGAGCATTCCAGTTCCCCATTAAAAGCTTTTTTCAAAATTGATTTTTTCAGCTCTTCCAGGTCAGCTAATTTTTTTTGGTAGATGGCTTCGAGTTTTTTAGTTTCGGTTGAAAGGGCATTGAGTTTGGCCACGATGGAGCGTTGCTCAGGGAGTGGTGGAAGGGCTATCGGCACTTGCATTAGTATTCCTTGGTTTAGATTGCTCATTGTCGTACCAATAGATTCCTTTTCCAATAGCTCTTTTACTTTTGCAGAACTCAAACAAAGTCTAATGAATTCTTCATCAGCATTTTGGCCAATTCGTATAACTAAACAACCTGTACCACATAACCACCCGATTTCTTTTTCAGTTACGATGGCACATCTTCCCATTTCACCTCTCCTAGCTATTACAATATCTTTTTTAATTAATGAATACTTACACAATCGATCTTTTGTCTTTTGATTTATCATCGTTTTTTGGAGAGATATTATTTCTCCGTTTATAATATTTTGAGGGTTTACAACAGGAATGCCATCAGGGACATAATCAGATTTATGTAGCATACTACCAAAGGGACCTGTCATCATTTCCGAAATAATTTCCCCCAACCTTTTCTCTTCCCATCCCTCCCCGGGATTGGCGAAGACGCTCTGCAAATACGACTCAAAAAGGTCGCGGGCGTTTTGAAGGTTCTTTTCGGCGTTTTCCTTGGCCCTAGCTATGGCGTCAAACGCCTCGTCAAGAGTGGCAACGATACGCTGTTGTTCAGAGATAAGGGGGAGTGGAACATTTATTTGCTTGTATTCATCAAATTTAAGATTTCTAATCCCAGTTGAATGACTTTGCATACTTTCAGTTGAACCAGTCAGATAATGAAAATACAAATATTTATGTAAATAGTAAAAATCAATGTCCTTTTTGTTTTTTATTTTGATAACAGAAGTAAAATTACTATACGAATATTCACCATCAATTTTATTGAAAATTATTACTCTTCCAACTGGTTGCTTTGGTCCACCCCCGGATTTTTCTAATACAATATCCCCGAATTGTAACTTTCTTTTATCGTACTGAGATTTTTCAACATTTAGACAAATAATATCGCTATCATTTAATTCGCAATCCTTTGTAAAGTTTGTGTTACGAATAACTCCTACGGCAATGTATGGCGGTTTTTTGCCAGCCCAAAGTCCGTTCCCAAAATCGCAAAATTCTTCCAACTTTTTGACTTCCCAATCATTTTTCATAAAAGCCCCCTGATTACGCTCAAAAGTTCTGCACTTTCCTCATCAAGGGCTTTCATCTCGTCCAATATCTCCCGTGGATCACGCAGTGCTGTTTCATCCTTTTTATGAGGATTCTTTGGCGATAGGTCATAGGTCGCAGTATCTACATCAGCTATATCCACCGACCATGAGTTTTCAGAATCGGCTTTGGTCTTCTGCAATTCCACAAATTCAGCCAGATCATCTTCGTTCAGAGGATTGGTTTTACCCAGATTTCTATCCAGATTGAGTTGATAGAACCAGACCTTTCGGGTCGGTGCGCCTTTTTCAAAAAATAGGACTACGGTTTTAACACCCGCCCCAGTGAATGTGCCACTTGGCAGATCCAGTACTGTATGGAGATTGCAGCTTTCTAAAAGCTGTTTGCGCAAGCTTACTGACGCATTGTCGGTATTGGACAGAAAAGTGTTTTTGATTATCACCCCGGCACTGCCTCCTGCTCTTAGCATTTTTATAAAATGCTGTAGGAATAAAAAGGCGGTTTCTCCTGTTTTGATGGGGAAGTTCTGTTGAACCTCAGCTCTTTCTTTGCCGCCAAACGGGGGATTAGCCAGAATTATATCATAGCGATCCTTCTCCTGAATATCAGCCAGATTCTCCGAAAGCGTGTTAGTATGTACAATATTAGGTGCTTCGATGCCATGCAAAATCATGTTCATGGTACCGATAATATAAGCCAAAGATTTCTTTTCTTTACCGTAAAAACTATGCTTCTGCAGGGTTTCCACATCTTTGGTGGATAGGGTATGGATGTTTTTTAAGTATTCAAATGCCTCTACCAAAAAGCCAGCCGATCCTACCGCGCCATCATAAATCTTGTTACCGATGGTTGGCGCGACTACTTTGACGATGGCTTTTATAAGCGGCCGCGGAGTGTAGTATTCACCGCCGTTTCTTCCGGCATTGCCCATGTTCTTGATTTTATCTTCGTAAAGATGTGACATCTCATGCTTTTCCGCATGGGAACGGAAGCCGAGTTCATCAACCATATTCAGAATTTCACGCATATTGTAGCCGCTCTGAATCTTATTTTTCAGTTCGTTAAATATTTCACCTATCTTGTATTCGATGGTGTCTGCGCTCTCGGCCTCAGCTTTAAAGTTTTTAAAATAAGGAAACAACTTTTGATCAACAAAATCCTTGAGGTCATCCCCGGTAAGTGCCCGGTGATGATCGATTTTACCATCTTGATCCCTAGGGACGGCCCAACTTTCCCATTTATATTCCGAGCTGATAATATCTGAATACTCCTTGCCGGATAGCTCTGCTGAGTCTTTTTTAACCTGTTCCAAATCATCCAGATATTTAAGAAAGAGAATCCAGGAAGTCTGTTCTACATAATCCAACTCACTAGCACAGCCAGCTTCTTTACGAAGGATGTCATCAATATTTTTAAAGGTTTGCTCAAACATTGCTATATCTCCTAATATTTATTTCGCGGTTTTGGCTAAAATCACGGTTCTGGTTTCCCCAACGACCACCACGAAAGCGTTAGTGCGCTTGTTTTCATCTAAACAATCTAGACTTACTTCTAAATCGATTCATAAAATCCCTTTTATTTGCAGAATAATATGATTCTTGCTAATAAAGGCTCTCAACACCCGGGGCAAGCCCCTCCGCCCAGGGCTAAAGCCCGCGCTACAGGACTTTGCCCCTATCCCGCTCCGTGCCATGTCCTCCACTGCATTACGCTTCGCAGTTCCGCTCAATTCTGGACTGCGTCCTCCACTAAGCTACACCCTGCGCTTCATTCCGTTCCAGACATAGCCCTGCCGCTCAGTGCCCGCCCGCTCATGCCGGCTGCGCTTACGCTCCGCTCTCGGCATTAGCTCCCCGGTGATAGCCTGGTGGTTGGAGGAACGCTGACGATAGCCCACCGCCCATCATCCGATAATGGTGGATTATGTATTCCCTTCGGAAGCTGCGCTTTACATAATCACCATTATCCGAAGAAGGGCTAGACCGGCTCCGCAATTCCCTTCGGGCTACCCGATCGGCGCTCACCCTCGCGCGCTTCGCGATTATGTGCTCGGATGTTCGCGGCCCTGCGGGAAATGCTCCGCCTCAGTGGCCGCCCGCTCGTACCGGCTACGCTTGCGCTCCGCTCTCGGTACCAGCTCCCCGACAAAAGACTGCTGAGTAAAAAAGGATTTCAAAAGAAACTCACGTCCATACGCAACACCATAAGAACGAGCAGCCAGGCATATCATTAATACAATTTCCAAAGGCTATATTTCGAACTTCTCTACGCGGGCTGTTTTATCAGTCAGATATTGATGTGTTACCCATTCATTAAAGAACATCGGAGGATGGCAGGGTTCATCATTTTCTAAAGCCTGCCAGGCTTCCGCCTGGCTGTTATAATACTCCGATAATTCAAAGATCATTAAGCCGGTTTTAACGCGTATTGCATAAAGGCCTACAAATTTGCCTGGCTCAATATGTCCTATACCGACCACGCAATCCACCCTCTGGCTGTGACGCTGAATTCTGCGCCTGCATATTTGGCGAGCCAGGGTCCAAACTGTGCTAAAGTAATCTTCCGGGGAGCCTGCATAGCGCTCATAAAAATACCTCCACTATCAAAGTAATCAAACAACAATTGCCCGGACCGCTGAAAGCGTGTTCCGGGCATGAGAGATTATTTATACCAGGGTTACATCACTGGAAGTGGTGATTACCACCTGGGCCTTAACCTTACCGGTCAAGTTGCCGCCGGTACTGGTAAATATATTTTTTGCAATAATATTGTCCATACAGGCTGCCACCGCCGCTCCGGTAAGAGGATCTTTGGCCTCATAAACCTTAATGACTTTGGATCTACCAAGTTCAGTCGAAAAGGTCATTTCAAGTATTCTCATCAAACACAACCTCCTTCCGCTGCATTATAAAAAACTACTTTAGGTATTTTCGATCTCAATGGTATTTCTGCGCTGCACCGATAACAGGGTTTTGGTCTGCAGATTAACCAGGCCGGCTGTGCCGTTTGCGACATCATAAACGTCCGCATCGGTAGCAGCAGGTTTAACATCGGAATATCTGCGTGATACATCGTTACCGGTACCATCATCCAAAACAATCACCATTTCACTGGCAACTGAAGTCGTGGTTATTGCCATTAATTCATCCCCCTTTAATAAAATTTGCTTGTGGCCTTACTTTTAAAGCAACGCTAATTTAATCTTATTTAATAATGGGGGAATTGGCTAATGGGTAGAAAACGATTCTGGGTATAAATTTCTTCAGTGAAGTTGAAAGATGATTTGTGTTTAATTCTTTTATGCCCAGTAAACAGTCTGTAGCCCCGAGTATAGTTGGATTTGTTTCATGAGGAAAAAGAGGCATTTTTAATTACTGCCATGAAATCGATTTGTATCGGGAGGTTTCTTTCAAAAGCAGGTCGTCGTAAATTTCAATGCCGAAGTAATGCATCAACCTCGCTGTATCAATGCGGCTGTATAACACGAATTTATCGCCATTCTTAAGATATATATACGGTTTTTTATCTTCATCCACGCGAATGTTTTTGATTGCGCTCAGTTCGAGATAACCGTAGCAAGAATCACCTTCAACCAGCGGCTTAACTAATTTAAACGGCAGAAAAACCCGCTTATCCGGAAGATAAAACGGGAGGGGCGGGCAGCGCTGAAAGAGTTTGCGTAGTATATTAGCCTGCGCTTTCAGATCAATGGCGAAACAATAGGCCAAAGCCAGTTTTACAGTGGTTATCCTTCTGGAATCAATAATCGATGACCGGTCGCAATTTTGCAGAACCAGCATTGTGGCTGCGCCTTCAACTGTATAGAAAGGAATGAGGCCGATTACCTCTTTACTTAGTGCTTCAACTTTAATCACATGAGTTCCCCCCTTGAAAGTTCTTAACTATAAGATATGAGAATACAAACAGATCAAGTTACTAATAGGGATATAAGATACTTCGACAATTTTGAATTAAATTGAGTGATAATTATTAGGGAATTTTGGCAAATATACAAAGATAATTATAATGATGTATAATTATGGGAGATTAAACGGGAGGTGACTTTTTATGAAGGTATATTTTTTAAATGTCGGTCATGGAGATATGTCATTAGTAGACTTTGATGGTGTATTTATGTTAATTGACTGCAAAGTAACTAGTACCGATGATGATGCTTTTAAATTCATTGATGAAATTATTTCTGCTCCAGAAGGTGGCGGTAATAAAAAATTGGATTATCTCGTAGTTACTCATACAGATAAAGACCATATAACTGGTCTGGATACAATTGATGAAAACTTTGAAATAGGCCAAATCTGGGAAAGCGGATATAGAAGAAGCGATGATGCCGAGGAAAGCCCTGAGTATGATGTTCTATTAGATCTTATAGAAAGAATCTCTACTAAACAATTAAAAGCTGGTAGCTCCAAGTTGTCATTCTCCCATGATGGGGTTGATGCATTTTGTTTATGCTCTAAGAGTAACGATAACGATGAAGTTCATTATAATTCTTTAGTATTGAAATTTGTAAAGGGCGAGAAATCTGTAATTTTTGCAGGAGACTCGAACTGCGAAGCATGGAAAAATAAAGTGGTAGCTAATTATCCGGATATGCTTGATGCTGATATTCTTCATGCGAGTCACCATGGATCGAGATCCTTCTTTTTCGAAGAATCTGACAGTGATAAAAAGAATCCTTATACAGAAGCAATCGAGAGCATTTCACCTGAGTATACAATAATCTCGGGATGTGATCCAGAAGATAAGAAAGATAAAACTTGGCCTCCGCATGATGACGCCATTGAATTATATCAAGAGTATTCTAGCGATACAGGGGGTGTTTATATAACTGGAAAAGATGGACATTTAACTTTCGATATCTCCGAAAAAATTGAACTTAACAGTGAACTTTCAGAAAATTATGTATTGAAAAAGGGTAAATATAATCGATATTCGAAACTTAAAGCGCCTTTTGTTGCAGGCATAGGATCACCTAAAGGGAAAATAACGGATGCTTCATTCGGCAAATGATTATGCAATGGTATCAGCAAGATAATAATTTTAATAAAAAAAGGTTTTTAAGGGAAGTCGCCTTTGTTGAAGAATTTAATAAAGTAAGTATACTTCCCATTCAGTATGGATTCTCAAAAGGCAAATTTTTTGTAATCGATTATGTTCATGAATATAAAGGGAAAAAATATTGGGTTGAGTGTTTCTATCCTTATGTTTATCCTAAGGTTCGAATACGTGTGCGTATATGGCATTATTCCGGTGAAAATATAGAAGCATTCGAGCAAGGATATCACAATTCAGAAGGTGAAATATGTTATCTGAATCACTATCCAAATCAATGGGATGAGGATTATGGGATTGAATATATAATGCAAAGGATTGCAGAATGGTTCGAATCGGGGCAATATGATTCAAATAATATTCTACCGATAAATTATGATAGAGATTACGAACTTTTCATACTACCTGAGAATTTGAGCGAAATAAATAATGAGTGTGTCGGTATTTTTCATTATTCAAAATTTCAATATAACGCCAATATTGTGACGGAGATTACTATAGATGGAAAAAGTATTAGGCCTTTATGTTTACCTATAAGTCTTATGGCTGAAAAAATATTAAATGGCAAAGGTATTGTTGTTTTTACAAAAAAACCAATAGTAACTGATCCCGCTATAGATTCCAAACAAAAAGTTAAGACCTTTATGAATATCTTCTCACATGGTTCGAAGGGATTCTTCGATTTTGCAGTTAAAAGAGAAGTATCCTATCCCATTCCTTTAATGTTGATATATATCAATGATTTATATAAAGGTCAGGTATTTCTAATTGATCCCAAAAAGTCTTCGACTGCATTGGGAAGGTTCAGACATTTGAGAGTATACGAAGATATTTTTAGTCGAGAAAGTAATGATCAATTAAACGATTTGAGAAATAAAAAAGTGGCAGTTATAGGACTAGGTGCATTAGGTTCAACAATTACCGCAGAACTGGCTCGTAGCGGGGTAACACAATTTCTTCTAGTAGACAATGATAAGTTAGAAATTGAGAATATTGGGCGCCATGATTTATCAATTAAAGACATTAATAAATATAAGACTGATGGTGTTAGAGAAAAAATTATGGATATAAATCCCCAAGCAGAGTGCCAGGTTTTAACGTGTAATGTGTTGGATGATTACTCAGTTACTCTATCTTGCCTGCAGTCATATGATATCATTGTCTCTACGATCGATGACGTGGAAGCAAGATATGCAATAAACTCGACTTTAATTCCAATCAATAAAAAGGTGATATTTGCTGGTGTTTTTTATAATGCGGTTGCCGGATTTGTATTAATTAGTGAAAAGAAAATCAGTTGTTTTGAATGTCAAGCAAGAAGAATTGATAAGATGGCAGCGGATGAAGAAATACCTGATTTCGCCAAGCTGCTGCCAGAAGAAATGAATTATGGATGTGGCAGACCGACTTTTCCAGGCGGAAGTATTAAGACACATACAGTTGCATTGCTTACCGCTAAAATTGCAGTTGATACTTTGCTCCAAACTAGGGAATTTGATTCAAATGGATATCCATACAACTTTTATTTAATTGGCAATGAAAAGATGGTTAATGGAACTGAATTTTTTAAAGGCTATATGGACGTTAAAAAATATATTTTGCCTGGAATAAAAGGATGTGAGGTATGCGATCAGCACATTAATTTAACTTCTGATGAAGAAAACAAATACATTGAAATTATGGATATACAATTATAATGATTTATATATTTAGGGCAGCGCTTCAAAGAATTGTATCAGAAGTCTCTCAAGCCAATCATGTTGAGACAGGTGGAATATTGCTTGGTGTAAGATTATTAAGTGGTGATTTCATCATTACTCACGCAACTAGTCCAGGCCCCAATGCAGTAAAAATGCCATGCAATTTTCAAAAGGATGTTCAGTATAATTTACATATAATGAATATTCTGTATCGCAAATACTCTGTGGACTACTTAGGGGAATGGCACAAACATCCAAACAACCATGTTAACTACAGCTCAAAAGATTCTTCAAGTATGTTGTATATATCTAAAATCAATAGAAATCCTTGTTTTTTTATAATAGTTGGCGATAGCTATTATATTGATGACCTTAAAAAACATATAAACCTATTTATCGTTAATAATTTCGGGGTTGTTATTAATGACGATTGGCAAATAACGGATATACCCGAAGAACTAGCTGAAGAAAAAGGCATACTATCGTAAGGGAGACGGATAATGGAAAATGGATTTTTATCCAAACTGAGTATTTATGATGTGCTTGGATATCTAATACCGGGTTTTTTAGGTTTATATGCTATTGATATTGTAACAACATCATTATTTGACCTTCCAATAAATTTTAAGTCTCCCAACCAAGTAATATTAACAACGGTTTATTTTTGCGGGGCTCTGTTTATGGGCGTTGTTTTACATGAACTAAGCCAAATAATGGAGGATAAAATTTATATTAAGATTTGGGGAGGTTTTCCTTCCCAACGATTTCTGAATGAGGATAATTCTAAATACTCCGATCAAATGAAACAGAGTCTAAAAGAAGCTGCAGCTGACATTTTTAAGATTGAACTAAAAGATGGTATAAGATCACAAGAAATTTTCAACCTTTTCTATTCTAAACTTCAAACATTAGGAAAGGATGGTATGATTCAAAATTTCAATGCTCAATATGGAATGATTCGTAATTTTCTTGCAGGCATATTAATGATTAATTTATCGCTCGTTATATCTGCGGTAATTAATATTAATAGAAATCATCAAGCTCCCGCAAAAGAAATATGGTTAATCGGCTTAGGGATTGTTCTTATATGTATTTTGAGCAGACGATTGAGACGTTTTGGAGAAAGGTTTGCTGACTATGTGATCCGTGGTTTCTACATATATTACACAGAACAAAAAAGGACTTCGACGCAAGAAAATAATAAAACATCTGAAAAGTGATAATCATAGAGCCTTTTTATTACATCGGGGAGCTGGTACCGAGAGCGGAGCGGTTAGCGCAGCCGGTACGAGCGGGCGGGCACCGAGGCGGAGCATTTCCCACAGGGCCGCGAACATCCGAGCACATGATCGCGCAGCGCGCGAGGGTGAGCGCCGATCGGGTAGCCCGAAGGGAATTGCGGAGCCGGGATAGCCCCAACTTACGATAAAACGAAGTTATGTAAAGCGAAGCATCCCTTTAGGGTTACATAACTCTCTTTTATCGGATGGTGGGGCGGGGGGTTATCGCCAGCGTTCTCCAACCACCAGGCTATCATCGGGGAGCTGATGCCGAGAGCGGAGCGTAAGCGCAGCCGGCATGAGCGGGCGGCCACTGAGCGGCAGGCTTAGTGCGGAGGATTGCCGCCAGGCATTCCGGAGTACTATGCCGGAGCGGACTAGGGGCAAAGTCCTGGAGCTGTGAGCTCAAGCTCGGGGCGTAGGGGCTTGCCCCGGCTATTTATCAAACATATCTCAAATGAGAAAATTAAATAAAAAGAAAAAAGGGAATTAAATGATAATGAGGAAGTCTAATATTGTTCAATAATTCTATAAGAAACGGAGGTTGTTGTACCATAGATATTTTGGGAAAAGCAAAAGACTTAAGAAGTAATACCACAGTAATATATGCAAAAACATCTATTGATGACTACTTAGATCTGGTTGGAGATAATTTCGATGACTTTGAAATACAGAGAAAGAGGGAAAAACATCAAGCTTATAAGAGGATGAAAGAAGATATCATAAATGGCGCTTTGCTTCCAACAATAACACTAGCGATTAAACCGGAGTATGTAAAAAAAATTGTTGATATTCTTCGGAAAGAAGGTTTGACAGACGATTTAAATGCCGAACTGTGTAAAAATGGTCAAGTAAACATCCTAGATGGTTTGCAGAGAACATACATACTCAAGGATATTAAAAAGGAAGGCTATGAATTCAAGGATGGTCAGACTTTATTACTTGAATTTTGGCTTGAACAAGAACTAAAACACCTTATTTACAGGATAATTGTCCTTAATGCTGGACAAAAACCAATGTCCCTTAGACATCAAGTTGAATTATTGTTCTCAACCATAAAAGAAAAGCTGGAATCAGAGATAAGTGACTTGGAAATATATGTGGAAAAAAGTGGTAACAGAAGAAACAAGCCAGGAAAATTCGCATTTGTTAGATTAGTTAGTGCCTACCAATGCTACCTTACAAAAAGCCACGAAATTAGTAAGGAAAATATTATTGCACAACAACTGGCGGAAAATACGGTATTTGACTCAGATGAGAATACCCTTGAAAAGCAATTTATATCATTTTCAGAATACTTGAAAACGTATGTTGCCCTGGATTTAGAGTTCTATAGGATTTATAACCGAAATGGTTCAGAACACAACAACTCAAATTGGTTGGCTGATGAAAATGTTTTGTGCGGATTCTTTTCAGCATTGTCTGATTTTGGAACTAGTGAGGTTAGAATTGAAAGAATTACAAATTCACTAAAAAAATTGCGTGAGTGTTTAAGTATGGCAACAGAGGAAAGTGATCCTTTTGGTTTAACTGAATATGACAAAGTTAGGACTGGTCTCAACCCAAGAAAGCAAAACGTTGGTTACTCGACCAGGGCACTCATTATGAATGGTTTTAAGGAATATTTCAGGGAAGAGGGAGAAAAGGAATTAAAGGATTGTTGGGTAGCGGGGGCTTAATATGATATTCGATAAGTTGTTAGAGATTAGGGAATTTGAGGATTTGCCATATAAATTAGAAACAGTCCAGAAAAATGACGAAATTATAATATTAAATGGAAATGCAATAATACCGATTTTAGGAATAAGACAGTGTTACGATATCAGCGAAAATATAGAAGTCAAAGACCAGGATGGCAATATATTGGGAATATTATGTAAATGCAAAGACCGTCATCTCGAAGTATCAGAAATGACCGAATGGGAATATTACGCTTTCCTTTTTGAAGCGGATGAACTCACTGCGGAATATCAATTTAAAAATAATTACATAGTAATCAATGAGTCTAGAATTGATGAATATAAGAGCGATTATTATTTTTCTGCACCTTTGTGGGGGGGCTTTTATCATGAGAATATTAACATTCAACCGCATAAAAAAACTGTTAGTGAAATTTGTGCAGTTAAGAACATAAATTTACCTACTTCGTATCATAAAGAAAACAGCATTAGATCAGTGGATGAAATATATAGTTTTGAGAGATTTTTAAAATCGTATCATTTGCTTGAGTTGCTTTTCGAGTTCGATTTCGTGAATTCAATAAAAAGTTTACCAGACGATATTAAAGGTATTGGAGAAATACTAAATAAATATAACAATAAAGAAATTGTAAGGTTGAAGAGTATTGTAAATTCAAGATGTTCAAATATTTCTAAGATTGGGGATTCATTAAATACGGCTGACAACTTTAAGGACAAGGCTAAAAAGATATTTTGGGATTATGGTAAGGATTCAAATCCTATTAAAGATGAAAGTGAATTCGATTTTTACCTTCAGGGTAACTTTGATCTGGAGGGATTTAAACGAAAGCACAGAACTAGTCCTCAAAACGAAAGTATAAAATACAGGGAATTTATCGTTAGTGTCAGCACATATTTTATATATCGGATACGGTGTAGTATCGTACATAACAGAATAGGAGAATACGTAATGACTTATGATGACGAGGAGTTTGTTTGTGATTTTGGAGAACCTTTACTTAATGAAATACTTGTGCAGGCATTTATTGAATAATGAATTAAAACAATAGAAAAAGTGGAATCATAAAACTCTTTGCTTTCTCCAGTCCACCCCACCAACTTTAACCCCTTCGCACATCTCCATAATCCTCGATACGGACCGACTGCCAATCCGCGTTTCGAGATCTTTTAAACTGCAGTTGGTTGTAAAGAAAGTGCTGCGCTTCATTCGATACCGGAGGTCAATAATTGAGTAGAGCTGTTCTTCCACCCAACTGCTCGGCTTTTCTGCACCGATGTCATCCAGGATAACTAGGGCATCATTTCTAGTGCGACGTAGCATACGCTGGGCAGGATGAATATTACGAGTTTCCGGAGCCACCTAATCTCCTGAAAAAGAGCCACTCAATCTCTTACATAGAGCCACTGAGTTGCTGGTAGGAGCCACCCTTTAGGATGGCTCCTCAATATGTTCATATTA
>JAQWBH010000080.1 GCA_028707405.1 Parabacteroides sp. | reverse complement strand
CTGAGCCAAGTTCGTTCATAGCGATTCAACGCTGTTTGCTGTTCCATAATTGTAGAAATGAATTTAATGGAACAAAAATAAACAAAAGAGAAAGTTACTACAATATAGAATCGCGGAGACGCTTACATATTAGGTGATGCTAAAATTTTGTAGCGTCACCAGTGCCTCACCTCAAAAAAATATACTTTTTCGCTGACAAAATTGGACTACAAACATAATTGCCAATTTATTATATTAACTTATTGTTCTATTGAAATCTTTTGTACTAGAAAGAGTGAATTTTAGCAAACGTGAAGATATATTTTTGTAACCCTTCTCATATTTCTATCGATTCATATTATATGAATCGACCGTTCCACATTATATGAATCGATCGGCTCATATTATATGGATCGATCGTTCCACATATGTGAGTCGATAAATAAGTGAGTACAAACAGAAAAATTCTTCCGAACTTGTGCAAAAATTCTTTCGCAGAAAATATAAAGCAAGTGATGAACAAGATTTGGAAAGGAATAGTTTTTTTAAACTTTTTCACATAGTTGACTGAATATAAAGCAGATATGACATACCTAATTTGATTTTGTGTCTTCAATTTAATGATGAAAGGAAATCAACAAGCAAACTTAGCGAGAAGATTCGTAAACAAATTGTTGATTTTATTGCTGGTAGGTTATTCTATAATAATTTATTCCTTTATTAATATAGTTTAATTTAAACTAGTAGGGAGAAATTATTCAGATTTCTCCCTACTATAAAAATCTATTTTCGAGAATGTTTTACGTTATCTACTTCCAATTTACATTTTGAACCAGTGCACCATCCATTGTGATAATCTGGTCGTTCGGAATTGGCATTGTTACCCATTTCTCATTATAAACACTACTCTTATACTTCTTTAAGTATGTTTGTTCATAAGAGATATAACTTGTTAAAGTGTTTTTGATGACTCCCCAACGGGCCAAATCATACCAGCGATGTCCTTCCATGGCCATTTCTGCGCGGCGTTCAGATCTTAGAGCGATAGTAGCTCCTTCTTTTGTGGTAAATTGAGAAGCCGGCCAGAGTCCGACCCGATAGTTGGCTGCTGCATTAACATCTTTCTTTCCGTTTATCAAATCATCTAGAACATACGAAGATGAGGTTTGTTCCATCGTAGAAGCATTAACAGCTTTCACATATGAGTTGGCTGCACGTGCACGGACCATATTTATATATTTTTGTGCACCGGCATAGTCCCCTGTTTCGATTAATGCTTCTGCATACCATAATAATACGTCAGCATAACGAATCAAATGGAAGTTTTTTGCTGATGAATCAGTAAGTGTTGAAACGCTTAGACTTCCCTTATCTGCTTTTTTAGGAATATTTTTTTTATTCAGATAGACACCACCGTTAGATACGTCACGAACCCATCCGTCAATGCTTGTTGGTACAGCCCAATCCCAGTAAGGTACATCAAAACGTCCGACGGCATAATCCAGACGTGGGTCGGTATAAACGGTCAAGTCGGTTGTCGGAACCGTAGCCGTGGCATCCAACATCGTCAATGCCGGTACATTACGATAAGAATTATCTGTGTAAGGTAATCCCTTGTCATCAACAATGTATGAATTCACCAAGTCGTAAGAAGGCTGATAGAAGCCCCATCCGCCTGTACCTAGGGCACCAGACATACCGATATGCCAAGAACCATTGACATTGTTTGTGTTTTCTTCAACACCAGAAATTGCCATCTGCATATCGAATACAGATTCACCTGTCCAATCGCTTTCGCCGGCCACATAAAGTGATTCATATGTATCTGCCAATTTAAACTTCGTACCATGATTATCTTTTCCTTCAGTCATGATGGTTTCCAAAAGAGATTTTACTTCATCCCAACGATTCACTGTACCATTTGTACCGTTATAAGGAGACGATTCATACATCATGACCTTAGCTAAGAAAGCAGCTGCAGCCCATTTGTTGGCATATCCCTGCTTAGATGACCACGTATCCGGTAGATTCTCGTAAGCATATTTGAAATCGTCGATGATTTTATCCCATATATAAATATAGTTACCTGATTGATCCACATTAGATACAATAGGGTTCACACTTTGACTGTATTCTTCATTGCCAACATAGGGCACGGCAGCACCGAAGAGCTTAACTGCTTCAAAGTGCCAGAGCCCTCGGAAGAAACGAGCTTGCGCAACGGTTTCCGTATAATAATCCTTGACCTCACCTTGTTTGGCAGAGAATTCTTCTTTCCCTTTTTCAGCCATGCTTAATACCGTGTTTGCACGAAATACACCGTCGTAACATGAACTCCATTTTGAATTTAGATAACCATTATCAGTTGTAATACCATAAGTTTCCAGATTTGTGAAATCCGACTGATCATTAAACGTAGATCCTTTATTTGCGTCACCACCCATCACATCGCCATAAGCATAGTTGGTAAGCGGGGCAGCAAAATAATCTGTCTGATGCATGGATGAATACATACCGGTAATGGCATAATCCATGTTGGTTACGTTTGTCAGCGTTGTTTCTGTGACAGCACCAACCGGTTCTATGTCCAGGAAGTTGTTGCAAGCCGTCATACTAGCACACAAAGCGACTAAGGTTGAATATATATATATTTTTTTCATATTGAACTATTTTTATCGTTGTACATTTTTTCTCTTATTTATTACAATGTCAAATTAAGTCCGACAAGGAATAAACGCGGCATTCCATAAGAGCCGTAGTCAATACCCATAGAGCGGGTAGCATTATTATAATTCCGAACTTCAGGATCCAATCCGTCATATCCGGTAATGGTGAATACATTCATCATTTGCACATAAACACGTAATTTTGATAATTTAACTTTTTCAATCAGCTTTTTCGGCAGAGAATAGCCCAGGGCCAAAGTTTGCAGACGTAAATAGGAACCATCCTGTATATACATAGAGTTCGATTCATTGGCAGCCTCTGTTCCTTCACCGGTTGACCCACAATACAACGGATAAATTCCATTAGGGTTCTTCACCGGATCCCATGAATTATCTCGACGATCTTTCGAGTAGTTTGACTGTAAGGCGGCATAATGGGTATAGTACATATAATGTCTATACAAATCATTACCGATAGAAAAGTAGAAATTCGCGCTCATATCCCAGTTATTATAATTTATACCGAGGTTTATACCTCCTGTCAGATCGGGATGCGGATTCCCAATAATGGTACGGTCTTCGGCACCAATCTTACCGTCGTTGTTGATATCTTTAATCTTGTAGCGTCCGATATAATTTTTTGCATTCAGATCACTTTTCGATGCAATAGCATACGGCAAAACCGTTTGTCCCTTATCATTCTTGTAGTTCAAGACATCTTCTTCGCTTTTGTAGATACCATCGATTTTATAACCATAGAACATACCGACCGGCTGTCCTTCTGTTGTGATAGTAACTTTTGACAAACGTGTGCTGTAAAATAAGTCTGAAGAACCTAATTTGACTACATTGTTTTTATAATGTGATACATTGCCTGAAATAGTGTAATGTACTTTTCCGATCTTGTCTCGCCAAGTAGCACTGAGGTCAAAACCGGTATTTTTCATATCTCCAATATTCACATTTGGCTTTGTAGCATTTCCAGCCAATGCCGACCAGTTTGCCGGAACTAGCATATCTGATGTTTTCTTTACGTAAAAATCAGCTGAGAAAGTTAGCTTATTGAACAAGCTGGCATCAAAACCGACGTTGGTCATTTTAGTTGTTTCCCATTTTGCATTCGTGTCTCCTAAACTGGAAATTGCATAACCTGCAGCGACTTCACTATCAGTACCAGCAGTAGAATATAAATAACTATTGCCGGTAGAAAATTGAAATGCATAATTGTATGCACCGATATTCGAGTTACCGGTTGTACCGTATCCGGCACGAATCTTCAGGTCATCCAACCATTTATTGGTAGGTTTCATGAATTTTTCGTCGGAAATACGCCATCCAATGGAAAGTGACGGAAATGTTCCCCAACGATTATCCTTGGCGAATTTGGAAGAAGCATCACGGCGTACGGTTGCTGTAGCCAGATATTTACCTTTATATGAATAATCACCACGGAAAAACATACCAAACATACTGGTGTGGTTAAATGCTGTACCGCTGTTATTTAAATTGGCAGCAGCACCATTATTGATGGTCCAGGTATTTGGTTCTTCTTCAAAAGCATAATTGTATCGTGTAGCTGACATCTCGCGGCCTAAGTTCTCATTTAAGGCTTCAGTACCGAGAATCACTGTCATTTTATGATCTTTAGCAAATGTATGATCATAAGTAGCGGTATTAGTCCATTGCCAGTTCAGATTATACGACGAATATTCATACAGGTTGTTGGTAGAAGCACCTTCCTTGTTTGTCATAATATCGCGTTCGTTGAATGTCCGTTGCCAATTACCTCTTAACATAGCACTGAACTGTGTTTTAATAGACAGTCCGGTGATCGGTTTTAACTCAGCAAAGACAGCTCCTTGTCCACGGAACATTCTGTTCCAGTCGTTCTTTGCACGCTCAACAGTTGCTACAGCCGAATTAGCACGTCCGCCATTTGGTGCTTGTGATCCGGCAAATTCACCGCCTACATTATATATAGGTACCCATGGCTGAATCGTATAGGTTTGAGCAAAAATATTATCATCACCCTGAGTTCCACGTTCACCACTAGTTTCCATGACCGACAAATTGATATCTGAACCTAAATTAAAGTATTTATTGGGAATAAATGTTCCGTTTGCACGGAGTGAATAGCGATCAAAATATGAAGATTTAATGGTTCCCTCGCGATTCATATAGCCAATTCCTAACGAATATGTTCCTTTGTCCGAACCGCCAAGAGCAGAAATCTGATGATTTTGAACCAGACCTGTACGAACAATTTCATTATACCAGTCGGTTCCTTTACGAGCTTCAGATTCTGAGGCACCATCTTCTAGCATTTGATAATAGGCAGAACGAGACCAACTGGAAGAACCATCACTCTTGTATGATTTAACCCAGTTGTCTATACTTCCCCATCTGGATATTACATCTTCCTTAGATAAGCCAGCTGGCTTGATTGCGTAAGGCATTGTTAGTTCGTCATTGGCATTGAGTGAACCAAACTGTGTGTCCGATAATCCGGTGGTCTCGCCACGATAATCACGGCGATTCACCAATCCGTAAGCTTGAAATTCCATAGCTTCCCATCCGTTCAACAGATCATAACCGCTATTAGCCATTTTGGCAACACCTACATATCCATCATAAGAAATACGAGGTTGACCGGATTTGGTGCCTTTCTTTGTTGTGATAATAATAACTCCGTTAGCTCCTTGTGCACCATAAATGGCAGTGGCGGAAGCATCTTTTAACACTTGCATAGACTCAATATCGTTCGGATTTACCGAATTGATAGCAGCATTAGATATACCGTCAATGACAATCAACGGGTCTGAACCATTTACAGAACCTACACCACGAATACGAATTGTTACGTCCGAACCTGGTGCGCCTGTTGTAGAAACATATACACCGGAGGCTTTTCCTTGTAACGCTTCAGCAAACGTAGCTACAGGTGTTTCTGAAATATCTTTGGCCGAAACAACAGAAACAGATCCGGTAATATCTTTCTTCGCCTGAGACCCGTATCCGGTTACAACTACTTCTTCCAAATTTTGGGTATCTTCAAGTAAACGTACAGAGAGATTTTTCTTTCCTGTTAGTGGAAATTCCTGTGTTTTATAGCCAATATAAGATATAACCAAAGTTCCTTTTAATGGTACATTTTCAATGATGGCAATTCCATTTATATCTGTTATATTCCCGATGGTCGAACCTTTTACCATCACATTGGCACCGATAATAGCGCCCTGACTGTCAGTTACCGTAACCTTAATCGTTTGTTTTTGTTGGGTTACACTTGCTCCACTATTGGGATACATATGATTGTCATCACGACTGTTTGTTGCAGACCAAGCAAGACTTGTACTTATACACAGACATGCCGCTACAATAACATAACGTTTTCGTGAAATTGTTTTTGTTTGTAGTAAATTCATTTGATGTTTTTTTAGATATTAAAATACGGTAAAAATGAAGAAAAGCAGTATGTTGCTTATTTCTTAAATGGAATATATATGAATATTCCTTTTAACTTGTGTTTCTCATAGGCATACAATTTTAAGAGGGTTCTATATAAAATCGAATTTTTTCAAACAGAAGAAGAATTAGAACCCATTATTCTTTTTGAGTCTTTACAAATATAATTATTTTCTATTTATATATGAAAATAGTTATTCTTTTATTAATATTATTAACGTTATGAAGTAAATGGGCTTCACTTTATTTGGAAATAGTAGTTTTTTTTTATTACATCAAATATAATAATTATTTTGTAATAAAGAAGTGGCGTTTTTTAAATAATCGTTGAACAGGTTTTATTGATTACACAAAAAAGAAACAGGATAACATTTTGCTGATAGACGGTCTATTAGTTAAAAGTGTACGTATTATATTCCTAGTTAGGAATCTTCCGAGAATAATTTTATGCAACCTGAAATCTGTTGTGAAAAATAAATTCAAGAAAGTTTGGAAGATCGAATGAAAGATACTAATTTTGTGGCCTGAATTCTGCAGAGGGTAAACAAGTGATATCTATAAGTGTATCCACCCCCGGGACAAAACCTGTTAAATATAAAAAACAGATGTACGTAATCGTAGAAATTAACGGACAACAGTTTAAGGCTGAACAAGGCAAGAAATTGTTCGTTCATCACATTCAGAACGCCGAAGGCGGAGCTGTTGTTGAGTTCGACAGAGTGTTGTTGGTCGACAACGAGGGTGTTGTAACAGTGGGAACACCTACAGTAGAAGGTGCTAAAGTGGTTTGCGAAGTTGTTTCTCCTTTAGTAAAGGGAGACAGAGTATTGGTATTCCACAAGAAGAGAAGAAAAGACTATCGTAAATTGAATGGTCATCGCCAGCAGTTTACCGAAGTGAATGTGAAAGAAATTGTTGCTTAACGTTTAAAGGAGGAAAAGAAAATGGCACATAAAAAAGGTGTTGGTAGTTCTAAGAACGGCCGTGAATCACATAGCAAACGTTTAGGAGTTAAGATTTATGGCGGCGAAGTTGTAAAGGCCGGCAATATCCTCGTTCGTCAGAGAGGAACGGTTCATCATCCTGATGAAAACGTTGGAATGGGCAAGGATCATACATTGTATGCACTTGTTGACGGTATTGTTGCTTTCCGTAAGAAAGCTGAAGGGAAGTCGTACGTTTCAGTAAAGAAAGTGGAAGCTCAGGCGTAAAGGCTTCAGCATAAACTATAACGAAAGAGCGAGATATTTTAGTGATATCTCGCTCTTTCTGTTGTATGCCGATCTTCTCAAGACCGGCTTATCTGAAGGCCTTTGTTCGACAGACTCATCTCTACGAAGCGGGCATTGGCATTCTGCGACGATGCTGTTAGTTCCTTGCGGATCAGGGCGGCCGCCGAAGGATCTTTAGCGATGATATACAGGTATCCGCCGCCGCCGGCACCGGGAAGTTTGTAACCTAAAGCATAATCTTTGATACGGGAGATAATCTTTTCCACGGCAGGTGGATTGGTCCCCGAGTCGAGCGCTTTATTTTGTTCCCATGTTTTGGAGACTAAACGCCCGAAGGTTTCGAATTCACCCCGCTGGATGGCGTCGTACATATCCAGAGCATGAGTCTTCATCAATGAAAGAATATGCAGGTGAGGAGCGCTGTTAAGGAACATCCCCTGTACAATCTCCGAGAGTATATCTTTGGCGGTGCGCGTGATGCCGGTATAATAGAGTAGGTGGCAGGCACGGTATTCAGGGTCGGTAAAGAGATAATCAGGCAGCCAGCGTATCAATGGGCTTTGATTGAACCCTTCGATGGTCTGAAGCAGCTTCAGACCGTGCAGGATTCCACCGTACTGATCCTGCCATCCGCCGCCGGTAGTGAGCAGTTGCTCAAGGATGAGGGTACGGCGTCCGATCTCGTTCTTATCCCATGAGAGTCCGCAGAAATTGGCAACGGCTCCGAGTACTGTTGCGGCAAGGATGGAGCTTGTGCCCAGTCCGGATCCAGCCGGTATGGCTGCAAGCAGTGTTACCTCAATACCGCACCCAAAGGCATGCAGTTGTTCTTCGAGTGATTTGTATCTTTCGGCAGCGAACTCAGGTGAGAATCCCGCCAGTGACAAGGCGGCTTTTGGAATGGAGAAGGGTGATCCGACCTTGTGGTAGTCTTCGAGTTCTTCCCATGTGGTTACTATATCCATTGCTCCGAGATCAATGGAACGGAGGATGATCTTGTATTCTCTCGCCGGCTTGACATATACTTGCAGAGGCGGCTGACCGTTGAGCTCGATAGCCACGTTCACTACATCTCCCCCCGAGAACATGCAGAACGGCGGCGTATCGGTCCAACCTCCTGCCAGATCAATACGTACAGGGCTGCGTCCCCAGACGATCTGATCGTGGTAGACGTTGAGATGCGGTATTTGCTTCTCGCTGTTGACTGTACCTATCAGTCCTTCCCGCAACAGGGAAAAAGCTTGTTGCTGATCGACTTGATATAGTTCGCCTCGTAATTTTAATGTACGGGCGCGAAACATGTTGTCCTGAATACGTTTCATCAGTGGTGTATCCTGAGGCAGAGGAGCGGGCAACGTTATCCTCTGCGTGGCAAAAGCCAATGCTGCATCAGCCAGATCCAACTGATAGAACACGCTCTTCTCATGATTGGCAGCCAGTACGGGCCAGTTTTTGATACGGAAGTTTTTCCGTTGTGCAAACAAGCGGCGGAGGTTGGCTTTGTCGGATATGTCGTTGGCCGAAAGCTTCTGCGCTTGTTGCCATATTATTTTGCCGGCTTTCAGGCTAGGCTCGGAGGTCATCCAGCGAAGTGCAAGACCCAGTTCGCCGACCGTATGACATATCGGGAAAATGGGGGTGTCCTGAATGTCTTCATTCCAATCGGTATGGATATGTCTTTCCTGCGTCCATTGTACAAGCGGTTTGCCCATGAACAATGTGTCGGGAGCGTCGGCGTTTCCCTTGAAGGGATCGTTGTAGCCATAAGGGCGTGCCACTAAGTCCTTGTCGCCTATTGGAACAATATCGATACATACTTCCGGTGAAAGGTGCAGCGTCCAGTCATTGATTGGAACACCAGTGATGACATGGCGGTTCTCCAGTGTCCAGTCTTTGCCGATATAGCTGTTTTCAATCCATAGTTCGGAGTTTGCAGCCGTAAGCGGATGTTTCACCTCGGCGTTCTGCACAAACATGGCAGGGTGCGGTTTCACTTTCCTTTGCATGATAGCACGCTGATCGCACACCAGATTCTGTACGGCCAGTGTTGATGAGATAAGCTCCGGGCTTGTGCCATAATGATAGAATTCGCCTCCAGGCAGTGGAAGGATAGCCACACTGAGCCGGTTCAGCTCGGAGTCGATGACGTGCGGATGTTTTCCAAGAGCCAGTCCGAACTCGGAATACAGGTCATATGCCTTCATCTCCGAACGGTTGTCGTTGTACGAATGTTTTATCAGTAGTTCGACCGCCCGGTCACTAAGCAGCCATACACCTATATCCATCAGGAATAGATGTGTCTGTGCCAGTTCGCTTAATACGTCATGCGTAGGTTTTTGCAACATAAAATCGAGAGTATCCGGACTTTTCCTGTCCGATACAAATACGCCATGGTGTGTGGCCAGGATCGGATCAGCCCACAGACCGTAGCATACAACATCGACTTCGGGTATGTTTTGTAGTGCTTTATCATTTCTGAGGTATACGTCACCGCTGGCAATGAGTGTGTGAAGCGATTCCGGGGCTTTGCGCATGATCGCTTCGTAAAGCGGAAGCTGTAGTGATAGGAGGTTCTGCGACAGTTTCTGTCCTCTTGCCCAACGGAACACCGGGATAGGCGTGAGTATCTTTCCCGACGGGGCATAGCTTGGCAGACGCCGTCCTTGCCCGCCTGCATGCAACAGGATACGTTTCTCTTTAGGCAACCATTCGGAAAGACGATTACTACCGGTTTCTTTCTGGCAACAGGCGGTGAGCAACCAAGTTGTTCCTCCACCGGAGCCTAGACGTGCACCCGTAGGATCGGATGTACAAAACCATTCGTCGGAATTTATTTGTGTTATTTCATGAAAGCTCTTCACCAGATTAGGAGGCAATGATAATAATGTTTTCATATGGATGTATGTTTTTGGCAAAAGTACTTTTTCTTTTGGGAAACAGCAATAATTTTGACAGGTAATCATTTGCATAATATACCTTGTTAGTAATGAAATGTTATATATTTTGTAATTTTGCTTGAAATAAATACAGTTTGAAAGATAGATTTGCAATAATTTCGCATCAATATGTTGTTTTATTAATATCTTTGCGAAATAGTTATATTAATATTTTGATATGGAAAATATAAATTGGTCTGATCTGTCTTTCGGATATATGAAGACAGATTATAATGTACGTTGCTATTATCGTGACGGAAAATGGGGAGAACTGGAAGTTTCTTCTTCAGAAATTATTAATCTTCACATGGCTTCTACCTGCCTGCATTACGGTCAGGAATCTTTTGAAGGCCTTAAAGCTTTCAGAGGTAAGGATGGGAAAATCCGCATATTCCGTATTGATGAGAATGGGAAGCGTATGCAATCGTCGAGCCGTGGCATCAAGATGGCAGAGTTGCCTGTTGAGAAGTTTGAAGAAGCTGTCCTCAAAACAGTCAGACTGAACGAACGTTTTGTTCCTCCTTATGAGAGTGGTGCAGCCTTATATATTCGTCCGTTGATGCTTGGTTTGGGTCAGCAGGTTGGCGTTAAGCCGGCTCCGGAATATATGTTTCTTGTGTTTGTAACTCCGGTGGGTCCGTATTTCAAAGGCGGATTTATGCCCTCGAAGGTCTGCATCATGCGCGAATATGACCGTGCTGCGCCTTATGGAACAGGTACGATCAAGGTAGGCGGTAACTATGCAGCCAGTCTTGTGGCCGGTGAGATCGCTCATTCCAAAGGTTATGCAGCTGTTTTGTATCTGGATCCGAAAGAAAAGAAATATATAGATGAGTGCGGACCGGCCAACTTCTTCGGTATCCGCGGTAATAGTTATATCACTCCGAAATCGCATTCAATCCTGCCGTCAATCACCAACAAGAGTTTGCAGCAACTGGCAAAGGATATGGGGCTTACCGTAGAATGCCGTCCGGTGCCTTATGAAGAAATAGCTACATTTAATGAAGCGGCAGAGTGCGGCACAGCAGCTGTAATCGCTCCGATATCAACTATTGATGATCTTGATGAAAATAAATCATACGTTATTTCCAAGGATGGTAAACCGGGTCCTGTTTGTGAAAAACTCTATCATCATTTACGTGCTATCCAATATGGCGACGAACCGGACAAATATGGTTGGGTAACAGTTCTTGATTAAAATAGATAACATCAATGGGCAATTGATGGTTAAATTTGCTATCTCGATATTGCAATATTAAATATTTTGTTTAATTTTGTGGTGTTAACGAGTGATAGGTAGTTTAGCTTTTTAATCATTGATTGCCTATTAATGTATATGTAATAAGTGGAAACATTCTATAGAACACATAAGTATTTAATTGAACATCTGTATTCTCCGGTACGCAGGGGACTGATGGATGAGATTGACTGGAACGACAGGCTGATCGGTATAAAAGGTTCACGTGGAGTAGGAAAGACGACGTTTTTATTGGATTATGCCCGCGAGTTTTATGGGGCAGATAACAAAGATTGCTTGTATATTAATTTGAATCACTTTTATTTTACCGAACGGACATTGATAGATTTTGCAGCCGAGTTCAAAGCTAAAGGAGGAAAGGTCCTTTTACTTGATCAGGTATTTAAATATCCGGGATGGTCGAAGGAATTGAGATATTGTTATGATCACTTTAAAGATTTGAAGATTGTCTTCACAGGTTCTTCTGTGATGCGCCTGAAAGAAGAGAATCCCGATTTGTCGGGCAGAGTGGTTTCTTATAATCTGAGAGGGTTTTCGTTCAGGGAATTTTTGAATCTGATGTCGGGTAATAATTTTCCGGCATATACTTTTGAAGAGATATTGGCTAATCATCAGGAGATTGCGAAGCTTATTTGCGCTGTGACAAAACCGATGGCTTACTTTCAGGATTATTTGCATCATGGCTTTTATCCATTCTTTCTGGAAAAACGCAATTTTTCTGAGAATTTGCTGAAAACAATGAATATGATGCTGGAAGTGGATGTTTTGTATATTAAACAGATTGAGCAAACTTATCTTCCGAAATTGCGTAAGTTGTTATATATATTGGCAACAACATCCCCTTGTACGCCGAACGTTAGTCAGTTGAGTATTGATATTGAGACTTCTCGTGCTACGGTAATGAATTATATCAAGTATCTGACGGATGCACGGTTGATCAATATGATTTATAAAGTGGGCGACTCGTTTCCCAAAAAGCCTGCAGAGGTTTATATGTACAATTCGAATCTGATGTATCCGATACGTCCAATAGAAGTTAATCCGCAGGCTGTACGTGAAACTTTTTTCTTAAACCAGTTGTTAAAGGATAACCAGTTGAATGAGGGCGGAAGGAATGTTTCTTTTTTGGTGAACAGGAAATATAATTTTAAGATTGAAGAGATAAGGAAAGGTAAAAACAATCCGGATATGTATTACGCTGTCGACAAACTGGAAGTAGGGAGCGAGAATGTGATACCTCTTTGGCTTTGCGGATTTCTATATTGAATTTCATTAATTACTAAATAATTAAGGTCTATGACAAAACAGAAAAAGTTTTTGACTTGTGATGGTAATCAGGCTGCTGCTCACGTAGCATATATGTTCAGTGAGGTTGCAGCCATTTATCCTATCACTCCATCTTCGCCTATGGCTGAGTACGTAGACGAATGGGCAGCTGCCGGACGTAAAAACATCTTCGGTGAGACGGTATCCGTACAGGAGATGCAGTCTGAAGGTGGTGCAGCAGGTGCACTTCACGGTTCGTTGCAGGCAGGTGCTTTGACGACCACATTTACGGCTTCACAAGGTTTGTTGCTTATGATCCCGAACATGTATAAGATTTCGGGTGAGTTGCTGCCTTGTGTCTTCCATGTCTCCGCCCGGACATTGGCTTCGCATGCTTTGTGTATCTTCGGCGATCAGCAGGATGTGATGTCTTGCCGTTCTACCGGTTTTGCAATGTTGGCCGAAGGTTCTGTACAGGAGGTGATGGATCTGTCGGGTGTTGCTCATCTGGCAACTATTAAATCGCGTGTTCCGTTTGTGAACTTCTTTGACGGCTTCCGTACTTCTCATGAAATACAGAAAATTGAGGCGTTGTCAAATGAAGATCTGGCTCCGCTTATCGACCAGAAGGCATTGGCTGAGTTCCGCTCGCGTGCTATGAATCCGAAGAATCCGGTTGCTCGTGGTATGGCAGAGAATCCTGACCATTTCTTCCAGCACAGAGAGTCTCCTAATGCTTACTACGAAGCTGTTCCGGCTATTGTTGAGGAATATATGAATGAAGTTTCAGAGATCACCGGCCGTAAGTATGGTTTGTTCAGCTATTATGGCGCTGAAGATGCCGATCGCGTGATTATCGCTATCGGTTCAGTAACAGAAGCTGCTCGTGAAGCTATCGACTATTTGCGTTCGAATGGTGAAAAGGTCGGTCTGGTGTCTGTTCATCTGTATCGCCCGTTCTCTGCTAAGCATTTTCTGGCAGCTGTGCCAAAGACAGCTAAGCGCATTGCTGTGCTCGATCGTACAAAGGAACCGGGTGCTAACGGCGAACCGTTGTATCTGGATGTAAAAGACTGTTTCTATGGTACACCTGATGCTCCGGTGATCGTTGGCGGACGTTATGGCCTTGGTTCAAAAGATACTACTCCGGCACAGATCCTTTCTGTGTTTGAGAATCTGTCGTTGCCGATGCCGAAGAACCAGTTTACTATCGGTATTGTTGATGATGTTACATTCACCTCTCTTCCGGTGAAAGAAGAAATAGCTTTGGGCGGCGAAGGCATATTTGAAGCCAAGTTTTACGGTTTGGGCGCTGACGGTACGGTTGGTGCAAACAAGAACTCCGTAAAGATTATCGGCGATAACACCGATAAATATTGTCAGGCTTACTTCTCTTATGACTCGAAGAAGTCCGGAGGTTTCACCTGCTCGCATCTGCGTTTCGGTGATCATCCTATTCGCTCGACTTATCTGGTTAATACACCGAACTTTGTTGCGTGTCATGTTCAGGCATACCTGCACATGTATGATGTAACACGCGGTTTGCGCGAGAATGGCACATTCCTGCTGAACACAGTCTGGAGCGGTGAGGATTTGGCAAAGCATTTGCCAAACAAGGTAAAACGTTATTTTGCAAAGAAAAATATCACCGTTTACTATATCAACGCTACGAAGATTGCTCAGGAGATCGGATTGGGTAATCGTACGAACACAATCCTGCAGTCGGCATTCTTCCGTATCACGGGCGTTATTCCTGTTGATCTGGCTATCGAGCAGATGAAGAAGTTTATCGTCAAGTCTTACGGTAAGAAAGGCGAAGATGTTGTTAACAAGAACTATGCAGCTGTCGACCGTGGTGGCGAATATGAGACGCTGACTATTGATCCTGCATGGGCAAACCTGCCTGATGATGAGGAAAAATCGGCCAACGATCCTGTATTCATCAAGGATGTTGTTCGTCCTATTAATGCACAGGATGGAGATCTGTTGCCTGTTTCAGCATTTAAGGGTATAGAAGACGGTACATGGCAGCAGGGTACAGCCAAGTTTGAGAAACGTGGTGTTGCCGCCTTTGTTCCTGTATGGAATGAAGCCAACTGTATCCAGTGCAACCAGTGCTCATATGTATGTCCTCACGCATCAATCCGTCCGTTTGTATTAGACAGCGAGGAGCAGAAGGGCGCTAAGTTCGCTATGCTCGATGTGAAGGCTCCGGCAGCTTATAAGGGTATGAAGTTCCATATTCAGGTTGATGTTCTCGACTGCTTGGGTTGCGGTAACTGTGCCGATATTTGCCCGGGCTTCAAGGGAAATAAAGCCCTCACAATGGTTCCTATTGAAACTCAGATGGCTGAAGCTGACAACTGGGAGTATTGCGTTAAGAATGTAAAGACCAAACAGTCGCTGATCGATATTAAGATGAATGTAAAGAATTCACAGTTCGCTACTCCGTTGTTTGAGTTCTCAGGTGCATGTGCAGGTTGCGGCGAGACACCTTATATCAAGTTGATCACTCAGTTGTTTGGCGATCGTGAGATGGTGGCTAATGCAACAGGTTGTACTTCTATATATTCAGGATCTGTCCCATCAACACCGTACACAAAGAATGAAGAAGGTCACGGTCCGGCATGGGCAAATTCATTGTTCGAAGATTTCTGCGAATATGGTTTGGGTATGCAGTTGGCTAATGAGAAGATGCGTGCACGCATCGAGCGTCTGATGAAGGAAGCATTGGCTTCTGAACATACACCTGAAGATGCGAAGGCTGTCTTTACCGAATGGATTGAAAATAAGGACGATGCCGACAAGACAAAGGCGCTTGCTCCACAGCTTGATGCTATTGTTGAGAAGGGAGCTGCAGCAGGTTGTCCGGTATGTACCGAGTTGAAGGGCTTGTCACAGTATTTTGTTAAACGTTCGCAGTGGATTATCGGTGGTGATGGTGCTTCTTACGATATTGGTTACGGCGGATTGGACCACGTCATCGCATCCGGCAAGAATGTTAACATCCTTGTTTTGGATACTGAAGTCTATTCAAACACTGGCGGCCAGTCTTCGAAGGCTACACCTATTGGTGCAATTGCAAAGTTTGCTGCAGCAGGTAAGCGTATACGCAAGAAGGATCTTGGTCTTATGGCAACCACTTACGGATATGTCTATGTTGCACAGATCGCTATGGGTGCTGATCAGGCACAGACTATGAAGGCGTTGCGTGAAGCTGAGGCTTACGAAGGACCGTCATTGGTTATCGCTTATTCTCCATGTATTAATCATGGCTTGAAGAAAGGCATGGGCAAGGCGCAGGCTGAAGAAAAAGAAGCTGTAGCTTGCGGTTACTGGCACTTGTGGCGCTATAATCCGCAATTGGAAGCTGAAGGCAAAAATCCGTTCACACTCGATTCGAAAGAACCGGATTGGAGTAAGTTCAAAGACTTCCTGAAGGGCGAGGTTCGTTTTGCATCCGTTATGAAGCAGTATCCGGGCGAAGCTGAGGCTCTGTTCCAGGCAGCCGAAGACAATGCAAAATGGAGATTGAATTCATACAAGCGTCTGGTAAACCAGCAGTGGGTTACTGAATAGTGTAAATATAATGCGGGGCAATGATTTTTGCCTTTGCAACAAATAGGAGAGAGAGACTGCTGTGATCGGCAGTCTCCTTTTTTGTTTCAATCCGTTTTGTCATTTGTCTTTTGCAAGAAATGTGATTAATCTTAAAGCATATGTAATCAGATTAATCTGATACAACGCTATGAATTCAAGTGCACTCACTTGATTAATCCATGTAATTGACTAAATATTAAATATTT
>JAQWBH010000431.1 GCA_028707405.1 Parabacteroides sp. | reverse complement strand
ATCTATTACAAGCGGTATTTCCGGCGAAAACATTCTTATCCCACTCAAAGGAAACACCCCTCTTTTTTAAGATGCTATCAATCAGCAATTAAGGATGAAATCGCTTGGGTTATCCTTCGGGCGACAAGAGGATTGTTCATGGTATACAGATGAATTCCCTGCACACCGTTTGATATCAGGTCTACAATCTGATCGACGGCATATGCAATCCCCGCATCGCGAAGAGCTTCGGGGTTATGCTCATATCTGCTTATAATTTTGGTGAATTTTACAGGCAGACTGGCGGCGGTTAAAGACACCATTCGCTCAATCTGTTTCTTGCTGGTGACCGGCATGATGCCTGCACCAATCGGCACATTGATTCCTGCAATCCGCGCTCTTTCAACAAAGGAGTAGAATACCGAGTTATCAAAAAACAGCTGTGAAACCAGATGCTCGGCACCTGCATCCACTTTTTTTCGAAGGTTATGAATATCATCAATCATGTTTTCGCCTTCGGGATGACCATGAGGATAGCACGCACCCGAAACATGAAAACCGCCCTGCTTTATTATATACTCCACCAGCTCGCTTGCATAACGAAAGTCGGTTTTGGGCGGGATGTCCGGTCGAAAATCCCCACGGAGCGCCAATATATTATCGATTCCCCGCTCTTTAAGCTGACCCAATATTTCCGAAATATCCTCACGGCTGTTATTTATGCAGGTAAGATGAGCAAGGGGCGTTATATTGAATTTGTCCTTTACGATTGAGGAAATATCAATGGTTGTTTTATCGGCCGGATTTCCGCCCGCCCCGTAAGTGACACTGATATAATCAGGATGAAGTCCCTCAAGTTGATCAAGTGTATTATAAATGGTGTCAATTGGGCTGTCTTTTTTTGGCGGAAAAATCTCGAACGAATAGACGGTCTGCTTCTTTTTGAATAATTCTGCTATGGACATAGTGCACCACCCCCACGGTCTTTAATGAGTGATTAGTATAATACACGATTTTACTTTTTTTTGCAATTAGATTAATCGTTTTTATATATGTATAATACGATGTCACTAAGAAAAAATAAAAAAGAGCGAAAATATCAGTAAAGGAAAGGCGTTGGGTGTTATAATGGATAAATCAAATAATTTTGTAAACGGATATGGAATTCCTATGGGATTTGGTATGGCTTTGGCTAAGAACTCAAAAGCAATGGATTATTTCTCCTCCCTGACAGAAGATGAGCGCAAAACGGTTATAGATGGCGTAAACGGTATAAGTTCAAAACAGGAAATGCAGGATTATATAAATAATTTGGTTAACCGAGGATATCAGGGATAGCATTGCGGGCGGGGATAAAACCCCGCCTATCTGCATTATTTTGCAATCTAAAGGTAATTTATAATTATAAAATGCTTTAGTTTGTATTGATTTTTTAAAGTGAATATGATAATATCGTCATACTGATTAAATGCTGGTTATACTTATACTAATTAATTTTTAATTTTAGCAATATACAATCTACTATATATTTTTAATTATGATATTTCTATATATTTATTTTAAATTGGTATTGTTATGCTTGAAATCAGCATTTTATACGCGGGAGTAGTTCAGTGGTAGAGCGTCAGCTTCCCAAGCTGAATGTCGCGGGTTCGAACCCCGTTTCCCGCTCCATGAAAAGACACTTGAATTGTATCAATTTAAGTGTCTTTTCAATTAAATCCACCCTTGCGTGTGGGTGAAATCAGCCTGACGGCTGATGAAATCCCTAAGGGGATGAAATCCGCAGCGGCGGATAGGGTGGATTTAATTTCACCTTTGTGCAAAGCACAAAGATTTCATCTGAACAAAGTGAAGATTTCATCGCAAGGCATACGCCTTGCGATCTCATTTTTCCCGCGTTTGGTCGTTGTTTATAAAGAATTTTAGAAATATATCATATATGGTATTGACAAATATATCATTTACGGTATAATATAGATAGTGAAACGGGTATAAAATAGGAAGTACGGTAAAAAATAATGTGGAATATTGATTTTTATGAAACCATGGATGGTGAAATACCAGTAGCCGAATTTTTAGACAGCTTACAAGCAAAGCATAAGGCAAAAGCTTTAAGACAAATCGATTTATTATCTGATTTTGGCATAGGCTTAAAAGAACCCTATGCTAAGCACATTGGAGAGGGTTTGTGGGAGCTTCGTATAAAATTTGCTAGTGATATATCCCGAGTTTTCTATTTTATTCCCGGAGCAAATAAGATTATACTACTGCATGGCTTTGTAAAAAAGACGCAGAAGACGCCGCCAGCCGAAATCAAAACTGCAATAGCACGAATGGACGACTACAGAGAGAGGTGCATAAAATGAATTTCAACGAGTACAAGAAAAGAGCATTAGCTAATGATCCTAAGCTGAATGAAGAATATAAAAGATTAGAACCGGAATATGAAATTATTCGGCAGGTGATAACGGCACGTGCAGAGCAAAATCTCTCTCAAGCGGATTTGGCCAAACGGGTCGGGATAAAACAAAGCAATATTAGCCGCCTGGAAAGCGGGAATTATAATCCCAGCCTTGACTTTTTAAGAAAAATCGCGTCTGGTCTTGGTAAAGAACTTCATGTGGAATTAAGATGATTTAGTGGGAGCCGTCCTTAATAGGATAGCTTCCACTATTTTATTATGGCTTTAGCGAAAAATATAGGGGCTGTTTTGCAACAGCCCCTATGATTGTGGGAATTTTTCTATTCAATTAATTCGTCAATGCAGCTCTTACAAATACATTTCCCACGAATATGCTTAAGGTTATTTTCATTGCTGCAAATAAAGCAACTACCTTGATAGGTATGCAGGATTAATCGGTTTCCTTCGTGCGTGATAGAAATGTTTGATTCAGTACCCCATCCCAATGCATTTCTATATTCTGCCGGTAAGACAATACGTCCAAAATCATCTAATTTTCGAATAATTTCTTCTTTCATAACAATTTCTCCTTCAATATTTCAAAATTACCTTTATAAGGGTAATTTATCACAAAGCTCGCTAAAAGTCAACCTAATATGGGTAATATTTATTCTTAAGAATGGTATTCTAAAACTAACCATATTAGGGTGAGGTGTATTTATGACATATTCTGAAGCAATTACTAAAAGAATTTTGGCTTTGTGTAAAGAAAGGAATATCACATTAAATAAATTAGCCACATTATCAGGAATGAAACAATCAACTCTTGAAAATATCGTTAAAGGTAATACAAAAAGTCCAGGGTTGAGGACATTACATCGACTTTCAATTGGTATGGGAATGACAATATCTGAACTATTAAACTTTCCTGAAATTAATGATGCTATATTTGAAGATGAGTAATATTACTAGTGGATAACATCTGCAATATATAATTTTGGGTTTTTATTGAACGGCAGGATTAGCTATAAATGCAACCGCCAGCAAATAAACTGCATCTTTTTTGTAGTACCCTTACATGAAAAGACACTTGAATTGATACAATTCAAGTGTCTTTTCAATTAAATCCACCCTTGCGTGTGGGTGAAATCAGCCTGATGGCTGATGAAATCCCTAAGGGGATGAAATCCGCAGCGGCGGATAGGGTGGATTTGATTTCAGAACGGTCTTGACCGTTCCGCCCGGAGGGAATACCGCAGGGAATTTGTATTTACCAAATAGAAAGCCTACTCGTTGACTTGGAAGAAATCACTCCAAAAATAAAAAGTAAACATTCATCTTTAAGTTTGTACTATACCAATACCAATTCAATATAAAAACTGATTATAATAAATACCCATATCATGTAAACAGCCCTGAACAGGTCTGATTATATGATATGGGTATTAATATTTTATTTTCTCAATTATCGGTTGAGTCTTCGGGGACTGTGGAAGCTTCAAATTGCTCGACTGCTTCTTCAACAGATATTTCGTCAACCGGCTCTTCATTAATTATTTGTTCTTCGGATGAAACTAC
>JAQWBH010000430.1 GCA_028707405.1 Parabacteroides sp. | reverse complement strand
CCCGGTTGCAGATCATAAGTTGAAGCATAGGGATTAATACCCGAACTGATGCGTAATACCCCTGCATCGTCTACTTCAAATGTGAAGCGGAAGTTGCCGGTCCAGCCAATAGTTCCCAGTAATACTTCGCCACGTTGTTCGTCTGCCGGTTCGTTGACTCCCAGTTCGAAAAACGGTTGAAGCATCATAGCTGCACGCGAACCTAATTTTGTATCGAGCACTTTTTTACCGAATTCTAGTTTCTGTGTGTTCATGTTTACTTCTTTGGCCCAGTTCCCGTTGAACTGTGTCAGATAGTAGGCCGTATTGTTCATATAAAGCATTGATGAAGCATAACGGTCCATTAGTATAGCTCCTTTCTCATTATGAGAAATCTCGGTCCATGTTTTGAAAATATTCTCTTTGGCAAAAGTAATATAATGAATCTTTACAGTGACCGGATAAACATCGTCTTTCAGGGTGATAACTGTTTCTTCTACATTGCTGTCTTGATTTTTCATCTCAGAGGTAACATACTTCAGGTATGTCGTCATATTTCCGTCAGCATGAGTGATGGCTAAAGCCGGTTCGTAATAATCTTCAGTACCGGAGGTTTGATAAACTTCATTATCGTTACCTCCCATTGGAGGCATGCCCGGCCCACCGCGGCGAATATCCTTAAACTGATTCAGATCTGATTCATTCATCAGTCTGGGCCCGAAATACTTTTGATAAAGTCGTCCGTTTTGGGCAACATTCAATATAAGGTCAGTTTCATTAGTAGAAATACGGATCAACTGTGAACCATCCGCTGCAAGTGCTTTCATATTCATTATGAGCAAGTTAAAAATAAGTAATGCAATGACTTTTTTCATGGCGATTGAGATTAATTAGTAATTCTTTATTAGGATGCAAATATAATTAAGTTTTTTTGAAATTCTTATAAAAACAGGATTTTGCATAAGCTGAAAATTTTGTTTTACAAAAAATGTCTATATTTGTGAATTGACAAGCTAAGACAAAACTGAATAATGAATGAATATTTGAATTATCTATACGTGGCTATTCGTGCTGCTATTGATGCAGGAAGCGCAATTATGGCGATTTATGACAACCCGGAGGAAGATATTGCCGTTGAATTGAAAGCCGATAATTCACCTTTGACCAAGGCTGATAAGCAGGCTCATAAAATCATATCCATTATCCTTTCGGCAACACCTTTTCCTGTCTTGAGTGAAGAAGGAGAGATAGTTCCTTTTGCTGAGCGTTCGTCCTGGAAAACGCTCTGGATCGTTGATCCTTTGGATGGAACGAAAGAGTTTATCAAGCGCAATGGCGAGTTTACTGTCAACATTGCGTTAGTGGAAGGCGGCATTCCAGTGCTGGGAGTTATTTATATTCCAGTGTACAAGGAACTATATTTTGCTACAAAAAGTTTAGGAGCATATAAGCTGAATGGTATAAGCGGGATTATTCAGCCGTCAGTGAACGACATAATTGCCAAAGCCATACGATTACCTAATGCTTCTGCCCATCAAGGAATAGTCGTTGCGGTCTCCCGTTCGTATTTGAATGAAGAAACAATGGCCTATATAGATGATTTGCGTCGGCAAGGCCAACCGGTAACACTGATCAGCAGCGGAAGCAGTATGAAGATATGCTTTGTAGCCGAAGGTTCGGCCGATATTTATCCGCGTTTTGCTCCCACCATGGAATGGGATACAGCTGCCGGGCATGCTATAGCCTGTGCTGCCGGTTGTCAGATTTATCATACTGATGAAAAGACTCCGTTGAGTTACAATAAAGAAGATCTGCATAACCCCTGGTTCATTGTTAAATCGCAGAAAGCATGAGTTTTGAGATTATATTTGTTTTATTGGCACTGATCGGGATGATTGCCATGCTGATATGGGACAGAATGAGGCCGGGAATGGTGCTTCTTTCGGTTGCCGTATTATTTATGTGTGCAGGTATTCTGACCCCTAAAGAGATGCTTGAAGGATTTAGTAACAAAGGAATGATTACAGTCGGACTCTTATTTCTTGTGAGTGAAGGAATACGCCAGAGTGGCGCTTTGGGACAAATGGTAAAGAAACTTCTTCCCTCGCAGAATACAACCGTTTTCAAGGCGCAGTTACGATTGCTTCCGTCTATTGCGTTTATGTCTGCATTTTTGAATAATACACCTGTTGTTGTCATATTTGCACCGATTGTGAAGCGCTGGGCAGAATCGGTGAAGCTTCCGGCCACTAAGTTTCTTATTCCGCTTTCGTATGTAACGATATTAGGCGGACTTTGTACATTGATCGGAACCTCAACAAATCTGGTGGTCGACGGTATGGTGCAAGAGGCCGGATATCATGGATTCTCAATGTTCGAACTGGGGAAGATCGGTATCTTTATTGTTCTTGTCGGAATACTTTATCTGTTGCTCTTTTCGAAGAAATTACTACCCGATTCACGCAGAGACATATATGCGGATGATGAGAATAATACAGGCAACCTGCGTAAGATCGAAGTCGTGTTGGGCCCGCGTTTTCCCGGTATCAACAAGTCCCTCGGCGAATTCAATTTTACACGCCATTATGGAGCGATAGTGAAAGAGGTCAGGAGCGGTGGCGAATGCTACACCCATGATCTGGAGAAAGTTGTTCTGCACGAAGGCGACACGTTGATTCTTTGGGCTGATGATACGTTTGTTCCGACTTGGGGCGAATCGAGTGTGTTCCTTCTGCTTGCAAACGGTAAGGACAGGGAAGTTCCTTTTTCGAATAAAAAACGTTGGCTGACATTGGGTCTTCTTATCTTTATGATTGCCGGGGCAACGGTAGGAGAATTGCCTGTTATGAAAGATTTATTTCCCCATTTGCATCTGGATATGTTTTTCTTTGTTTGTATTACAACCATCATTATGGCATGGGCAAATATATTTCCTCCTAAAAAATACACCAAATATATATCTTGGGATATACTGATAACGATTGCCTGTGCTTTTGCCATAAGTAAGGCGATGGAAAATTCCGGACTGGCTGCATGGCTGGCACGAAACATTATCGGATTATCGCATAATATGGGGCCTTGTGCGTTGTTGGCCATTGTGTATATGATGACGAATGTAATCACAGAGCTTATCACCAATAATGCGGCGGCTGCATTGAGTTTCCCTATAGGTCTTTCAGTAGCTACGCAGTTAGGCGTTAATCCGACACCGTTTTTTGTTGTGATTTGTATCGCAGCTTCGGCCAGTTTCAGTACGCCCATAGGTTATCAGACTAACATGATCGTTCAAGGTATAGGCGGCTACAAATTTACGGATTTTGTGAAAGTCGGTTTGCCTCTGAACATCATTACATTCCTGGTGTCGGTGTTTCTGATTCCGATGATATGGAGTTTTTAAATTGACGAAAAATGACCGCAAAACAACAACATATTTATCCTGTCTTCGACAAGATGTTGAAACGTGAAGAAAAAGAGTTACTACTAAGGCAACACAGTGTGATGGTCTGGTTTACCGGACTGAGCGGTTCAGGTAAAAGCACGATAGCTATTGCTTTGGAACGCGAATTACACCGGCGGGGCTTGCTTTGTCGTATTCTGGATGGTGATAATATCCGCTCGGGAATTAATAACAACTTAGGGTTTTTGGAAGCAGACAGGGTGGAGAATATTCGTCGTATAGCAGAGATCGGAAAGCTTTTTATTGACACCGGAATCATCACGATTGCAGCGTTTATCAGTCCGATGAACAGTCTGCGCGAGATGGCCGCTTCGATCATCGGTAAAAACAATTTCTTTGAAATATATGTTAATACATCGTTAGCGGAATGCGAACGGCGCGATGTAAAAGGCTTGTATGCTAAAGCTCGTCGCGGAGAAATAAAAGAATTCACGGGTATTTCGGCCCCTTTTGAAGAGCCTTTGCATCCGGACTTGGTGTTGGATACTTTAACATTAAGTGTGAAGCAGTCTGTGGATGAGTTACT
>JAQWBH010000079.1 GCA_028707405.1 Parabacteroides sp. | reverse complement strand
GCTGTCGCTTTCTGTATGCCACCACGGAGCGTGTGGATAATCGTTGTTACTGCGGAGAGTGTTATACCAAAAACGACCTTCAAAATCCTGCCCACTGGCAAGATACCGCAAAATGCCTTGTATAATTGGATGTGCGGCATCTGCAAAATCAATCTCCCGTAATATCTCCGTTGCCGTCCAAGTCTGAATCGGTGCGGAATTCGGATTCCAACTGTCCGCTTCCAGCGCATGACCAAAACCGCCGTCATCGTTTTGGTAAGCGGCAAGGGCGGTCAGCACTGCTTCCTTCGAGACACCCTCAAAGTGGTATTGCCACCTTGCTAAATCAAGTGGACGGGCGTTGCGATAGATGAAGGTGCGGGCTTTATCATATGTTTGGTTCATTTTGTAGCCTCCAGTTTATCTAAAAATCGTGTCACCCTTAAAGTGCAATCCCGCTTTCTGTCCTCAATTTTCCGCCATGAATCAGACAGCGGGAAATGAATACCATCTTTAACGTCAGAACCCATATCCCACTGTCCGTTATCGTCTCGCTGGCTTTTCAACCAATCCACTACAAAACCCAACTTTTCAGGTGCAAGAGAATAATCTGATAACAGCTCCATTGCAGCTAAATAGCCGTTTGCTTCGCGCGAAGCGAATGGCTCAGGCAACGCATCCAAACGACTGTTATATATGTAAACAATGCCGCGTTGGTGTACAAGGACATAGTCAAGCATTGAGGATTCAATTTTCCGGCTCAAAAGATCCGGCAGCAGGGCAAGCTGATAAAATACAACAAAGTCGGCCAAGCAGCCCGCTTTCGGATTCAGCTTTGTAAATTCCGATTCATAAGCCGCAACATATTGTGTGTGAGAGTATTCGCCGCCTTGAAACGCGCAAGTGATGACCTTCGCCCACTTTTTCGCAACATTGAGAGCGGCATTATTATCTGGGTCAAATAGTCGTATCCATGTCGCAAGCATTAAATCACCATATGTTTTTGAATCATGCTTTTTTTCATGAAAGACAGTAGGATGTGGTTGTAAAAGATTATTTTCCATGTAAGCAAGTGCACGAGCGATTGGTTCATCATCCTTTGTCAAACCGAGAATCCGGAGCCGTCTGAGTGCTTGTTCGGTTGTAATTGGCTGCTGCTTCGTCGGTTGACTCAATGTATGAAAATGCCCCCAGGAGCCGTCCTCCTTTTGAAGAGCAAGTATTTGCTCTACCCATTTGTTATCAAACACAGACATAGGTTATCCCTCCAATTTCAATTCAACTCGCTGAATAAGCTCCATTGGATATGTATATACCTCTAAGGCGTTTATCTTCACCGGCCCAAATATGGGCTGAGCAAATATTATTTCCAGTGCTTTCTGCATCTGTTTAATATCAAATTTACCTATAGTGGAATGCATCACGGGATGTCCGAATTTAGCCGAGTAGAACCACCCCAATTTCCCGCAATACTCGTCCAGTCTCTCATGAAAAGCGTAGTAAAACTCCATCAGTTTTTTTGTTTGTGTTGGAGAAGCAAAAAGCACTGCCGTTTCTGTATGCTCGCCACCCGGAGGAAATATGCCAAGGGAGGATAGCATAATACCAAGCACCGATTGCTTAGACGAAAACTCTTTTGTCCATCGCAATAATTCATTTATTGATATGCTTTCATATGCCGCAATAGTAATGTGCGGTGGCCACTCTGATATTGCTTTAGAATAGCCGTTTTCTATTAAACTCTCTTGCAGTTTTATAAACTTATGTTCTGTCTCATCATCAAATCGTGCGATTACTACATATTTTCTATCAGCCATTTAACGTCCCTCCAATATTTCAATCAATTCCAACCAATCGTGTATATGCAAAAGCTCACATTTCGGGATCATTCCTTTATTTTGTCCACGCCATGGATTTTCTACGGTTTCGTCATCGTACCATACAGGGAATATACCTACCGCTGCTGAACCTTCGACATCTGCTTCAATGATATCGCCGCAAAACACCCGATGCAATTTGCTGCTCTGCAAGTTGTCGAATGATACGCACAAGTCCTTTTTTCCAACCGCCGTATGCCTCGATTTGGTCATTTATAGCCGCTTTTTCTTCCTCTTTGGTCATTTGAAAACGTGTGCAATAACACGGACCCTCCGGCGAGTTATCCGAAAAAGCGCGGTTGTCGAAGAAGTCAAAGAAATCAGCGGCAAGTTCGGGTGTGAGAGGTTTGATTTCGATAGTCATTACTAATCTCCTCATTTTATACAATAACGCATCTGCCCGGAAAACGTTAATGAAAAACCCAAACTGCGGCACAAATCAGCCAAGGTACTCTCGTCATCTTTATTTGACCACTCACTTTGCTGTACGGTTTCGATTTGCGAAAAGCCCAAAGTATCAAAAGTAGCAAGTGTATCCCAAAACGCAGTCGGGAATCGTGATTTGATTGTTTTCAATGCTTCTTTTGGCAGGGTGTCTGCATAATCCTTGGTCACAAAGATTAAGTCGAACGCAAATAAACCACCCGGTTTCAGCACTCGATGAATTTCTTTTAATGCCTTGTCACGATTGCCTTCAATATTGATGATAGCCGCACTACCCGATACCACATCAAGACTGTTGTCGGAAAATGGCAAGTCACAAACATCCAAAGCGGCAAACTCTACATTAGGCGGCGGATTTTCCATGTTGTCAAATAGGTTTTTCCATTCGCACAACACCGTGGGGCACAGGTCTGAAAGACAAATATGGGCATTGTAGTCTTTCATCAAGACAGCAGGTGCGAAACCCGCGCCCGGTCCGGCACAGATTTCAAGAATCAATCCGCCATGTGCAGCAATGCGTGTCGCTTGTGCTTCGTTCCGTTTCCAACCGCCTCGTTCGATATCCTCTCGCCAGCGATAGTAAATCCATTTATCCTCAACCATCCTTTTAGCATAGTCCACATTGTAGTCTCGTTCTTCCTTTGGAACAAAGTATGGAAAACCATCAACGACAAAAGATTTATTGTAGAGCGGTACAAAGACAGATGCCTTATTGCTAATCATATTGCACCAACCTTCCTTGCCGCGAATATCACGGCAAACTCCGTTTCAAACTGCTTTTCTATGGTCAGTCCGGCTTCGGTGATAAAAGCGGTAGTTCCCTCCGGTGTGTCGGGGAAAATTGTAATTTGCCTGCTGCCATAATCAATTTCCGTTTGTTGGTTTTTATCAATCGACAATACAAACCGACCACCGGGATTAAGAAGGTTTTCTACTTTCTGAATTGCCGACCGTTTATCCTCAATGTGCATAAAAGTAAGGGATGAATAAATTATATCAAATCTATCATTGAACGAGTATGTAAGGAAATTGCCGCAAATCAAGTCGGTGTTCGTAAATCCTCGTAGATTTTCGAACGAATTTTGTAAATTCGTTTTTGCTCGCTCCACAGTTTTAGGTGAAATATCAATGCCAGTGAAACGTCCGCAATTACCACAAACGCGCATCGCCAGCCGCCCTGTGCCGACGCCGATTTCCAAAACAGACTTGTTCGGCGAAAGTTGCAACGCTTCAATGAAAGCCTCGCCATCCCATTTATCCATATGCTCTTTCAAGGGGGCGGGGTCGTGTACTGGGTCGTTACTTTCGTTGATAAGAGCATCGTAGTGGCGAATTACATCATGCCGTTCCCCAAATCTTCGCCAATCATCAATGCTCCAGTTATATTCAAATTCAAATGTTGCAATCGTCTTATGCCAAATATCATTTTTCATTGGAAATATGCCATCACCGATCTCTCTTGCGTGCTGCCAAAATCGGTTCATTGGGATATCTGATCCCGTTTTTAGTATGGCTGCACGCAATTTACCCCAAAAATGTGCATAGGGGAAATCGTTAAATTCAAGAATGGCTTTGATAGTTTCCTCCACATCATATTCCACGCGATAAAGCTGAATTTCTCCTGCGTCATTCATCAGCGCATAGGGTGCACGAATATCATAATCAGAGGACATCCCGCAGCTTCCCGGGTTAAGCAATATTTTCCCTGCAACGCTGCCCAAATATTGCAAATGGTTATGTCCAAAAAGGCAAATATCTCCCGGATAGGCGGCAACTTCATCCGAATATTCTTCGGCGGCGTTTTGCATATCCCGCATTCCTTCTTCAATTGTGAAAGGGGATCTTTCCATTTTTCTTGCGTAATCGCCCGAATGAAATGCACCAAGTCTGGGGGTGTGGTGAATCAAGGAAATGCTGTGGGATAAATGAACGATTTTACCGCTTGGTAGCATGATATCAGCTGATTCGGGCAAGGATTTCAGATAGTTAAGGTTTTGCTCGGATAAATTTTTGTATGTCCAAAAGTTAGGCTGTATTTGATCAAACTCGCAATGCTCCGGCTTTGTTTTATCAAGCGAAATGACACCGATGTCGCCGTTGCCGAGTATTGCAACGCAATTAGGTAAACTGCGGATCGTATCTACCACTTCATTAAGCGTAGGCGTATCTCGTATGTAGTCCCCAAGCAGTAGAAAAGCTTCCGCGCCTTTTATTTTCGCGTCATCAATAACAGCCTTTAATGCAGGATAATTACCATGAATATCCGATATTACAGCATAAATCATTTTATGATTTTCCTCGCTTTCACGATTAATGACAACGGGAAATGTTTCGCTTTACACGGAGCATAATATTCTGATGAAAAACTGGCATCAAGCTCTAATGTCGCTTTATCGGTTTCCTCAACTACCTTTTCAACAGCAAAACCTGCAAGGGCAAGCGCATTTATGTAATCTGAGAGTCTGCGGTTATATAATGTTAGTGGGTTGCCACCCTCTTCATAGACAGCGGGACTTCGTCCCGCTCCTTTTCCTGAGCCAGTTCGCATGAAAGTAAAGGGTTCTTGTTCAAAATAACTGCCAGAAAAAATCAACTTATCGTCCTGTATATCCACGCAGTGCATGAATGGGTGATCCCAACTGAAGATGAACACGCCGCCCGGTTTGAGGTAGTCCGAAATTAAGTCGAATGTTTTCTGCAAGTCCACCGTCCAACCGATGGCGTAAATGGAGTAGACAACATCGAAATATCCTGTCGGCAAACCGGGATTCTCTTCCATTGGTGAGCAAAACAGTTTGGGTGCATAACCATTTTCAGCAAGAAATCTCTGCGCATTTTCAAGCTGCCGCTCGGAAATATCCAGCCCAAAAAGTTCGGTCGCTCCGTGGTCTCCACACCATTTAAGCGAATGCCCGCTACCGCAGCCGATGTCTAGCACTTTCTTGCTGGATAAGTCAGGAAACAGGCGAAGTTCGTCCTCAGTAGGGCAAAGGCAGCCGTATGTAGGCAACGCTGTCACGCCGAAAAAGGAATCCGCGATCGCGTTCCATGTAGTTTTGTTTTTAGTGAGGATGTAGTTGTTCATGTAATCTACCTCAAATTATGTTCAAATTCGATACCCGCTTGCGTCCAATAAAGATGAATACAAAAATGTGTTGAACCCAACATGAGAACGGTATGACAGTTTGGGACACAGGGGTTCATTTCACAATTTCCCAATAGCCCAAACTATAAACCCGATGTGGTTGATAATACCAGTTTCGCAGAAATTCTGTTTCGAGTGATTTGCTTTTGTGGCCTATTAAATCAGTCTATACTTAATAGCCAATTTAGGATGACTTTCTATCAGAACGGATATTTCTGCCTTACCATAATACAGAACATTCCCTCCTAATTGTTCCTTTTTATTTTCCAGCCTATATACTGCGGCTGGTGTTAGGCTATTTGAACAGAACAGCCCATAACCTTCTGCATTATGTTCTTTCATCAAATCATCGATTTCTGATATTTCTTTTCTATCTAAACTCTTTTTGCTATGTTTACATTGAAATATCCACTTACTTCGCTCAGTTTTTTGTAATCTTCTATATTCTTCATCTGCCAAAATGTCTATTCCTCCGTCGGGCGCGTTAGTTTTTCCCACGCATTTGACATCCAAATATCCTATACTATTCAACAAATCGAAACAAAGCATTTCAAATTCTTCGGCTGATAAAAAAGAAAAATCGTAGCTTGTTTTTATTGGTATATTTGGCGCAATTCTTTTCAACTCATGCATCTGTTTTGATAGAAACTCATACTCACTTATGAGAGATACTTCATTTATTCTGACCACCGCTTCCAAAAATTTCAATCTCTCAATCTCAACATAAACCAAATGCGAAAAGTCGCTATAATACTTTATATTAGAACTCTCTAAACTCTCATATTTTTCGGCGATTTTTATGAATTGTTTGATGTATTTGCTGTCAATGACAGCTATTTTATCCGATTGAGAGTTTTTAAATATAGCGTAATTAATACCAATATAGATATCATTAGCCTCGATAAAATCCTCAAAACGAGCGGTTGGAAGTGCTGTCTCTATGTCGTCTGTAAATATCATAGCATTACGTTGTTCGGACATCATCCTATCGCCATCCAACTTGAAATTACTATTATCTTTGTAATCATTGTCTTTAGAGATTAATTCGAGTAATGCTTCATTGTATCTGCAAAACACATCAATATCATTTTTAGAAAGTATTTCGCAAACATGATTAACAAAATCAAAGTCGAATCTATCACAACAATAACCGACATTATGTATACACGTACAGCTTACGTCGTCATCTTGTTGTTTAACAAGCCTATAATTTGTGACAATTTTGTTTTCCAATAGATTTACAACGCTTTTGTAATATGAAAGTGTTGTAATGGCAGAAAAAATCTGCATATCAAGCTCGTAGTGCATATCGCAATTTTCATCGAAAACGGCGATGTTTAAATCGAATGAGGCATTGCAGTTAACGGTTACGGTAATATCTGCGAAAAAGCCATCAACAAATAATTGAAGACCTTCTTTCTCGTCTAATGCCTCACAATGATATCCAAGAACCACATTTTGATGCCGTAGTCACTCATGTCCTGCGGCAAGTCATCGTTTTGAATCAGCCCGTTGTCCAATAGCCAGTTCAGAACTTTTCTCCGATCGAGTTCAAATAGCACACCCTCGGTTTCCAAACGAGTAGCATAGATATTCTTCTTTTCCATTTCTTGTGGGAAGCCGTGAAGCTTGACACCTTCATTGCTGGGTTCACGCTCTTTGCGTGTATAGCCATAAGCCGCAAAGACAATGGGGACGCTAGAGCATATCTGGACATTCGAAAAGCCGAGAGCTTTAGCAATGCCCACATAGTCAGGTTTGATGCCGTCGTTGACAATTTCAGCATCACATTCGGCGTCTTCAAGCGAGAGAATAACTTTCGCATGAACAAGTTCGTCATATTCAAGGATTTCTTCGGCGATAGGTTTCAACTCATCGTTGCTAGTGTAAGATAGTCCTTGCTCTACTTGCCCAATGGCAGCAAATGCTTTAACACCTGCATTAACCTTACGCTCGGCTTCAATAAGTGTAGAAATTGTCACTTCATCTATACCGACATTTCTAAATTGCTCAGCTTTTTTTCTTAATAGTTCTTCAAATTCATCGTTCTGAGTCATCTTGCCATTTTCAATGATTTCTTTGTATTCGCTTTTGGGCAACAGAGCGAGGTACTGCCCGATTACAATTTTCTCGCCTTGACCATTGGTTTCGTTTTCAAGGAATATATCTTTTCGCTTATCAAGCAAATCAATAAGCGAAAGTGTAAATGGGAAATAGTGCGCTGAATCAAGCGCAGCTTTTATTTCAAGTTTATGATGGCATTCAGGACAGTTTCTCTGAATCACAGCATTTTTTCCGCATTTACTGCAAACAAAGTCCAAACCACTCCCGCGACGAACAATATACTTTCTCCCATGCTCCTTTGTAGCACAAAACGGAGATAATCCGACTGCATATCCACATTCACAAAAGCTAATCATCCTAAGCTGTTTAAAATGAGACCCACATTCGCACCGTTTGTGTTCATTACGACGAAACTCACTATAATCATAATACTGCTTTACCTTACCACATCCATCGCAAACAAACAGTAGAGGGTTAACTGATGTGCGAATTGCACCTATTTGTTCACTTACTTTAGGCGTAAGCACAGCACAGTTTTCCTCATTTATTACATTAGGAAACCCAACGACGGCCATTGGACCTGCTGGACTGGCATTTCTAAAATCCATCACTCTTTGATTTGCCACGCGCAGCAAGCGTTTGTTATTGATGTTTGTTAATTGGACACTGTTCCAACTATCGACACGGACAGCATACGACACGCCGTTCTGGGTGAAGTCGACCCAACTGCCGGGCAAATATCTGTACAAGGCCTGATGAACTCCTCGACTCATCATGCTATTATCTGATGCCATAACTATCCCTCCTATTTCATTTCAACGAGAAGTTGATTGTCGGTATCCCTAAGACTCTGCATAACGCGGAAATTGCAGTGTTTAAAAACATCTGTGATATATGCCTTGCCATCAAACGCACCGTTTTGCAGGTCTTCAAACAACAAGTCTATACGACGGTCGATTGTCTGCCGATATAGCTTTCCGACAGAACTATCGTCGTCTGAACACTTGTACACCCAATAGGCATGTTTTTTTAACTCATCCGCAGTAATCTTTCCATTATTCACTGCGAATTTTAGATTTGAATACTTACTTACATCACCTATGCCCGGTTCATTTTTGAATATATAAAGATAGTGGTTGAGTATAAAGGCAGATATAACACCGGGCAAGGTACTATCAACAGCTTTCGTCGCCCATCGATTTATCGATACTGGATCAACAAGGATATCCTTATACTCATGGAATTTAACGAAATTTTTGAGGTAACTTTGGTCTTTTTCGCGTGAGGGGCGCATGATGTCGATCACAACACCGGTATGCTTTCTTCCCACGCGAGAGTAAGCTTGAATATACTCAGCAGTATTGCCAGGGATACCATAGAATAACATCAAATTAAACCTGTCAGCGTCAACACCATGCGATATCATACTAGTTGCTGCAATCATGTTGAAGTCAATCCCATTTATTACACTTTTGGCGTGTTCAATGGTTGACAACGTCGCCCTGACTTCCTGAAATGTATCATCGCCCGTCATTTTTGTAGCAACTAGAGGTTGAACTCCCTCTTCATTTAATTCTGTGTTTATCGGGTCTTCCAATGCTTGGAGAACCCTATTACTTTCGAGTTTTACATTGTTGTATTCAAGAATAATCCAGTATTCCTCTAAGAGCCTCTTGACCTCGACTATACGTTCCTCTTCAGTTCCCTCTAACTCAATGCCATCGAAATCCAGAACCTCTTGTGGGTTGGCATAAAGATTCCAGACAACACGTTTAAGGTATTGAAGTGAATATGCAACGCTATTCACTATAGCCTTACCAAAAGGAGCGTAACCCACAATAATCCTTCCAAGATCATTTTTGTCAATAAATGAATAGAAATTATGATCAAGATATGGCGAAGCTGCTGGAAAACGAATTGCATCTTTCCAGAATAAGTGCTTAGCCTGCTCAGCATACGCAGAAATCGTAGCTGTAGCCCCAATAACTTTTATCCCCCTATTGCAACCCGAAAGATTCTTTATGAAATATTCCATCAGGGTTTCGTAATGCGCGTCGTATGTACCTAACGACTCCTTAATCAAGTGCAATTCGTCCTGAATCATGAGAGTTGGAGCCGGGTCTTTCATAGATATTGTTCTAAAATCCAGAGGGTCGGCTGTGCATTTCACACCATCAACAATGCACGTAGCCTTTCCCGTAAAGCCGTGCATTGGGCATTCATATGTAGAACCACATAATAAACCACGAAAACGCGAATTGTTACCTATTGCCGTCATCTTATCAACTGTAGAAATAATAACACTTGGCAAATATCTATAAATGTCGTTGTCAACCATATACAACGGTATAACACCTGATGAGGTACAGCCTTCACTAACACATATATGTTTCAATGTATGAGTTGACTCGTCGTAATTAATGTGGACAGTTTCGTGACCACAATATGGGCAAAAATCTAACAAACGATATGTTTTATCAAGCTCTGATTGTGTTATTTCCATGAGCCTGGCTTTTAATTCCGCACTTATTTTATTTGGAGTATTGCCATCACCGACAAAATATCCGAGGCTGAAAGATCTACCTCCAACTTCCTTTGACTGACGAACCATCTCTGCGCTTGGAAGGATGTTTGCAACACGCTGAACTTGCTGAACGGAAAGCAAACGAAGCGGATATTTTAAAAAGGCAGTCACGCCATAGTTTTTTCCTCGTAAACGGTCAAAGAACAGATTAAAAACAAGTATGCCTAAAAAAGCCTCCGTTTTACCACCACCAGTTGGAAAGTAGAGTATATCTAAATCGTCGGTTTTGGCCTTTAATTTTACATCATCATCAAGCATCAACTCAGGTTCATGTGCTACCACATCAAGAAGCAGAGAAACGATGAAGACAATCTGAAACAGACGCCAGCTATCGTAACCTTTACTTTTTGCTGCGTTCATAAATGCCTGATTCATGCACCTGAAGGCATCACATACCATGTTATACTTGCTAAGCAGGTCAATTCCTGTTGCAAATCGAGTAATTTCTTTATCAAATGCTTCGATTTCATTTTGAAACTGACGTTGTCCATGCGCTGATAGTGAATGGCACCTATCAGCAAAATCTTTTTTCCATAGCGCCAATTCGTTTTGCATTTGAATGTGGATGCTTTTTAATGTCTTAGCTGGTTCGGAAATTAGGTCCGTAAACCTAATAGCCATGTTATCATTTGTTTTTAGCCGATGCTGAAAGAAGTATGGTACATGGGTGGTTTGAATCTCAACCTCGTTCTTGTTGTAATCAACATTACAATTGTTTCCGAGGGCATAAACGAATCGGTTATATTTATAGTCATCTGCGAAATAGTCAAGTTCAATTGGAACAAATTCCGTGTTAAGACACTTCACCTTAATTCCAGAATTGAATAGGGTACTGATTCGATATTTATCATTTTTGGTGTTCTGTTGCCCAAAACCAGAAGTTTCGTCGTCCCAAGGTGTCTCGTTGCTTAGAGCGACGGTCACATTTAAGAACTCACCACGTCCATTAATAGTAACACTCAGAGAATAGCTAAAGCGTGGGAACATATCGAATTCTTCTCGTTTGCGTTGTTTCTGGATATACAATTGCCAAGCCTCTTCGGTGAGCAAATCCATAAGAGTGAGCTTCTCCCTGAATTGGCAAGGCATAATGTTTGTACGGACTTTCACCTCGTTTATAAGTTCATCAACTTGCTTCTTAATATCTGTATAGAATTGAGAATCTACTGGTACACTTCCATAATCAAACTTTGCGTCATAAATATCTGCGATCCTAATTTCCACGAATGCATTCGCTCTATCGATAGCAATTTTCTCGTATATAGGCAAGAGGGGTACTTTGTGAGTTTTCATTTCTGATTGCAGACCACCTACATTATATGCTTCTGCCAGCGCGCTGAAGTCGGGAAATGGTGTTTCAAGGTTAAATGTAGATTGAAGATTCTTCAAAAAGAACTCCCTCTGCTGTTCGAGACTTGGCAAAACTCTGAAAAAGAAGTTGCCCTGTGGATAAATACGCAATACGGCATTGTCAATATCCTTTTTGGGAATACGAAATTCAATACTGATTTGCTTTATTATGATACTTGAAGATGAATAATCTGTTTCCTCTTTGGTTTGAGGAGACAGTTTCCCTATAAAAATTCGGTCTTCAGGATTATTGAACAGCCACTGCTCTTTGTCCGTACCGGAAATAGCTTTAACAAACCTATCAACGATATTGTTAGCCAACACTTCTCTGTTATTAGCCATGCACATTCCACCCCTTTTCGAATAATCTTTCGGTAACGAATTTTGCTTTCAAGCCTAGATTTGAAACAATAAGCTCGAACGCAAGATCGTAAACAATTTCGGAGATAATATCTCCATATCTGCAGAGAATGTCAAGTATTTGCAACCACTCAGGATAACTACCAATGACACAAGTGACGCTTTCCTTAAAGGTACGAACAAGCTCCGTGAAATGAGAATCTAATGTATAGAAAAGCTCATCGATTTTATCCCAGTTTCTAAAGTAATCTGAATCGGCGATTTCGGCCAAACGAATAAGTATTGCAACATCAGTGCAAGTAATCTTTTCTGTTTGTATAACTCGTTCAGCTTCTGATAGAACATTTCTCCACTGAGTGAATCTTTGCTTATCGTAATTGTTATAAGTTTTAGAGATAGCTGCATCAAGGAATCCACAATAATCATTTCTTGGAGCAAATTCTTTTTCCCCCAATTCAATTAGTTCTTCTTCTGTTGGTGGAATATCACATAATGCATTTTCGCTATTGCTGCTTGAATTAGGTGTAGACACTGCGACGTCACCGCCGTCTAAGTCTATAGGTTCTGCCGTAAATACTGCTTGTGCAACAACTTTCCCTGCGCCATAAACCGTTTCTCCACACAAAATGTTTTTATAGCTCTCGGCAGCATCAGAAATAAAAAATGTTTTTCCAACAATAATACTGCCGTCAGCTTTCACCTGTTCAGCATCGATTTCCTGAGCGATGATTTGGTCGTGTGTTTCAATAATTTTAGCACGAATAGCTTCTACCCAAATATTGTTCTGAACCACTATTGAGCCTTCAACATCACATTTTCCTGTGCAGACAAATTTTCCTTTCACATCTATTTCCGACGCTTTTACGTCTCCTAATACAATTAGGTTGAATAGTGCGATAATCTTACCTGTGCATTCAATATTTGAAGCAACGATATAACTTGCTTTGAAAGTTGCGTCAGTATGGTCATTGAAAGATGGTAAAATAAAATAACCATTAGATTCAATGACACCTTGTGTCTTGTCATCATATATAGCCACCATCGCTATTCTGCACCTCCCATTGAATCTCGAAGTAAATCCATATATATTGATTCTCCTCGTGGAGCAGAAAGAATAATGGTTAATTCATCCTTCGCTCGCGTACAGCCGGTATAGAGAAAATTTATATTTTTCTTAAATGCATCAAGTTGTTCGGGGGTCGGCGATTCTAAATCTTCTCGATTTCGCACTTTTTCGTGTATGCCAAGTGGAAGTAAACCAGCTACAACCACTGCACGAAAATCTAATCCAAGCGAGCCTTCTATTGTTGTAATAGTTACACCTCTTCTTGAACCATACGTCGCGCCTTCAGATTGGCCGTGCATTAATACTGCAGGTGATTCCCAGTCTTGAGCAATAAAATATCGTCTGATTACACTCATAAAGTCGTAATATGTATTCTTCCAATTTGGTGAGTAATATTTTCTGAGTCTGGTATTATACATGATAACCGCAATATCAACCTCACTAAAACCTTTTCTTTCAATTAAATCCTTAATTGCATCACAGACTGCTTTGCCTTCACCTTCATTACTAAAGTCATTTAATTCAACCAATGTCGGTTTATTACCATTTCTATATGCAGTACCACGCAGAAATAATTCTGGGTCAGATGTTAAATCAACCCCCAGTTCTGCTCCTAATGACTTGGCTAATACAACATATCTGTCAATGGCATCGTTTATTGGTTTCGAGTTTCTATAATTTATTTCAATAGGAAGTGTTTTTCCCCTGTATTCTGGGTAAGCTTCGCCACCGCCTTGCCAAGGTGCCTTGCCGTGCTTTATGTTGTTCTTTACATCTTGTGATTTGTCTCCAGCGATAACAAAAAAGTGGTCATCAGCGTTTTTGCTTTTAAGAAGGTTAAAGCAAAACCGATACCATTCAGGTTTAAAAATCTGAACTTCATCAATGAAAATCCCGTAAAATCTCTCTTTAATTCTACCTCGAGCTAATGCATTATTGGCTACCTCAAACAGCCTATCATAATAATCATTCTGATCATGATAATTAGCTGAAGGTAGCGGAATGCTATTACTCTCCAATAATGCTTTGCATAGCGAAAAAAAAGTTAAACAATATACATTTCTATCTATAAATCCAGCTTGAGCAATGGCCCAAGTGTAATAATTGTTGAGGTTTCTGTTGTAGCACGTGATTAGGAATTTTTCGTTCGGATTAAGGCTTGCCAGCTTAAAACATTTGGAAATAAGAAGAACACTTTTCCCGCTACCTGCGCAAGCAAGAATTAACTGATTGCCTTTTGTAATCTTATTGATTATGTCTATTTGCTTGTTGTCCAAGCGGTAGGATTGCACGGTTCTATCCGTTGAACACAGGACCCCATCTCTGCCAACTACAGTTTCATTCTCGTCAAGAATAAACTTACGCGGTATTGTGATTTCAGGGCAGAGCCTCTGAAATACATTATTGATTTGGTCTTCTTGAAGTTCGTCGGCTTTACTCAAATAGTTCTTAACTATGTCAACACCTTCCTTGCGAATTTGAGTAATGGTGTCTTTGAAGAAGACGTGATTTTTGCAAAACAGGCGCTCGTTTTCATCAAGATTGGATATCACCTGATTCTCTTCAGACTTCGGAAACACAAAGCAAATATTGATTGAAAACCGCAATTTTCCTGATGTATCTGTAAGATAGCGGCTCTCCTCGAGTCTTTTTACAATATCATTTTTGAGCATTTCATATACAGTGGGATTTCCAAGAGCTTTGATGGTCATCTGAGCCGCCAAGTCTGGCACTTCAATAAAACGAAACAAGAGTATCCCTTTGTTTACAAGCAGAAGATTGAATAGTTCGGGCTTCCCTTCGCCCGCATCCTTCTTGCGTGGATTTATGTGAAGCACATAATAAGCCATCTCTTCATCAGAGAAAGCCCGCTCAAGTGTCCGCAGGAAAGATTTTTCATCGGCGGACAGTTCCAATTGCTCGTTTTTTTCGGGATAGACTTGCATCATTATTTCTTTCCTCCCGATTTCAATTCTTCTAAAAATTCCTGATAAAGGCTATCAACGGTTGTACGTTCGAAGTTGCGCGACAGAACTTCCATCATTGCCTGAATCACTTTTTTCTCTGCCTTTGAGATATTAGTAGGAATATCTTTCTTTACCCTGTAATTTGTAGATTCGTCAACTTCAAATGCGAGTGTAGAAAGGCGCTCCATCAATGCTGTTTTCTGCTCAACGACTTCATCGGGTGCATTTTTCGGAATAGCATAAAGGTCACGCCGTGAGGCAACGAGTCCAGCAGCAACCTGCTCTTTTTCGGCAGACGAATGAAATCCAGTTGTGAGGACTTCCTCAACTTTAGCAACGTCGCGCTCAACCTTGCTAAGCGTCTTCTGAATCGGGTTGTTCCTGACCTTGGAAGCTGCGCGAATTTTGTCGGTAATCTCAGTGCCTATTGTATCACGCAAACCAATGGTAAACTCAGAAAACGCGGTATTCTTCTCAAAGTCATCGCGTCGTGCGTTTGGGATTAGGTTAGGAGAAACAACATATACCTCACCAATTGCCCAACCATTAAAACGTGGTTCTTTGTAATAAGGGGCAAGGGAGCGTTCATCACCGATAAGAATATTACCTTGACGTACTCTGACCCCAGAAATACGCTCATCAACCAGCGTTCCTGAAAAAGCTGTATTGGCGTACCAACCGTAAGCAATCATTTTCTGATTGCCATCATTTATTTTAAAGAAGGAAAGACTGAGGATTTCGTCTTTCGATACACCCGAACGAGAATTTGCCTCAAAGGTTACCTTATATGGCTTGTACACTTGAGAAAGAGACTCAAATGACTCGCCGATGAATACGGGATACTCAGCAATAGTAATCCCATTCTGCAACAACTCTTTTTTTATTTCCCGTCCCCAATAGAATCTATCCCTAAAAGGAATAGGCGCAACCTGTGAGATATAGTCTTTTACGGTTTCTAAATCTAAGAGCGAAGATATATCATCAACACCCTCCATTTTTACTATGAAATAATGAGCTGAGGATTGCTCCTGCATGATTTTAATGTCAGTAACAGCTTCTATAACGCTTTGCAAGTTGTGTTCTGTGCTTTGCCCTGGTACCAACAAGTCTTTTAATTTTTCACAATCAAAGGTTATCAGTGTTTTCTCATTTTCACCTAATGCCGTGGTGCAGAAACTGAGCTTTTTGCAGTAGGAAAGACCACCGAGTCGACCGATACCACGGAAACCACGGTTCGTTGTATGTAGCTTGGTGGAGTTGCCAATGTCAAGTAGTGTTTTTCGCACCAAATCTTTCTTAATTCCTGTTCCATTATCTTTGATGCTTATTTCTTGTCTTGAGCCGTCAACTATAATTTCAATACGGAAGTCTTCCGCTTGCATTATCCCTATTGCAAGCGCAGTATCAAGCGAATCAACTGCGTTTTGGATATATTCACGATAACATGACTCTGGTTCGCTGTACATACCTGTGGTCAGCGATTCCAATGTAAATTTTCCAATTTCAATCTCCATAAAGAAGTCCCCCGTTAAATTAATTGTTGAAGCCAGTATCATTTTACCTGAGTTTCGCCTTTCAGTATCCACTCGATGATACAGAAAAACTTGTGCTTTTACTGCCACACGACATAATGAACTGGCATTCCATTTTCTCGAATCCATTGAGGTATAGTTTTAGAGCTAAAGCCAAGAATAAATATTCTATTAATTTGTCTGTTCATCATCTACAACATCCATAATATCGCCAATATTGCACCCTAAAGCCTTGCATATTCGGGCAAGAACATCAGTGGTAACATTGTCACCACGATTGAGTTTATTGATGGTATATGTGCTTATGCCTGCCGCAGA
>JAQWBH010000078.1 GCA_028707405.1 Parabacteroides sp. | reverse complement strand
GGATGTTGAAGTCGTTCTTCGTCATTCCAGGGGCAGCCACTTCGACGCGATATTCTTTATCAGATTCTATTACGTTAATAGCTGGAGCTGTAGAGTTAGCCCTCATCATCCAATCATTGTCAAACAAATCATTGAAAACAAACGGTAACCAATTTTGATTTCTTCTCATCGGTGTCATAATACAGTCCTCCAATTATTTTAGTTAATCATTCAATCTATTTTTGCTTTCGTCTTATTTCTAATCTGAAAGCACTATATATACTTCAAATCATATGCCAAAGCCCGAATAAGGAAAAAATGGCAGTTGTGCGGTAAAAATGACAGTTCTATAGGCATCGGATTTATCTTTTCAGCAGAAGAATTTTTGTATAAGTTCCGAAGAATCTTTTTGTTTATACTCACTCATTTATCGTCTCATATATGTGGAACGATCGATTCATATATGTGAGACGATAGAAATACGGGGAGATTTACAGAAATATGTCTTTACGTTTGTTGAAACTTAATATGTGCTAAGTATAAGATGTTTCAGTAGGACAATAAATAGTTATAAGCATAGGAATATAGTATGATCTTGATCTTTCTGACGTTTTAGGTAAAAAAAGAGGCTTGTTTCAGCAAGCCTCTTTTTTTACTATTATGAAATGAAAAATAAAGTTTCTAGCATCCACTATAGAACGTCATTTGAATTAGTGGTCCATATTGGAACGAATAAAAAACACCATTTACTTCGACATAACCTTCTAACTCTTCAGGATCTGTATATGTTCCAGCAAATGCTGGAGCATAGGGCTCTACATTTTTTGAAATGTAATTTCCTGCAAACATTGTTACTGAGAGCAATGTAAATGCTAGTGTTAATACTAATCGTTTCATAATATTTAAGTTTGAATTAATTACCAAATGAAGGATATCCCGGATTCTGTGTCAAGTTGCTGTTTGATTGCCAAGCATCTTGAGATACAGGGAATATTTTCAGATAATCATCAGCTTTTCTAGCACAGCCGGATGAACTCCACATCGCTTTATCAAATACACCGAAACGAATATCATCCTGACGAGACATACATTCCCATGCAAACTCAAAGCGGCGTTCTAACATAACCTTATTTAAGTCAACTGTCGTATAGTCATGGTTGCTGTTGCCATAAGCACGTTCACGGATAATGTTTACGTATTTAGCTGCTTCTGCACCACTACCGCCATTACGCAGGATAGCTTCGGCTTTCATCAGATATGCATCTGCCAAGCGGAATATATGGAAGTCATTAAGCATTGCATTCGACAAATCAGAAGCATAAACCCATTTGAAGCAGCGTGCACCATCTTCCTGATTGACAGAGCCCCATGTTGTACCATCGTATTCTGTCCCAGGAATCATAGATACATCTACTGTATGATTCAACAAATGTCCGTGAGCAGTAACCAAGGCTTCACCGGTTGTTTTGTTATACATTTGACCAGTCAGAAATGAGCCGCTGTAACGGGGATCGGTCGTATCAAATTCCTTTACATAATCCGGTTGAGCACAAACTCCGTTCCATGCACCGAATGTTCCTCCTAAAGCCAAGTTATCTAAGTAATGCAATGTACGATACATCATTGTATTTTTTGTTCCGGAATTTGTAAAACATGCTGCAAAGATCGCTTCTTTTGAATTTTCATTCGTGGTGGTGAAGTTATCTTTCCAGTTTGTATCCAACGAATAATAGCCCATATTTATTACTTTATCGCAAGCACTGATTACGTTGGTATAAGCATCTGAAGTGTTAACGCCCCAAGCCGCTGCATTCAGATATAATTTGGCAAGAAGCATGTAAGCTGCACCTTTGGTAAAGTATCCGTAGTTGGTTGCGTCAGGATCTGGAGCTGCTGTAGTCAACTCTGTTACCTCTTTTATCAACCAGTCATATATTTCCTGACGGGTATTCATTGTTGGAGCTGTTTTATCTGAAGTACTGTATTGAATTACCAGCGGAGCATTACCATAAAAATCTATTACAGTATAATACCAGAATGCACGTACGCCACGAACCATTGCCACGTAAGTTGTCTTTTGTTCACTCGTTAATAAAGTTGAATTTTCCAATACGGAAATAGTTGCATTACATGTACCTATTGCAGAAAAAGCTGAAGACCAGCAATTTTTTACTGCTGATGTGTTGGCTGTCCATGTATGCATGTATAATTCGCGATATTGACCGCCATCATACCAGTCACCACCTTTACGGGTAGGTGTTACAGCCATCGAACCGGAACATTCTGAAAGATAGAAGAAATGATCCGGAAAATACTCACGTAATGAATTGTTTACTGTTCCGACCAAGGCATTAACTTCAGTCATCGTACTACCAAATGAGTTTGCAGGAAGTTTATCATAAACATCTTCATCCAGATTGGTGCAGGATGGAAGCGATGTTACTGCAACCGCGCCAGCCATTAATAATCCTATAATTTTCTTTTTCATGATGATTTTCAATTTGAATAAGTTAGAATGTTAAATTTACACCGAACGTGAATGTTCTTGCTTTAGGCATGAAATTACGGGGTTCAATACCCGGAGACAAACCGGCATTGTCATCAGATGGATCACCTGTAAAAAGTTCAACTTCAGGATCCAGTCCGTCGTAACCTGTGATTACGAACAGGTTCTGAGCAGCTACATATACACGCGCTTTATCAAGCCAGCTAATTTTCTTTGTATTGAATGTATAACCGATTGACATATTGTCCAAACGTGCAAATGATGCATCTTCCAGATAGAATGAGCAAACACGAGAATTTTCTTTCAGAACACCAAGATATTTGTTTTTCATCACATTGTTTCCGGCCAGATAGGTGGTATTGCCATAAGCAGCCAATGGGTTATCCAAAACCTTGTTGCCAATAGTTCCACGGATGAAGAAGCTGGCATCCCAGTTTTTCCAGGTGAATGTGTTGTTCCAGCCGTAAGTTAGTTTTGGTTGAGCTGAACCGCAATATGTACGGTCGTCGTCAGTGATCTGACCATCCCCGTTTTTATCTTCAATAATGAATTTGCCATTTGAATCAATGCCGTCGCACTTCAGCATGTAGAACTGACCAACAGGATAACCTTCTTCAACAACGTGGGAAGTCACACCGGATGCACCGCGGATCCAGGGATCTCCAACATATAAACGGCTGGTTGAGAATATATCGTTAGACAGTTTTGTAATTTTGTTGGTATTGTGAGACAGGTTGACAGAGGTTGTCCAGTTGAATGCCTTTGAACGGAATACATTCCAGTTCAAAGAAAGCTCGATACCTTTATTGGTCATATCTCCTACGTTTGCTTGAATTTTATCATATACATAGGTAGGAGTCGGTACACTGTAGGTATAAAGCATATCTTTCGTTTTTTTACTGTAAACCTCGACAGTACCGTTCAGACGGCTGTGGAACAAAGTGAAGTCCAAACCGATATTGGCCATTGAAGTAGATTCCCACTTCAGGTTTGGATTGGCATTTTGTGAGATCTGGAATGCTGTAGGCCAGGAACCATTTTGATAATAGGTATCTTTAGCTTTATATAAGTCAAGAGATTTATACGGCATCAAGCCGTTCTGGTTACCTGTTACACCATATCCGAAGCGGAGCTTTAAGTCGTTTACCCAGGTTACGCCTTTCATAAAATCTTCCTGAGAGATTCCCCAGGCAGCAGATACGGAGGGGAAAGTTCCCCACTTGTGATTGGCACCAAATTTTGAAGAACCATCACGACGTACAGTGGCTGTTACCATGTATCTTTCTTTAAAGCTATATGATGCACGTCCGAAGAATGAGATCAGTTTATATTCGTTTTTACTGGATGTGATGTTACCGATATCGAGGCTGTTTCCTGCCTCAAGACTGTTTGCTCCCATGGAATATACAGCAAAATTATATACACCTGCATGGACATTACTGTAGGTGTTTTTTTCCCAAGAGTAACCGGCAACGGCACTAACTTTATGAACATCATTGAATGTTTTGTCGTAATTAAGGGTCCATTCCATCAATTCACGATCCCATTTTCTGTCTTCACGGATACCATAACCAGAGGCATTGTAGTCAGCATTATTTTGACCTTTCAAGGCACGGGGATCATCCCAACGGCTGTAGTCGTTCATGAAGCGGCTTTTATATAAGCTGGCCTTAACATTCAGACCATCCATTAATGTGTACTGAGCGTCGCCTTGTCCGTAGAAGTAAGAACTACTATTAAGACGATAGCTATATTCCTGATTGGCAACGGCATTACCCTGATCCCATGCGGTATTCATATCCAGACAGTAACTCCCGTCAGAATTCTTTACAGGATAAACAGGAAGGTTATTATATGCGTTAATCCAGTTGTTGGGATCCGGGTTACGGTTATCAGTCATTGTAGCAGATCCCGTTAACCCCAAGCGAAGTTTATCATTGATGGCACGTTGTTGGAGTTGGAAACGAAATGAATGACGTTTCAAATAATTATCGCGGGCAATGCCTTTACGATCCAAATAGGTGTAAGATGCCCGATAGTTGCTTTTTGATGTGCCACCGGAAAGAGAAATAGAATGATTTTGAGAAACACCCATGCGGGTTAATTCATCGAACCAGTCGGTATCTGCGGTATATTTATCATATACGCTGATATCATTGCCCATTTCCTTATTTAAGGTACGCCATTCGGAAGCATTCAGCATATCAGGTTTGTTAGCCATATTATCTATAGACATATAGCCGTCATATTGAATGGTTGCTTTTGAACCCGCCCCTCTCTTTGTTGTAATTAAGATGACGCCGCTGGCAGCACGCGAACCATAGATGGCAGCGGAAGAGGCATCTTTCAATACAGATATGGATTCAATATCGGAAGGAGAAACAGTTGACATATCGCCCCCTGGAACACCATCGATAACAACCATAGGACCCTGATCGTTCTGCAGGGTTGTTGTACCACGCAAACGAATCTGTGAGCTACGGGTTACGTCTCCGGAACCTGATGTAATGGTTAAACCGGCAACTTTACCTTGCAACAAATCGGAAGCATCTCGGGTAACACCTTTATTGAAGTTTTCTTGGGAAACATTGGCAATAGATCCTGTGATTTCCTTACGAGTCTGCGTGCCGTAACCAATTGCTACAACCTCGCCCAGATTAACAACTGAAGGGTTCAGTTTTATGTCAATACTTTTACGCCCTTTGACAGCCTGTTCCTGCGTTGTGTAGCCTACGAAAGAAATTTGCAGGGTGGCTTTTGCCAGGTTACTTACGGTGACGGTGTAGTTGCCGTCGACATCAGTCACTGTACCATTCGTGGTACCTCTCTCGATTACATTCGCCCCAATAATGGCTTCACCATTTTCGTCCAAGACTTTACCCTTGATAACGCCTTGCTGGGCAAATGCAACAGTCATACAGAATGACATTAACATGGTTAGCATATATGCTTTCCAATGCTTTACGGAATTTGTAATCATCATTTTACGTTGCATTAATTAATAAGTTGTGTTAACAAATGCGATGCTTATACATGGCATTTAGATTCTTGGCAACAAAAATAAATTTTAGTATTGATTTAAACAAATATTTTAATATAATCTTTTAGTTAATTATTAAAATGAGCTAAAGGTTAGAAGAATCTGGAACTGATTATTAACCCCGTAATAATAGCGACAGAAGTTGCTATCAGTCCGGGTATAAGAAAGGAATGATTGATAACATATTTGCCAATATGAGTAGTGCCGGTGCGATCGAAGTTGATGGCAGCAACTATGGTAGGATAGTTTGGAATCACAAAGTAACCGTTGACTGCAGGAAACAGTGCAACCAATATCTGTGGGGGAATGCCTAATGCGATGCCCAAAGGAAGTAATGCCCTTATGGTGGCAGCCTGACTGAATAGTAGAATAGACATCAGAAAAAGAGCAATTCCAAAAAGCCAAGGCATCTGGGTTACCGTTTGTTCAATGCTGTTGCGTATTGTAAGCATGTTCCCACTGATGAAGGTATCACCCATCCAGGCAATGCCGAAAATAGCTACGACGGCCTGCATGCCAGCCGAGAAAACAGAGCCTTGTGTAGCCTGTATACCGTCAGTGTGCGTGATTAGGAGGATGATAGCTGCCGCCGAAAGCATTAAAATCTCTATGACAGACGACATTTGTAACGGTTTCCCGTCGAACAAGGGGCGAAAGCTTTCTACAGATCCAAATAAGACAATGGCTGCAGTCGTTGTCAGGAAGATGACGAGCGAAAGAATTGCTTTATGCATATTAAACTTGGCTGTTTGATGTTCACTGTTTGTCTTGAATTCGCCATTGGCACAGCGGCGGAGATATTCGGGATCTTTATCTAATGTTTTGCCTACATGCATGGAATAGAGTGCTCCGGCAAGTACGCCGAACAGAGTGCTTGGCACTGCAACTATCATGATTTGGAACAGCGAAATGCTTGGACATTGGATAGTCAGCATACTGAGTAATGCTACTGTTGCAGCTGATATCGGACTGGCGGTAATAGCTTGTTGCGAAGCAATAACCGCTATACTTAAAGGTCTTTCGGGGCGAATATGAGTTTCGGTAGCTACTTCGGCTATAACGGGAAGGATAGAATAGGCCACGTGACCAGTGCCTGCAAAGAATGTGAAGAAATAGGTGACTAATGGACTAACCAGCGTAATATGAGAAGGGTTCTTTCTCAATAGTTTTTCGGCCCATCTTACCATTAGATCCAATCCGCCAGCCGCCTGCATGCAACTGGCAGCAGCGATGACGGCTGTAATCATCAATATCACGTCTACGGGAGGCGATGTTGGCTTAAGACCGAACCCGAAGACAAGAATGGCTAATCCCAAGCCGCCTGATACACCCAGTCCGATTCCTCCTAATCGGGCTCCGACAATAATGGCAGTCAGTACAAAAAGTAACTCTATGATCATCGTCTGTGAATTTGCGTGTAAATATAGTTAATTATCGATTATCGATTGTCAATTATCAATTGATTTTGTTGATTTGATATTTTGAACTATATTTGTACCATTATATTTATAAGTAATAATACTTAAAAATTGTGGGACGTATGAAAAAGATTGTATCTACCATATTCCTTCTTGTTTTCGGATGTGCAGGGATAATCCACGCTCAAGTTCGGACTGAGTATTTGTTGGAGAAGAATTGGCGTTTCACACGCGATGATAACAGTGGTTTTGTGAATCCGGACTTTGACGATAGCCAATGGCAGCAGGTAATAATCCCTCATGACTGGGCTATATACGGACCATTCAGTGAGCAGAATGATGTGCAAAATGTAGCTATAGCTCAGGATGGACAGACGAAAGCGGTGGCACATGCCGGACGAACGGGCGGACTGCCTTTTACGGGAGTAGGATGGTATCGAACGACTATCGATTTACCTCAGTTTGAAGCCGGTAAGCGGGTGGTTATCGTGTTCGATGGAGCGATGAGTCATGCAGAGGTTTATGTAAATGGGCAAAAAGCAGGCTATTGGCCTTATGGGTATAATTCATTCTATTTGGATATCACCTCATTTGTAAATACAGGAAAGAATTCTCTTGCTGTACGTTTGGAGAACCGTGCAGAGTCAGCCAGATGGTATCCGGGTGCCGGATTGTATCGTAATGTTCACTTGATTGTGACTGAAGATGCGCATATTCCAGTATGGGGTACATATATTACTGCGCCTACGGTAAATAAAGTTTTTGCAAAAGTAAATGTCAAGACGGAAATAGTATTGCCTGAAGGAGCTGATCCTGACAGTTATACGCTTGAGACTTCCATATGGAATGCAAATAAACAGCAATTGACAACACTGAGAACGCCGTTAACTCAGATCAAATATAACAATAATGTGGTCAGCCAGGATTTCTTTATTCAGAAACCAATGTTATGGTCGCCTGAAACGCCGGTGCTTTATACGGCTGCAAGTCGTCTTTATAAAAACGTGGAACTGAAAGACATGTATATCTCTTCATTCGGTATTCGTTCAATAGAAGTTATTCGTGATAAAGGTTTTTTCCTGAATGGAGAAAAGATTATGTTTAAAGGCGTCTGTAATCATCATGACCTCGGTCCACTGGGTGCAGCAGTCAATGATGCAGCTATCCGTCGGCAGATACGTATTTTGAAAGATATGGGTTGTAACGCTATCCGCACATCTCACAATATGCCGGCACCAGAATTGGTTAAGGCTTGTGATGAAATGGGAATGATGCTGATGGCCGAGAGCTTCGATGAATGGAGCATTCCGAAGTGTAAGAATGGATATAACCTGCTTTTTAAAGACTGGGCGGAAAAGGATATGGTGAATTTGGTGCGTCATTTTCGCAATAATCCAAGTGTCGTGATGTGGAGCATTGGCAATGAAGTCCCGAATCAAGGGCATGAAGGCGACTGTAAAATAGCCCAATGGCTACAGGATATTTGTCATCGTGAAGATCCTTCACGACCCGTAACACAAGGTTTGGATCAGGTAGGCATTGATCTGGTTAATAATTTTGCAGCTGTAATGGATATTCCGGGATTTAACTATCGTTTGCCGTTTTATCAGGAAGGATATAAAAAACTTCCGCAAGGAGTAGTACTGGGTAGCGAGACCGCTTCGACGGTCAGTGCACGGGGAGTGTATAAGTTTCCGGTTGAACGTAAAGAAAATGCGAAATATGATGACCATCAGTCCTCTTCATACGATGTGGAGTGCTGCGGATGGTCTAATCTGCCTGATGACGACTTTATTCTTCAGGATGATCTGCCTTATTGTATCGGGCAGTTTGTATGGACTGGATTTGATTATTTAGGTGAACCGACTCCTTATTATACGGATTGGCCAAATCATAGTTCGATGTTTGGCATTATTGATTTGGCAGGAATTCCAAAAGACCGGTATTATCTGTATCGCAGCCAATGGAATACATCCGATCATACATTGCATATTTTGCCCCATTGGACCTGGCCGGGGCGCGAAGGGCAGGTAACGCCTGTATTTGTTTATACCGATTATCCTTCAGCAGAATTGTTTATTAATGGCATCAGTCAGGGAAAGAGAACAAAGGATCTTTCAATAAAGGTCGAAGGAAGCGATACAGAAGTGGCGTATAAAGGATTCGAGCGTCAGAAACGCTATCGGTTGATGTGGATGAATACGAAATATGAGCCGGGCAGCCTGAAAGTGGTGGCTTATGATAAAGAAGGCAAAGCGGTAGCGGAAGAAACCGTACGTACAGCGGGCAAGCCTCACCATCTGGTATTGACAGCTGATCGTAAACGAATGAAGGCCGACGGTAAGGATCTTATTTATATAAATGTGCGTGCGTGTGATAAGGATGGAAATCTTTGTCCAGATGTTTCATTGAACGTTAAGTTTAGTGTGGCAGGTAATGGTATTTATCGTGCTGCGGCCAATGGTGATGCTACATGTATGGAGTCGTTTCAGGAAACTGAAATGTCGCTCTTTAAAGGTCAGTTGGAAGCAATCGTACAAAGTACTGAGAAATCGGGCGCAATCACATTTACAGCTTCGGCTGCGGGTGTTAAATCGGCAACGATTGACCTGCTGAGCGATGCGAAATAAGTATGAATTAAATTGAAGGTTTGATTTTTGAAAGCATAGATACAGAATCTGTATCTAAATATAATTATTACTATGACAGAAGAACAAGAAAAGAGGAAAAATGCAGTCAAGATTGTGGCTGAATTAATTGTGGAAAAAGGAGTATGGACCTATGTGAATATTGATACATGGGAAGTACAGCATCGTTATGAAAATGAAGATTATTTCTTTGATAGAGATCCGCGTATGGAACGCAAGAATAATGAAGTCAGGGAGATCATCCGCGACTGGAAGCGAAAGTTTACGTTTCGTCCCATGAACTCGTCGGAATCATATAAGATTATGAAGGAGTTTATTGAGAATCAATTGCCTGTCGGAGAGTTTCAGGATATCATGAAACAGGTACTTATCGGTCCGAAACCCTTTGCGGACTTTAATCATAAAATTCATCTTTCAGAGTTTAAAAGTGCTTGGTTCGATTATAAGAAAAGCTATCTGGAACAGTATGTGAAGACTTTATTTGTTACTCAGTTGAAGGGGGGAGGAACTTGCACAAAGGAAGAACTGGAGGATTTTTATCCAACAGTGATGGACGCAGAGTAAATACTGCCCGAAAATGAACACTCTGTCCGAAAATGAACACTTATATTCGTACTCTTACACACATTATCAATGAGTTATTGTTTTGGCACGATGTTTGTCCCAAACAGTTCGGAATTAAGTGGAGAATATAAATATGGACAGAGAAATATCGAGGCAACAACGTAGTAAGGAAAAAAGTAAACAACTGATAAAGACAGGATTTGTTGTTGGAAGTATAATTATAGCGGTTGCTGTAGCGATCTCTTTTTTGCAGACAAGTCTGAATGAACGTGACCTGACGCTTTCGACGGTAGACAAAGGAGTTATTGAAGTATCAGTAAGTGCAACTGGAAAGGTGGTCCCAGCTTTTGAAGAGATTATTAATTCGCCTATAAATAGTCGTATCTTAGAGGTATACAAGAAAGGAGGCGATTCGGTAGAAGTGGGTACGCCTATACTGAAACTTGATCTGCAAAGTGCAGAAACCGACTATAATAAACAGATTGATGAGGCACAGATGAAAGCGCTTCAGTTGAAACAGCAACGGATGATGAATCACAACAAACTGTCAGAAATGGAGATGAATCTGAAGGTGTCGCGCATGGAGTTGAACCGTAAAACAGTAGAGTTGCGCAACGAACGCTATCTTGACAGTCTCGGAGCCGGAACAACCGACAAAGTACGGCAGGTAGAACTCGATTATAACGTCAGTTCGTTGAAGTTGAATGAAGATGAACAAAAATACAAGAATGAACAGGCTCTTGCTGCAGCTGACCTGCAGGTGAAGGAACTGGAACTGAATATCTTTAAGAAAAGCCTTGGAGAAACCAAACGTATATTGGAAGATGCTCGTATACGTTCACCGCGTAAAGCCATCCTGACTTATGTGAATAATGAGATAGGCACGCAAATCGGACAGGGAATGCGTGTGGCTATTGTCTCAGATCTATCGCATTTCAAGATTGAAGGCGAGATAGCCGATACTTACGGCGATTGCATTTCTGTAGGAAGTAAAACGGTTGTAAAGATCGGTAGTGATAAGCTGGAAGGAACGGTCAGTGATGTGACACCTCTTTCAAAGAACGGTGTGATTTCATTCACGGTGCAATTGAAGGATGATAACAACAAAAGGCTGCGCTCGGGTCTGAAGACGGATGTGTATGTGATAAATGCCGTTAAAGACGATGTGATGCGTATCTCAAATGGTTCATATTATGTAGGCAAAGGAGAGTATGATATGTTTGTTGTAAATGGAGATCAGCTGCTAAAACGAAAGATCCAACTTGGCGACAGCAACTTTGAATATGTGGAAGTAATCAGTGGCTTGAAACCGGGCGATCGGGTGGTTGTCTCTGATATGTCGCCTTATAAGAGCAAATCAAAGATGAAGATTAAATAGAAATACCCACAAGAGTTATAGTGAAAGTGAATGCAGGCGATGGTTTTGCACCGCAGCTTTCACTTTTTTTTTTGAAGAAAGAACCATATGTATTTTGTACGATTCTTCTCCCGAATTTATAGTGTAGAGGTTTGCTTCTGGTTCGCTAATTATATCTGACAGATTACTTTTTAGTGAGTGGCATTACTTTGACAGATGTTTGTATTTGAGCCAACTGTTCGCTTTCAGTGTTCGATAATGAACACATTGTTTCATTATCGAACACTGAATTATCTACGTATGTTTCAATAAATCAGATATTTATGTTTATGGCACGCAATTTGTATAACTGGAAGCAAATTAATAATAGTAATATGATAAAGCAGTACATCAAGCAAGCCATAAGGCTTCTACGCGAGAACAAGCTTCTTAGCGTCATCTCTATCTTTGGTACGGCGCTGGCCATCTGCATGATTATGGTTATCATTATCCTGTATGTGGTGAAGACAGCTCCTTTTCGTCCGGAAACAAACCGTAGTCGTACCTGCTATTTCACTTCCATTTTATCGAAAGGGAAGGCTGATAACCGACGCATGTCGTACGGTGCTATAGGTATTCCTTACATTAAGGCGTGTATTCTGCCATTGAAGTCGGCGGAGATTGTAACAATCGTTTCACGCGATGACCGTAACAAGCCGATGGCTTCCACTATGGATGGACTTAATATATATTCGGCGGTGATTTCTCAGACTGATGATGTTTTTTGGCGTCTCTTCGACTTCGACTTTATTGATGGAAAGGCATTCACGGCAGCTGACGTTAAGAGTGAAATCAAAAACGCAATCATCAGTGAAACGGTAGCACGTAAACTTTTCGGTACAACGCATTGCACGGGCAAGCAGATTAAACTTGACTTTCTCAACTATCGCGTAGCCGGTGTTGTCAAAGATGTGTCGCGCTTTGCTGATAAAGCTTGGGCAGATATATGGGTACCTTATACCACGATGGATTCTTATAAGAATAGTTATGAAGAAGGTATTAACGGTAGCATGAAGTGTTATGTTCTCCTCAAGAAAGGTTATACACGGGATGACATGCACAAGGAAGTGCTCCGCCTACAAGCTGTCTACAATGCTACGTTGAAGGACTTTAAAGCCGACATAGGCTATCAGCCTCGTTCGCAGACTGAACAGAATATCTCCGGTGATAATGAAAAAGAAACGAACATGTCTCGGATGTATATCCGTTATGGCATCGTTCTCTTTGTACTCCTTTTAGTGCCAGTACTCAATCTTTCTGGGATCACACTCTCAAGAATGCGTCGACGCATGCCGGAACTAGGCGTGAGACGTGCTTATGGTGCAACGAAATGGAACATTCTTTGGCAGGTACTTAATGAAAACTTGGTGTATACGCTGATTGGAGGTGTCATCGGACTGGCTTTTTCTTACGTTGCGATGTTCATGCTCAAGGACTGGCTTCTTATGAGTAGTCTCGGGCAAGCTGGAATCACCCTTGGAATGTTCAGCTGGCTGGTGTTTGCTATCGCTTTCTTTTTCTGCTTGCTGCTTAATCTGCTTTCGGCAGGAATACCGGCATGGCGTGTCTCTCGCAATAATATAACAGACTCGATAAACAGTTAATGAATTATGATAAAGTCAATATTAATACAGCTCTGGAATGAGCGTAAGAGTGTTATTCTGATTTGGGTGGAACTGTTGGTTGTATCCGTTTTGATGTGGTACTTGGCTGACGCTCTCTATCTTCAATATAAGCAATACACTTCGCCGGTAGGTATAAACATCGACCATGTATACCATGTACAACTTGGTACTGTACCCGCTGGAAGCGCCGATTATGATACAACAACCGTGCACGGTTCCGAAGGGGGCTCCGATATCCTTATCGCCTACGACCGTATCGCTCACAATCCAAATGTGAGTGTAGCGTGCTTCACTATGACGATTGCATTTCCTTATATGTGGAATAATCGATTTGCTACTTTCAAGCGTGATACAATCATACGCAACGGATTTGTGCGCTATGTGCAACCGTCGTACTATCGTGTGTTCCGCGTGATGGAAGCCGGTGGTGGAAGCCCTGAAGTTTTGGAAAAGGCGGCGATGGAGAACAACTGTATTGTTACCGCTAATGTTGCCAAAGACTTCTTCGGCAGTGCCAAAAAAGCATCGCACAAACAGCTCGCTATCACTGATCAGGGAACTGTTGATAGCGTAATGTGTAACATCGGTGCTGTATGCAATCTGATGCGATATAATGAATTTGATGAATATAACTATGTCTATTATAAACCTATCAAGATCGATGAAATACGGACTGTAAATGCCGATGCTGTGGGGTGGCTGCCTATTTTTATACGAGTGAAGGCTTCGGCTGATAACAGCAGTTTTGCAGAGAATTTCCGTCACGACATGGCACAACAGCTTCGTGTAGGCAATATTTATCTTAAGGATGTCATTCCTATGTCATACTACCGGAATGAAATGCTGCGTGAAAAAGTAGAACAGGCCAAAGGTTATATCACCGTGATCTTCTTTTTTCTCATTAATGTATTACTGGGTATTGTCGGAACTTTCTGGTTTCGGACACAACAGAGGCATTCCGAGATGGGTCTGCGTATGGCAATGGGTGCGTCTCGTTACTCGATATTCGGTTCACTGTTAGGTGAAGGATTATTGTTGCTTGCGACAGCAATGGTTCCTGCCATATTTATTATATTCAATATGGCTAAACTTGATGTGATGCAAATTACACCTATACCGGTGGCTTTGAGCGGCCGTATTATCTTTGCCTTTCTTTTCACTCTTGGAGTGGAAGCAGCGATGATTCTTATCGGTATTAGTTTCCCGGCATGGAAGGCAATGCATCTGCAGCCGGCTGATGTGCTTCATGAGGAATAGCACATGGCACTGATATTAACAAGAATATAAATAGTTAAAACAATAAATATTATGATTGAAGTTAAGAACTTGGAGAAAATCTACCGTACAAAAGAAATTGAGACCGTAGCTTTAGAAAACGTGAACCTGACGGTAAATAAAGGTGAGTTTCTGAGCATCATGGGTCCCTCAGGTTGTGGCAAGTCTACGTTGCTCAACATCATGGGGCTTCTGGATGTCCCGACTGAAGGATCAATCCGGATAGAGGGTACCGATACATCGAATATGACCGACAAGGAGATGGCCATGTTTCGTAACAGGAAACTGGGTTTTGTGTTTCAGTCTTTTCATCTGATCAATTCTCTCAACGTAATTGATAATGTGGAATTGCCACTGCTATACCGTAACGTGAATGCCAAAGAACGTCGCACGGCGGCCGTTGCTGTACTCGAAAAGGTGGGACTTTCGCACCGCATGCGCCATTTCCCGACACAACTCTCCGGAGGTCAGTGTCAACGTGTAGCCATAGCTCGTGCTATCGTGGGCAATCCCGATATCATTCTTGCCGATGAACCTACCGGGAATCTGGATAGCAAGATGGGAGCCGAAGTAATGGATATTCTCCATAAACTCAATAAAGAAGACGGTCGTACTATCGTGATGGTAACCCACAACGAAGCACAGGCACAGCAGACAAGCCGCGTCGTGCGCTTCTTTGACGGACGGCAGGTTGAATAAGAAATTCAGAATTCGGTAGAGGCATATTGCGTAGTGACGAATGGTTTCTTTCTGAATTTTTTATGACATTGATTATAGCTGCACATAAAATAGTAATGGAAATATTAATAGTAAACGCATATATATTATAATGTATAGAATATATTTCAAACAGGCATGGAACCTGATCAGGCAAGAGAAGCTTTTCAGTCTGATTTATATCGTCGGGACGGGATTGTCGGTTGCGATGGTGATGGTGCTTAGCATCATTTTCTACGTGAGGATAGCGAATGTTTATCCTGAGACGAACCGCAGCCGTACACTGGTGGTTAAAAGTGCACAGATGAAGGCAAAGATTGAAGGCGAAGGATCTTCGAGCTCCGCTTTGTCTGAAAAACTCATCAATACCTGCATCACTCCTGTGAAAGGCATCGAGGCTTTGGCTTTGATACTCGACTACGACGTTGAGTCAAATCTTGTGCAACCGGTAGGTACGAATGAACAACTACCCATCACTTCTAAGTTTGTGAACACTGGATTCTGGAAGGTCTACAATTTTCGATTCCTTGAAGGGAATCCATTCACGGAAGCCGATTTCCAGTCGGGCATTCCTACGGCCGTTATTTCCGAGAGTCTTGCAAAAAGGCTGTTTGGATCGGTCAGGGGAGTTGTTGGCAAGTACGTGTCAAAAGACTTCCGACAGTATCGTGTGTGCGGCGTGGTGAAGGATGCATCGGCTGTGACAGGTATATCGTATGCACAGATGTGGATACCTTATACGGCGAATAAGATGTATGCCGACAAAACGGATCAGAATGCCACCTGGAATGAAGATGGAACGCTGGGGTATTACAAGGCTTTTATTCTCGTCTCTCCGGGGGCTAATACGGCGAAAGTCAAAGCAACGGTAGAGGCTAATGCTGTTCGTTATAGTAAGACGCTGAAGAAGTTCAATCTGACGTTGATGGGGCAGCCCGACTACTGGTGGCAATCCACATTTCGTTTATGGAGTAATGAAGGACCCGACTTTAAGAAACTGTCCATACAGTATGGGCTAATATTTTTAATTCTTCTGATGGTACCGGCAGTAAGTCTTTCAGGTATGACCGATTCTCGTATGGAGCGTCGGCTGGCCGAGATGGGGGTACGCCGTGCTTTCGGTGCGCCGATGGGGCGATTGATGAATCAGATATTTGCCGAGAACTTCCTATTTACGTTATTGGGAGGAATATTCGGGCTGTTGCTTTCTTACTTAATTATACTGTTATGTAGCAGCTGGATTATGTCTATAGGACAGGGCTTTGTTGGTCTCCTGCCTGATGGCGAGAGTACGGTCTTTACACCGTCAATGCTGATGAACTGGCAGGTATTCTTTATTGCACTGGTAATATGTTTTGTGCTGAACATGCTATCGGCTATGATACCGGCTTGGCGTGCGGCACATCGGCCGATTGTTGATTCTATAAACGTGTAATAGGTGATAGTAAGATGATAAAGATGATATTGACTCAGATTTGGAATAAGCGACGTTCCAATGCGTGGTTGTTCGTGGAACTATTGATGGTGTTCTGCCTGCTTTGGTATATTGTGGATTACTTTTTTGTCCTAGAATATAACAAGAAT
>JAQWBH010000077.1 GCA_028707405.1 Parabacteroides sp. | reverse complement strand
GAATGGCACCATTTCTGCTGCGAAACAGTACCTCTGTTCTGTACCTCCAAATTCTGCTGGACGAACAAGGAAACGCTCTCCGGCGAAATACGTATTGCAAACTATTCCAGTCAGGATCTGAAAGACAAATATATCATCTGGACCCTGATTGACAGCCGTCATCAAGTACTGGACAAAAACGAGATACCGATAGAAGTAAGGCAAGGCGAAGTAGCAACAATTGCTACCATCAAGCCGGATATCTCATCTATCAAAAAAGCGGAGAAAGTTGAACTTGAACTCTCTATCTTTAATACGCCATACAGAAACACCTACTCGTTTTGGGTTTATCCGGCGGACAATAACCCGAAGCCCGCCAATGACATTCTTGTCGCTTACGACCTGAACGATACAGTAATGGCCAGACTCATGGCAGGTGGCAAAGTCCTGCTGTTCCCCGACAAAAATAAGCTGGCAAATCAAACAATAGGAGCACTGTTTCAAACCGATTACTGGAACTACCGAATGTTCAGGACCGTTTGCGAGAACCTGCATCGTCCGGTGTCGCCCGGCACAATGGGCATTCTGACCGATCCGAAACATCCGGCTCTGGAAGAGTTTCCATCCGAGTTTCATACCAACTGGCAATGGTTCCCGATCATCAAACAAAGTTATCCGATGATTCTTGATTGCCTGCCACAAAACTACCACCCGATCATTCAGGTCATCGATAACGTAGAGCGCAATCACAAGCTCGGGCTTCTCTACGAGCTGAAGACGAGCAACGGGCGACTACTGGTTTGCATGTCCGATCTGAAATCCGTACTCGACAAACCTGAGGCGCGCCAGTTCTATTGCAGTTTGCTCCACTACATGAGCTCTTCCGACTTTGAACCGTCGCTTACTCTGAAGCCGGACGAATTAAAAGCGTTGTTTACAAACAAAATGGAAGGAGAACACATTGAACATCTGGGCAACATCTCCTACGAATAACAAATGACCGGATAAGCTTTTAAAAGAAAAAACGGTAAGGAATAAGTTTTTCTGCTTCCGAGATAGATTATAGCCGATAAACATTGTATCTTTGGACACAAATAGAGAAAAAAACAAGGGTAATATGGATATAAGATCTATACGAAAGGATTTTCCTATTCTTTCACACAAAATATATGACAGCCCGCTTATCTATTTTGATAACGCTGCTACAACGCAAAAGCCGCGCTGTGTGGTTGAAAAGATAGAAGAAGGTTACTATAATGCGAATGCAAATATTCACAGAGGCGTTCATTTTCTAAGTCAGGAAGCAACTGAGGCTCATGAAAAGGCTCGCCGCACAGTACAAAAGTTTATTAATGCACGCTCTTCAAACGAGATTGTTTTCACTCGTGGAACGACCGAATCCGTCAATCTGGTTTCTTCCATCTTCGCAGACGCATGCATGAATGAAGGCGATGAAGTGATTGTTTCGGTCATGGAACATCATTCCAACATTGTTCCCTGGCAGATTCAGGCCGCTCGCAAAGGCATCGCGATAAAAGTCATTCCTATGAATGAAAAAGGCGAACTGCAGATGGATGTCTACCGCAATCTTTTTTCCGAAAAAACAAAGATTGTGGCAGTAACACATGTCTCCAACGTTTTAGGAACAATCAATCCGGTAAAGGAGATCATTGAAATCGCTCACGAACATGAAGTCCCCGTTTTAATAGACGGAGCACAATCCGTTCCCCATCTGAAAGTTGACGTTCAGGATCTGGATGCGGAATTCTATGCCTTCTCTGCTCACAAAATATACGGACCGACAGGTATAGGCGTCCTTTACGGCAAAGAAGAATGGCTCGACAAGCTGCCACCTTATCAGGGCGGTGGCGAAATGATTGCTTCGGTCACTTTTGAGAAAACGACATTCAATGAACTGCCCTTCAAGTTCGAAGCCGGAACACCCGATTTTATCGGGAGCACAGCTATGGCTGAAGCATTGAATTATATCAGTGCTTTAGGTCTCGACAATATTGCAGCATGGGAGAATGAATTGTTACAATATGCTACTGAAAAGCTCAATACAATTGAACATATGCGCATCTTTGGACAAGCCCGTCATAAGAGTAGTGTTCTCTCATTTCTGGCAGGTGATATTCATCACTACGACATGGGAATGCTTCTCGACCGTTTGGGAATTGCCGTTCGGACAGGTCATCACTGTGCGCAACCGCTAATGCAGGCATTAGGCATTGAAGGTACCGTCAGGGCGTCCTTCTCGTTCTACAACACAAAAGAAGAAATCGATGCCTTTGTAGCAGGTATTGAAAGAGTCTGCAAAATGTTCCATTAACAAATAAAGACAGCATGCTATATTTCCTGAAAAAATATCCGGTATCCCTGATAATCAGTGCTACTGTCATTTATCTATCCTTCTTTAAACCCCCACAAATGGAGATTGAACAAATACCGGGAATCGATAAAGTAGTCCACTTTTGCATGTATGGAGGCCTGTCCGGAATGTTATGGGTAGAATTCCTGCATAATCATCACCATTATGAAGAACGACTATGGCATGCCTGGATTGGTGCTGTTATTTGTCCGATATTAATGAGTGGCATCATTGAACTGCTTCAGCAATACTGTACAACATATCGTAGTGGAGACTGGTTTGATTTTCTGGCAAACAGCCTGGGTGTTATAAGCGCAACAATAGTTGCCTACTTTCTGATCCGTCCCTGGATGGCCAGAAGATATTTGATAAAAAACGATAGAAAAGATTAGTCATGTTATTACCCTTTTTACAAGCGGGACGTGTTGAAGCGGGATGTGATGAAGCCGGGCGAGGTTGTCTCGCTGGAGCTGTCTATGCAGCGGCGGTTATTCTGCCTCCTGATTTTCGCAACGAAGAATTGAATGACAGCAAGCAACTAAGTCCTGCGAAACGCTACAAACTGCGATCGATTATTGAAGAAAAAGCCGTTGCCTGGGCCGTAGGAATTGTGTCTCCGGAAGAGATTGATCATATAAATATTCTGCGAGCTTCTTTCCTTGCCATGCATCGTGCAATAGATCAGTTGGATGTCCGTCCGCAACATCTACTTATCGACGGCAACAGGTTTACACCATATCCAAACATTCCGTATACAACGATTATTAAGGGAGATGGTCAATATATGAGCATTGCGGCAGCTTCCATCCTAGCCAAAACATACCGTGATGACTATATGAAGCAGTTAGCGGAGACCTATCCTGAATACCATTGGACAGAAAACAAAGGCTATCCGACAAAGGCCCATCGCGATGCCATACGCAAATACGGTATCACTCCTTATCATCGAAAAACATTCACTCTATTGCCGGAACAAATCGAAATAGCGTTCTCCCCTGAAAACTAACGCCCTTTTATAAACATTTCGGAATGAATCATATTTCAATAAAAACATGTACCTTTGTGACAAAAAACGTACAGAATTGCTATTTTACCATGGAGCGTTTCATCTTATCTCACCATGTCTTGCTGACAATATTGCTCTTTATTCTTTCAATATTGCCTGAAAGAATTCTTGCCCGAGTATCCTGTTTCTCGCCACTTCCAGTCAACTCTTTAACAAAAAACGCCCTTCCGTCCTTAGTCTTATATTCCATACTATTTGCCATTATTCCAGTAGTAGAAAATACAACCAAAATGCAACTAAAATTGCAATTATCAAAGGATGCAGCTTTTCTCTCATTTTGGAATCCTGATATAGAAATAACTGAATTGTATAATTATAATTAACGAACGATGAAGAAAGAGACAAAATCATTAGTCAGAAAAGAATATCTTATTCCATTTATATTAGTAACTTCCCTATTCTTTTTATGGGGGTTTGCTCATGCTATTCTAGATGTATTGAATAAACATTTCCAGATTGCATTATCCATGTCGATGGCGCAATCCGGGCTCATCCAATTCTCTACTTATATTGCCTATACGCTTATGGCTATTCCGGCGGGACTTTTCATCAACAGACACGGTTACCGCAATGGCGTAATTTTGGGGCTTATCCTTTTTGCTATCGGTGCATTCCTATTCATTCCGAGCGAACAGTTCATGTCGTTCAACTATTTTCTCGGTTCGCTGTTCATCATCGGGTGCGGGATGGTATTTCTTGAAACCGCGGCGAACCCATATATCACAGAACTGGGAGAAGCAAACACCGCTGCGAGCCGACTAAATCTGGCACAATCATTTAACGGTTTAGGCTGCATCTGTGCTCCGGCCATCGGCGGATGGCTTTTGTTTTCCAATGAAAACGAACCATCCATATCTTTGCCGTACACGGTCATGGGAATTGTTGTGTTGGTTGCTGCATTGGTATTCATGCGAGTAAGACTTCCTGAAATAAGCCATACGACAGATGATAATTCGATAACTGAAGCTCAAGCATCGAAAGGCATTGCTGGATTATGGAAGCACAAACGGTTCACTTTGGGAGTTCTTGCCTTATTCTGCTATGAGATTGCAGAGATTTCCATCAACAGTTTCTTCATCAACTATGTAACTGATGACGGCTGGATGACAGCCAAGACGGCAGCTCTCGTTCTTTCATTTGGAGGATTGGGATTGTTCATGTTCGGGCGTGTTCTCGGCAGTTATATCATGAGTACCGTCCGCGCCGAAAAAGTATTGTTTGTCTGTGCCATATGTACCGTCATAGCCTCACTACTGATTACACTCAATCTGGGGGTTATTTCAAAAAGTGCACTTTTTGCCTGTTATATCTTTGAAGCAATCATGTTCCCTACGATATTTGCTATTTCTCTTCGGGGGCTGGGAGTTTATACCAAACGTGCTTCATCTTTTTTGATGATGTCTCCATTAGGTGGCGCGATAGGACCTCTATTAATGGGTTATGTCGCTGATATTTCATCTATGTCGACTTCATTCATTATCCCCTGGGTAGGTTATGTAGCAGTCGCCGTTTACTCTTACGGAGTCGTTACTGAAAAAATAAAATAAAAGGGATCCAAATGAAATATTGAAAAGATTATCAGAGGATCACTTGATGATCTTTTCAATATCCGCAATCGATCCACGGAACGGACCCGAAGCTTCAAGCTTAATCGTGCACATGGCGGCTGCAAAACAGCCGGCTTCGTGATACGAAGCACCTTTGTTGCGCATATACAGGTAGCCAGCCATATAGGTATCGCCGCAACCGGTAGCATCGACAACTGCTTTCGGTCTATAAGCCGGAATATCATAAAACTTCCCGTCGGCATAAATGATCGAGCCCATACTTCCCAAAGTCAGCAATACCTCCTTCACGCCCCAGTCGGCAAGCATCAGTGCCGATTGCCGCGGATCATTGCTTCCGGTCAGTACTTCCATCTCATGCTCATTGGCCTTCAGTATATGAATATATTTCAATGCTTCCTTTTTCTCTGGCCAATCTACAGCAAACACTTTTTCTCCTCTTACTTCGCGCAAGTAACCCTGCACATCGACAGACAATATTCCTTTCGTCGAAAGATATTTAATCACATCCAACGAAAAATCGTCGGCCAGAAGACTCCCTAAATGATAGATTTTGGCATTTACGTCGCGCAAAACATTCACCGTAAACGGATCCGCTTTTGCCAACACGCGCTGACTTCGATTGTTCGTATCCTCTCCGTATGTATTTTCAAAATAAACCGAATGAGCACTTGGCAACACTTGAACTTCAATGCCTGTGTTACGAATATCATCGACTGCCTTCATCTCCGTTGCCCCTAAAGCGGTCACCAACAGAAAACCGGTTGTATCCAAATGACTCATTGCATACGCATAATAGAAAGATGTCCCGCCCGGCATGTGAACCGTGTTTCTTGGTGTAACGATCTTATCCAGAGTAATATGCCCGATGCAACAAAGATTATATGTTTTCATTTTCAATATTTTCAAAAGTGCAAAAATATATAAATCCTTTATATCAAGAAAACAGAATTTAAAATATATCTGCTTTTAACGCTTTTCTTAACAGAACGATTATCCTTATCCATTCATTTTCTTCTACCGATCCCGGGGAAAAGTTTGCCGGATTCAACGAAAAAAAAATCTTTGTCCGGTCATTTTTGTTTATTCATCCTGACGAAAACTTAAAAAGATACTGGCAAAAAAATTGAAAGATGAAAACACATTCATTAAATCATACCAGTAAATACTTATTTTGTATTAGGAATTAAGTATTTACTGATAGTATTTAATTATCCAGGGATGTGAAATAACAAATATATCCTTAACAAACAAAATTCTTTTCCTTATGAACGATACTATTTATAAGGTGTTATAAATATATTACTAAGGCAGATGATGACTGCGCGGATGATGCTCCAAAATCTCTTTGCGAAGAAATTCGCGGTCAATATTTGTATAAATTTCTGTAGTGGTAATCTGCTTATGGCCCAACATCTCCTGGATCGCACGTAAATTAGCACCCCCTTCCAAAAGGTGTGTAGCAAACGAATGGCGAAACGTATGCGGACTGATATTCTTTGTTATTCCGGCAAGCTCGGCCTGAACCTTGATCACATGAAAAACCATGATTCGCGACAACCCTGTTCCCCGGCGACTTAAGAACAACACGTCTTCACAGCCTTTCTTCACCTTAACGTGATTACGATCGTAAAGATACTTTTTTATCTCTTGAATAGCCCTGTCGGAAATCGGAACCAGACGCTGTTTGCTGCCTTTACCTTCCACCTTGATGAACCCCTCTTCAAAGTATACATCAGAGAAACGCAACGTAATTAACTCCGACACACGCAGTCCGCAACTGTAAAGGACTTCAAGCATTGCCCGATTGCGCTGTCCTTCAGGTTGCGAAAGATCGATGGAATCCAAAATACTGTCAATCTCTCTCACCGATAACACTTCAGGCAGATGCAGACCTATCTTTGGCATTTCAAGCAGCTCTGTTGGGTCCTTCTTTATATATCCGTCGAGGGAAAGAAAACGATAAAAAGATTTGATCCCCGAAATAATACGCGCCTGCGAACGGGGATGGATACCTATATCGCGCAGTTGAGCAACAAACTGCTGCAAATGATCATATGTTACTTCTTCATAACGCAACCCCTCGCTTTCAATAAAATTGTCCAACTTATCAAGATCTGTCAGATAAGCCTCGACCGAATTATTGGAAAGTCCCTTCTCCAAACGAAGATAAGTTTTATAGCGTTTTGCTATTTCATCACCTTGCTTTGTCATAAGCCATTGTAGATGTGTCAAAGAAAATCATTATCTTTGCACAAATTCTGCCTGCAACTACAGACAATGCAAAGATAATACAAATATATAAACGATGAAGATACAAATTATCAATGGTCCGAATCTTAATTTGCTGGGTAAACGCGAACCGACTATTTACGGCAACAACTCATTCGAAAGCTATCTGGAACTTCTTCGCGCCCAATATCCACAAATCGAAATATCTTACTTTCAAAGTAATATTGAAGGCGAGATGATAAACAAGATTCATGAAGTAGGTTTCGACTACGACGGGATTATTATGAACGCCGGTGCATACACGCATACTTCTATTGCTTTACATGATGCAATCAAGTCGGTTACAACACCTGTCATCGAAGTGCATATATCTAACGTACATGCCCGCGAATCGTTCCGTCATGTGTCAATGATCTCTGCCGCCTGCAAAGGCATCATCATCGGATTCGGACTGGATTCGTATCGATTGGCTGTTGAGTCATTTCTTCAACCTATAAAATAAGTAACAGCCTTATGATGAAACTGACGGCCGACAATATGGAAGACTACATTCTTTCACACAGTGACGATGAAGGGTCATTACTTTCAACGCTTTACCGTGATGCGAACGTAAATCTTCTTCGCCCGCGCATGCTTGCCGGACATTTGCAAGGCCGGATACTGAAAATGTTCTGCAGGATGCTCCGCCCGCACAGAGTCCTCGAAATAGGAACATACACCGGATACGCAACACTCTGTATGGCTGAAGGGGTGGAAGACGATGCGCTGATTCATACCATCGAAATCAACGACGAGATGGAAGACTTCATCATGAAATATTTTCCGTGCTCACCCTACAAGGACAAAATCAAACTTCATTTTGGTGATGCCTTGAAACTTATTCCGACGCTCGGAGAGACATTCGATATGGTTTATATTGACGGAGATAAACGCCAGTACTCTGATTATTTCGAGACCTCGTTTCCATACGTCCGTCAGGGAGGTCTGATATTAGCCGACAACACGCTATGGGACGGAAAAGTAATAGAAGAGGTGCATACATCCGATAGGCAAACAGAAGAAATACTTCGCTTCAATGATAAGATAAACAAGGACAACCGCATTGAAAAAGTTATCTTACCTTTACGTGACGGTTTGACCATGATTTGGAAAAAATAAAAACAAAAAAACAATGGATAATACACGATTAAGTAAAATAGAAAGACTTCTGCAAAAAGAGCTTAGCGACATTTTTCAGAAGCAGACACAGGCAATGCATGGCGTATTGATCACAGTAAGTGTGGTACATGTCAGTTCAGATCTGAGCATAGCACGTATATACCTGAGCCTTTTCCCTTCCGAGCGCTCAAAAGAGCTTTATGATGGGATCTGCGCCAACACAAAGGCGATTCGTTTCGAACTGGGGAAACGGGTACATCTACAGCTGCGTAAAATTCCGGAACTGAATTTCTTTATTGATGACTCTCTGGACTATATCGATCATATCGACTCCTTATTGAAATAGCAAACCGGTAAAACATTGAATCTGTCATTTCACATAGCGCGCCGGTATCTTTTTTCAAAAAAGTCGCATAATGCCATCAACATCATTTCGATGGTGTCGGTCTGTGGTGTTGTTGTGGCTACGACAGCTCTAGTCTGTGCCTTATCGGTATTCAATGGATTCACGAACATTGTCGCTTCGATGTTCAGCAATTTCGATCCGGTCCTGAAAATAACCCCCCGCTACGGGAAAGTATTAGATCCGACAGCCGCGGCGATACAGAAAGTAAAAAAACTTCCCGAAGTAAGTATCTTTTGTGAAGTGCTGCAAGATAATGCTCTGGTGCGTTATCGCGATCGGCAAACCGTTGCAACGGTAAAAGGTGTCGACAACAACTTCCGTTATCTGGCGCGTATCGATAGTGTCATTATTGACGGACGGTTTATGCTCAGCGATTCAATTGCGAATTATGCAACGTTAGGCGCCGGGCTTGCTGTACAATTAGGCTTAAGGGCGAACTTCATGGATCCGGTGGAAATATACGTGCCCAAAAGAGATGAGAAAATAAATCTCGCCAATCCGGCAACGGCATTCAACGTTGAATACACTTTTGCAAAAGCTGTTTATGCGACCAATCAGCAAATCTATGATGAAGATTTCATGATTATCTCGCTCGATGTTGCCCGTTCTTTGTTCCGATATGATAAGGAAGCCTCCGCTATTGAACTCGGATTGCATAAGAGTGCAAATATAGCCAAGACGGAAGCAAAAATCAAGTCCATCGTAGGTGACAAATATTGGGTAAAGAACCGATATGAACAACAAGATGCGTCCTATAAAATGATGCAAGGCGAAAAATGGGTAACCTTTCTTATCCTTTGCTTCATCCTTGGGCTATCGCTTTTTAACGTAATCGGTTCGCTCTCAATGCTGATGATTGAAAAGAAAGAGGATGTCCGGACACTCCGCAATATGGGAGCAAGCAACCGTCTGATCAGAAAGATATTTCTTTATGAAGGATGGATGATATCCGGATTCGGCGCAATCATTGGCATCATTCTCGGTCTGATACTCTGCCTTCTCCAACAACAATACGGACTGCTCAAACTAGGAAAAACATCCGGAGCATTTATCATTGATGCATACCCCGTATACGTCGAGGCAGCCGATATCATCACGATATTTGTAACCGTTGTTGCTATCGGCTTCCTGGCGGCATGGTATCCCGTTCATTTTCTGGGGAAGAAGTGGTTTAAATAAATTCTTTATCGTATTTCATTTGTGCATCGGCTACGAACTGTTTGATACGTTGTTCGTCCTCTTTCTTGCAAATAAGCAATACATTGCCTGATTCAGCTACAATATAATCATTCAACCCTTGAACGACCGCCAGTTTCTCCGGATTATCCAAAGCGATTACATTGCCTGAGCATTCATAAAGGAGCATCTTGTTTTTCTTCAGAACGGCATTTGAATTGTCATCTTTACGGGCAATATCAAACAATGATCCCCATGAACCAAGATCTGCCCACCCGAAGTCGACACACAGCATATATACATTATCCGCCTTCTCCATGATTCCATAATCGATAGAGATATTGAGACAATAAGCAAAATTCTCGTCAATAAAGTTACGTTCTTCCGGTGTATTAAACAAGTTCTTTCCCAAATCGAAACGAACGGTTATATCTGGCAGGAACTTCTCAAAAGCTTCCAAGATAGCATTGACATTCCAGAGGAAGATCCCGGAGTTCCAAAAAAATTCGCCGCTGGCCTGAAATACTTTTGCAAGCTCCAGATCAGGTTTTTCTGTAAACGTCTTTACTTTAGCAAAGTTGCCCAACTTTTCATCGCCGCTTTGAATGTATCCATAGCCCGTTTCCGGACGACTTGGTTTGATGCCCAAAGTAACTAGCGCATTATTATATTTTACAAAATCCAAGCCTTTTTGTACATCCTGCAGGAATTCTTGTTCTTTCAGTATTAAATGATCTGAAGGTGCAACCACAATATTAGCATTCGGATTACATGCACGAATATGATATGCAGCATAAGCAATACAAGGCGCTGTATTTCTTCGTGCAGGCTCGAGCAGAATCTGCTTCTCCTGTAATTCAGGCAATTGTTCTTTTACAAGCGCAGCATACAATTCATTTGTTACAATATATATATTCTTTATCGGAATAATTTTGGCAAAGCGATCAAACGTCATCTGTAATAATGACCGTCCCGTACCAAAAAAATCCAGAAACTGTTTAGGATAACTCTCTCTACTGAAAGGCCAGAAACGACTTCCAATTCCGCCACCCATGATAACACAATAATTATCTTCCATGATGATTCAGGTGTTTATTTAATTACATTATTCATCTACAAAGTTAACGCAATATTCCGTTATTTAGTCTACAGCACCGTACAAAATAAAAAAAAGTACATAATGCTTGCAGAATAAAAAATAATCTCTACCTTTGCAACGCATTTAACAGAATGCCCAGATGGCGGAATCGGTAGACGCGCTGGTCTCAAACACCAGTGGGCTTAACCCCATCCCGGTTCGACCCCGGGTCTGGGTACGATAAAGGAACCAAGTATTGAGTAATCAACTACTTGGTTCCTTATTTTATAAGATATTTTTACTTTCTATTATGCAAATAAATAACATAGAAGCCGCTTTTCCGACAGCTATTTACAGTTCTATAGGAATATTCACCATGCGACTTTTCTTATAAGAAAAATATAAAATGTCGTCATGATAAAAACGAACCATCACGTTATTCGTTTCCTTATTTACGTATTCATTGAACTGCTTTACTGAAACAGTTTCATACTTCACCTTATCGGTTACAATCTTTGCCTTTTTCAATTCCTGTAGACCAATAGCTGTCCACTGAAATAAATGCTGATCGTCTTCAACTTTCAAAATCAAGCCTGGTAGTCCTTGAAATTTCCATGGACCATCATTGAGGGATATATCCATTGTAAACCATGCCGTATAATGCCGGCCTGCATATTGAACACCAGCTTTTCTACAGGCATAACCTAAAACAGTTGCCGTGTCGTTTGATATCTTCCAATTTAAAAGCTTATCTGCAGACTGTTCACAACGAACATTATTTGAATATGAATTGTAAACCGAAGTAATCATACGTTTTGTCTTATCCTTATAAATCTGAATCGGATCTCCAGCCGAATATTCCTTATAATCACTATTTATATCGACAAAATCAGCAATCTCATCCAAATTCTGATGGTCAAAACTTATCGTTTTGAAATTCTTTCGCGTACTGATTTTTATGCGGTCTTTCCGGTTCAGTTCCATGTTCTCTTTGTATAACGGATCCAGAAAGACAGACTGCATACGACCGCATGCCAGATAAAGCGTGTCACACAAATTTATCTCTTTTTTATTATCGGATACTTTATAATCGAACTTGTAATATATGCCATATTGTGCATCTTCCAATATAATCTGATTATCTACATTCATAGAAATACCTCCGATGATATTGATTGAATCGGTTTTTAATGTTTGAGCCATTCCATTAACACCAAACAAAATGCCCAGAGCAAGCAAATATATAGCTCTGCTATACATTCCTTTTAAACATTGACTTTTGTTGATCTTTTCCATTATTAGTGACTTTTGAATTATGCCAAAGATTTTTTATTGCCCTTTGACTCTGCAATAAATATATAGTATCAATACTATTCATATTATTTTAAAACAGTTTAAACCGGACTCTCAGCAAAATTTCGGCCGGACGCAAATCGTACATTGAATAATAACTGCTTATATCGTTATACGAATAAGTAATAAACCGCTTCGCATTAAATACATTCGTGTAATCAACAATGAACTCCACTTTTTTCATCTTATAACGTACTGTCATATTTCCGAAACATTTGGAACGCGATGAGGATTGGAGTCTGTCGTTGTAGTAATGATTCAGAGAAAGAGATATCGTGAGTTGTTTCACCGGAATAAAGGAGGTACTTATATCCTGTGTAAAATAATTGATCGGATCCATCTTCTCTTCCCTGATTGTGCTTCGGCTATGCTGATATGAACCATCATATTTCACTACAACAAACCGATTTATGTGCGTCGTTATATTAGACGATACAAAGTAACTTCCCGACTGATAACCGGAGATCAACCCTTGTGCCAGGGCGAGGGATTTATTATGATTATAGAAAGCCCGAAGGCCAACCTCAGAATGCAGATCCGTCAATGTTTTTCCTATCGAATAATCAACACGGCATATGTGCGTATGATAAGGGTAGCGAATTGACACCGTACGGCTTAAAATATCATTGTATTGCACATCATAAAGAGTATTCCTCCAAAGATTATTATACGAAAATTCCAGCGACATGAACAAACTGCTGAAAGGATTCTTATAATCCATTTTTATGGAAGCCAGCGTGGTACTTATTTTCGATAACATACCGCTATTACTATTCAGACTGCGATAATTCTTTAAAATGTATCCGCGATAATCCTCATCAATGTTTCCAATTCCATTCGAATAGGAAGATCGAAGGTTCAATTTCCACCTCGCTCCAATGGGATAGAAGAATGACACTCGGGGAGAAAACAGCAAATAGCTGCCGTCATGATCCTGATTTCTAATTTTGTCATTACGCATCAGAAACAGATATTTCACAGGAATATTAATACTCAATTGCGTTCCATAAGGTGCCGTATAAATTAGTGACGGAGCAAATATTACTTTACTTTCCGTCCGGTTTATTTTGTTTCTTAAACTATCTGCCATCAGCGGCTGACGCACTTCTCCTGATTCCAGATTCGATTTTACAAAATAGCTGTTGACTTCAATACCGGTTGTATATCCAAAGTTAATCCGCTTATAATTTTTATTCTCTATCATAGCTACATTTGCATTGAATCGGTCGAAAGTAACAAGTTGCCGAACCATTGAATCACTGGTTTGCAAGTCCTCGAACAGTACAGGCGAGATACGCAGCGTATTGCTTTCTGACTGATAACCTACTTCGGCTGTAATTTGCCGGCGTCTATTGTCATGACGCTTTAAATATTCAAAATTGTTTCCGATATTAAATGAAGGCCGCTTCAAAAACTGCCCAACAGGATCATTGGAAGAAATGGCACTGTTGATGCTGTTCCAAGAAGAATTAAGCCGCAACGTATTATTCAAAAAAGCATTATCGACATTCTTCTCGAGAGTGAATGCACTTTCTAATTCCCGTTTGTACATATGCGCATTTAAATCTTCATCTATGGAGAGCGTGTCCGACTGATTGAGAAAAATATTTCGCTTGGAGTAGCTACTGCTTTTTTGCTTATCAAACAGATAGTTAATATTTGTCGTCAATGTCAGATCATTCTTCAACGTCCGTAAATCATTGACTGATCCCAAATGTGCATCATTGAATAAATAATGCTGCTCTTTGATTTTCGGAGGTACGGGAGTAATCACAGAAAGAAAGTCGACAGAGGCATTTTCCAGCAATCCGTAGTATGAAGTCATTTCCTCACTGATATCTCTTCCCGTATTATCGCCTTTATAGATCAGCATGTTTTGTTGTTTACGTGTAAAACGCATTCCTATAGCCTCATTGCTTTGTAACAGAGGAGATAATCCTACCCCAGCCTGTGCTATGGCAAAAAAAGCGCCCAAAGCCGATTTGTTCAGCTTCAAATTGATAGCAGCCGTTTCAGGAATTTCCATTCCTTTTAAAGCCTTTATGGGTTGGTGATTCTCCAAAATCTGCACTGTTGCCACTTTTGAAACATCCAGATTCTTTGTGGCAAGTCCATATTTACCCTGCAACAGATCTAAACCTTCGACATAAAACTTGCTGATCTCCTTATTTTGATATAAAATCTGTCCGGACGACAACACCTGAATACCCGGAAGTTTTCTCAATACATCACCTATAGTACGATCAGTCGGATCCAGATAACTGGCCACATAATAATTGATCGTGTCGCCTCTTTGTCTGATTTTTGGTGCTTTGACAATAACTTCTTTTATTTTGTTGACTTTGTCTTTCACCAAAAATTCTATATAACTCTTGTTCTTTGTGACAGTCTTCGATTGGGATTCAATCGTCATAGCGGCAACCGTAATGGTTATAGAGTCCGACGATGTTTTATAATCCATCATAAAAAAGCCTTTATCATCTGTCGCTGTATATGTGATTATGGAAGATTCCCCTTTGGGGAACAATGTGACTACGGCATTAGGAACAGGCTTTCCATTTTGCACCGAGAGAATACGCCCCTTTATCTGGTTCTGCCCAAAAGCAGAGAAGATAATCGTAATGTTTGCTAGTATTATATAAAGGCATCTCATCTTATAAGAAGTCTGCTAATAGAATCTGAAAGGTAAGAATAATATATTTATTTACCTAATTTTTATAATAAATATTTTAAAAATAAAATTACTTTGTTTGATTAACTAATGACTGCATTATTACAATACAATCATCTATATACAGACGGAACCAGGGCATCTGACATCTTTAAAAAAGACGTACCCTCTTCCGAAATAATACAGCAAAATGATCTCTCCGTATTCCATCACATCAGGCTGTCTGTAATGAGAAAACTTCGCAGAAAACATATTCTTACTTCAAATTAATTCTCATCCCCTCATCCGTGCTGTATAATTGTTTCTTCTGACGGTTGTTGCTCACGCTGTTTCTGAAATAGTATGAAAAACCGATCATCGGCATCAGATGATTGGTTATGGTCTTATTATACGATTCATGACTTCCGTCTTTTTCCCAAGTCTTGTTACTATATGACGGCATAAAATAACGAAGATTCACGTGAGTTGAAAACTGTTGGGAGAATTTCCATGCGAAAGTGGCCCCCGATTCACAATGATTCAGGCTTTTACTCGTCTGTGTATAACGATAGCCCTGAGTATTCGCATATATGCTAATCGAGGCCTTTTGATAATGCAGATATAACGAGCCGTACAAACTTATCGTGTTTCCACTGAACGGAAAGTTTTTATAGTAGTTCTTGCAATAAGACATTCCTGTGTAAAAGTTGCCTATCTGCCCCAGGCGGACACCGGTCGATAAACCTGTTTCAAGAAAACGGTATGAACCTATATTTTCATATGTGCCATAGTATATATCGTTTACGGTTTTCCCGACCGCTTCAACTTCATCCGTAAAGTAATCGTATTTGATATATGGGTTGACAAACAAAGCTTTATATGACCATTCATAGCGCAGACCGATCTGGTTGTCGATTGTCGGTTTCAAATAGGGATTACCTGTACTGATATACAAACTGTCTGTCGATACATTGCGTGGATTCAGACTTGATACGGAAGGTGATTGTCGGTTTCTATTGGCTTGAAACTTCAGGATGTTATGCTGGTTAAAGCGGTAAGCCAATGAAAGCGTCGGCACAAAATTGATATAATGGTTGCTGATATTTTCAGAGTTTGTAAATACCATATCCAACCCGATAGAAGCAGCATAAGAAAATTTGCTTCCGCTTTGACTTGTGGCAGACAGATAAGCATAATCACGCCATTCCTTATAGGTGAATTTCGGGAAGGCATCTTTTTTGTCGTCTATATTCATCTGTTGATGATAGGCGTTATTCCCGATATCAAAGCCCAACATCTCCTTTATTCCGAAAGAATAATTGCTTTCCAGAGCATACGACCATTTACTGTTGTTCATGTCTATATCGCTGCGGTAGTTGCTGATATCGCTCTTTTCTTCACGCCAACCGCTGATATCACTATTATAGTTACCAACCCGGCCTGTAAGTTCCAGTACTTTCAGATCCGAATACTGATGTTTGTAATACATAAAATACTCATTCGAGTTATAATTATATTTATTCTTTCCACTTATATTAATAGCGTAGGATGGAATTTCGCTGTTTATGCTTCCCATCTCGTTATTAGTATAATGTATCGGATCATACCACAATTTTATTCCATAGGACATATAATCCTTATCCGATATCAGCCAGTCGCCGCCCAGATTGACATCTATAGAATGCGACTTGTTCTTCATTCTTCCTGCTGTATTGCGTATCATATTCCCATTGTGAAGGCTATTCTC
>JAQWBH010000076.1 GCA_028707405.1 Parabacteroides sp. | reverse complement strand
ATGGCTTAGGCTGGTATTGTGGATCTGTACTTGTAAACGAATATGGAACCGTAATCCGGCAAAGGAAACGTCCTGTTTCAAGGCGTACCCATGTTTCAAATGTATCTTTGTTCTCCGTCAATTCAAACACGCGCGCTCCCCTACAGAGCGTATGATAAGTGTTTAACCCTCCGGAAAAACGTCCGTACCCCAGAGCTATTCCATTATAGAATGAGACATAGTCATTATCATGATCATGACCAACAAAAACACCTTTAACATCTTTACAATCTATAAATGCTGAAAATAAACCCGAATTGATAGGTGGGGTGCATTCACTCTCTATTCGATAACCTGTTGGCTTACACATTGGATTATTATAAGCCGTAATATATTCCAGCAAAGGAATATGAAAAAAGGCGATGGCCGGATATGGAATGCCATTATTTTCTTTCGTAAGCTCTTTACTTTGTTTTATATACCATTCTATCTGACTACTCTTTATCCAATCATCGCGACGGGCAACATTTGGTAAATTATTCAATGCATTTGAATCAAATAGATATAAGATAAAATCTTTCTTCGAAGGATCATCCGAATGATAAATAGGAATAACCTGATTTGTCTCACCAAACACATCCGCCATTGACTTTGGTTTTGGAACATTTAAACAGCCATCCAGTCCAGCAACAATATCCATCAGTTTACTTCTGGGAACATCAAATTGAGAATCATGATTTCCGAAAACTACAGCAAAAGGAATATTGCGTTCATTAGCCAAGCCGGTAACTTTTTTCCACAAGTCTGTAGGATTATTATCCGTCACTATATCTCCCGTATAAATTACAAAATCCGGTTTTTCAATATCCAGAACTTTATTCATGATCGTATATGCTTGATCTGTTTCTCCTGGCTTATAAACAGCATGTATATCGGTAAATTGAACCATTTTAAACTTACCATCTGGATTGAAATGTAATTTTTTCTTTTCAGATGACACCGATGCCGCTGTTGTGATATTCGGTGATAATAAAGGTCTTGCCGATACATCTATTCCGGCAAAACCAAGAGCACCGACTGTCATTACCGAATCACGAATAAAATCTCGTCTATTAATACTTATATTCTTCATATCATTAATATTAAGTTACCTAAGATACTTACTAAAAAATTTCCAGATTTCCTCTTCCGTATTCAAATCATCATTCGCCCATGAATGAGGACCATTGACCACTTCATACAACCATACTTCATTTCCATGAATGCCACTAATATACTTATGCGTAATCACATAATGTCCATTAGCCTTATTCTTTACAGGCAAAGTGTCTGTTTTTTCTTCCAAACAGCGATTCTTGGCCACCCAATAATTGACAGCAACAGGTACAGGCATATATGCACCCCATCCTCCGTTATTCGACAAGTCCCCAGTCCATTCTGAAGTATGATCTTTCGTACCATGTATTTCAAACATAGGTATAGGCGATGGACCATCCAGTTGTTGATACATCCAAACCATTGTCAGACCTGCAACAGGCGCGAGGGCAGCGAAAGTATGCTGTTTGCTGTATGCCAACAAATAACACATTTCGCCGCCGTTCGACATTCCACACAAAAAAGTATTTTTACTACTCAAATCGAACTTTTTCTGAACAATCTTTGCCATTTTGCAAAGAGCATCCACATCATTGACTTTCATGTCTGCCTGAAATGGGTAGCCTACATTCCAGCAAGTTTTTCCTCGTCCATCTTTCAATCCTTGAGGATAGCAAACTGCAAAACCATTTTTATCTGCAACAGCATCCATTGTTGGCCTGGGATCAGCCTTTCCTCCATAGCCATGCAACACAAACACCAGCGGAGCTTCGGTTTTCAAACCGGCAGGAAGATACATCGTATATGAACGTTCCAAGCCATTAATCTTGCATGTACATTTTTCATGTTTTTGTGCGACAAGAGAACCCGCAACCAGCAGAGACAATCCTACTAATATCCCTTTTACTTTTATTTGTTTCATCTTTCCAAATTAATTATATTTCAACGGTATTAACATGTAGTGTTGTTCCTCCTTTTGAAAGGCGGATATAAGTATTAAATTCGCGTTGACCTTCATCAAGAATAATGATACGAGTGCCATAACCGTCAGGCATATGGCAATAAGCTGTCTTTCTGCCTGTAACCTGACCATAAGCCAACTTGATGCCATCATAGTTGACAATAAAATCGTTATCATGGTCATGTCCACAGAATATTCCTACCATATCTTTATGTTCCAACATGGATAGAAACAGTCCGGAATTGATTAAAGGTGTCTCTATATTCTCAAAGCGATTACCTATTCGGTGTGTCCACATATCTTCATACGCGAATTTAAATTCCGGTAAAGGTATATGAAAAAATGAATAGGAAGGCAATGGTACGCCTTCATTCTTTTTTGTATAATACACGCTTGTCTGTTCATACCATTTAATTTGTTCACGAGTAATCCAACCTCGACCTTTTATCTGTGGTAAACTAGAATCCTTATTTGAATCAAAACCATAGATAATGGCAGCCTCTTTATTTCCGATTGATGATAATATCGGTAATGCAAAATTAGAATATCCCGGTATTCCCCGGGCGGTATATCCTTCGTTCAAAGATTCCTGTTCCACTCTTTCCTGTAGTTTGGCACGAAAAACCAAATCATTTCCATCATGGTTTCCCCATGTGAATGCAAATGGAATACCGTGACTAATTATCGGCGCCAACACGGCTTCCAATCCCCGTATATCCATATTGGTATAAACAACATCTCCGGTCATCATAATCAAATCAGGCTCTTCTATGTCCATATAATTACTTATATCAGTAATTCCCAAGTTCGATTCTTCGGCTCGCGAAAGTATATAATGCATATCCGTAATTTGCATTATCTTAAATTTGCCATTTTTATTAAAATGCAAAATCGGTCCTCTAGATAAGGACATTTCCGATAAACCGCTTGCCCTTACCGTTGCATAAAGCCCCTCCGTTGGAGCTAATATAACAGCTCCTGTCAATAGCCCGCCTGTTGCAAGGAAATGTCTTCTAGAAATCTCTTTCATGTACCTAATAATTACTCTTTCTATATAAAGAATTTCTTTACTTAACTTCTTCCATTTTTGTTCCTTCCACCGCAATGTCCTTGCAATCATGAACTATTACCTGAGCCTGTTTGTCGTCAGGAAACCCCATACTTACCAAACTTGCCTGCTTAACATCATCCATGACAATAGCCGGACGAAAATCTTCATCTTTTAAAATCAAACGCACATCATTCATCTTGACACCGGTAACATGCCGTAAATAAAATCCCCATGAAGGCAATTCTCTAAACATATCATACTCCGGATAGCGATTAATATTCTCGGGTACGTCTTTTAATCGCCACAAAGGCATATATGCCATTCCTTTAGAAGCTCTTCCGGGACACACTATCTCAATATTTTCAAGCATTACGTTTTCTACATTATAACCAGGAATACCTGTAATAGATGATGGAAATGAATTGTGCGAGAAACCGACATCCGGACCCTGCATATCATAGCCGGTATCGGGACGATCCAATGAAACCTCCACCTGCAAATTACGAATATGCACATTGCGCAAACTGCCGGTGTTATCTCCTGCACGATGTCCTAACCTAATAAATATGGCATTCGAAGTATTCTTAACTGTCATATTTGAGACATCTACATTTTCTATTTTTCCTCCATCCACCGATTCGATAGCTATAGCCGAACGATAAGTGTCGAATACCTTTATATTATTGATCCGAATATTTGTAAAACCGCCCCATGAAGCTGTACCGAACTTAATTGCGCTGGCACTACTACGTATCTCACAATTTTCTATTCGGATGCTATCATCTGTAATGCCTGATTCATGCGACTTCAAGCAGATACCATCGTCGGCAGCGTTGACATTACAATTTTTAATGATAACACGACGACTATCTGATACATCAATTCCATCATTATTCCAAAATGCGCGATTCAAAATAGTTATACCTTCAATGGACACATCCTCACAGCGATCAAAACTTAGTCCCCAACAAGCACTGTTTTTCAAATATAAATCACTAATTACAACATTCTTGCAACGAAACATTGAGAACAGTTTGGGACGCATATTCTCATCTGGGCGCGAACTATTGATGTTATATTCCGGATCAACGACCTCTCCTGTATGATGCAGACTGTCGATTGCCAGAGCCAAAGCGAGACCTTGCCCATCAATGTTTCCCTTTCCTGTAAGGGATATACATCCGGCATCAGAAGCCATAATTAATGCCAGTTGCTTATCTTCCACATTCTTGTAATTCTTGGAATTTGTTGTATAATAATCTCTTGGATTTGTACTCCCTAACAATACAGCCCCACTATCCAAATATAACTCAACATTCGATTTCAACATCAAGGATCCCGTCAGGTATCGCCCGGCTGTAAATATCATTTTTCCACCTCCTTCCTGACTTACCTCATCAATAGCTTTCTGCAATGCAGTCGTATTTATTGTCCTTCCATCTGCTATAACATTCCATTGCTTTGTGACGACAAAAGTCTTTACTTCCTTAGCCTTCTCATTACAAACTGCCACTCTGACTGAATCCAGCCCTAAATCAGAGTTTGCTTTCTTTTTATTCATCCCAAAAGTAAATTCAGGCAATACGTAAAGGAGACTGCAAGTCAATATCACTATAATCGTCTTTGCATTTTTCATTACCATTTACTATTTTTCAACTAACCTAATCAAGTATTAAAAAGGATGTACTCTTTTTACGATAGATTTATAATTTCTTTTGTTATTTCTTCTGAGGCAAAAAGTAATCCGGGTATTCAACATCATTAATCACCTCTCCCGTCCGAAGTCTAACATAAGTACGGAACTTTCTAACTCCTTCAGATAAAATGATTACACGACCACCATTAGGCTTCAAATTATTATAGGTTGTATTACAACCACTAAAACGTCCATAGGTCAACAAAATCCCATGAAAATATATGGCATAATCATTGTCGTGATCATGCCCAACGAATGTTGCCATCATATCTTTCATATCAAGGAAAGAAGAAAATAGTCCGGAATTAATAAGCGACTCACCGCCCCACTCCTTGCGTGTACCCGACCAATATCCCTGCTTATTAGCAATGGCATAATTATACTCAGGCAATGGAATATGGAAAAAAGCTATTGATGGAACTGGAACATTATTATTTTCTTTTGTATATCTCATACTGTTCTCGCGATACCAAGCTATTTGATCGAAATGGATATTATCGTATTCACTAATCTCTTTATCAAAATAATAAGTATTTGAATCAAAAACATAGAGCAATGCAGCAGGCTTATTTCCACCATCGGACGACAAAACGGGAAGAATATAGTTAGTTACACCTGTTATACCTTTAGTCGTACCTGAAAGATTATATGGAAATGTTTGAGCCTCGGCTAACAACTCCAGACGTGTCATATTTCCTTCAGAGTCATGATTACCAAAAGTCACGGCAAATGGTACTTTATGAGAAGAAATAGCCTCTAAAACTTCACGTAACCCAATTCTACGATCACCTCCACCTGTCACTATATCGCCAGTCAAAACAACCAAGTCTGGTTTCTCTGCCTTTAATACTGCATGAATATTATCCAATATCAACTGACTTCTGTTATCACCATTGACATAATGCAAGTCTGTAAACTGCACAATCTTAAACTGTTTTTTACTATCGAACTTTAGTTTATTCGTTTGTGCGCTGACACAACAACATACTATCATCAATAACAAAACAGTCATTAATCCTCTAAACATTTCTTTCGCCTTCATTGCGTTATTATTTATATTGTTCAACATTTTCATTATACACATAATATTAAAACGCTTCCTAGGAACTAACAGAACTACACAACTTTATTTATAAATACAAAAAACAATATTCGTCGTACTCAAAGCAGACGGATATTTAACCTATTTTGAAGAAAAAAAACGAATTTCATTGGTATAAATCATCAATTAAACTTACAACAGCGGTTCACCTATTTTGATCGTACTTCAACAATTTGAATATTTTTACGAAGGCGTGTCACACAATGCCTTAAAATAGCCAATCGATTCAGCTATGCCTAAAAACGGATCTTTTTTATCCGCTTCATATTCAAGACTGCACATTCCAGTATAATTGACCTTCCTCATAGTCCTTATTAATGCAGGGAAATTAATTAATCCACGACCTATAATTGTACAAACGCCCATCCTTGATGCCTCTGTTTCATCCTTGATATGCATATCAAATACACGAGTGTGATACTTTTGCAGATCCAACGAAGGATCACATCCGTTTCGAAAATCATGACCTACATCAAGACACATCCCTATACGAGGATCTAAATCCTTAGTAAACTTCCAAACAGAAGCGGCATCTTTATAAACGTTTTTATCCGGCCCATGTAAATGTATTGCATAATTAAAATCATATTCTTTTACTCTCTTATCCACATAAGGAAGCAATTCAACATCCGGAACCCCTATTATTTTCTTTACACCTACACGTTTAGCATATTCAAAGGCTTCATCAACTTCTGCTTCACTATGCATATTGATTGGACCCACAATATAACCGATTACATTATATGATGCACACTTATCTTTGAAATCCTCAATCTGTTTATCCGTACTATTTAGTGGTAAATGAAAATCCTTTACACTCAGATAATGCAAATCCAAACGCTGCATTGTTTTTAATGTTATATCAATATCAAACCGAGAGAATGTGAACCCTGCCATTCCCAAGTGAAAAGGATTAACAACTCTGGTAACTTTTGCCTTTACAGTTTCCGATACGTCGTCTGCAACGACCAGATTGCCCGTTCCTAATAAGATCGCACCTGCTAATCCTTCTCTTATAAATAATCTTCTTGTCTGTTTCATATCCCTATTCTTTACACTGATTTTATAAATAGACGACTTCACCTTACTTAGTTAAATCCTCTTTAATCACCATATCAGCAACGATTTGTTGACCTGTTTCATTCATATTTATGCCATCCGGACTCACCATATTCCACACAGGTAATAATTCCGAGTAGACATCAACACATCGGCAACCTTCTTCTTTCGATATTTTTTTCAATTGCGCCACAAACCATGACATTCGTTTTGATCCGCCTCGGTATTGTTCTGCCACCTTGCTATCTTCTGCATATGGCGGAGGCGTGATTACAACTATTTCCGGATGATTTTTCTTATATACTGGATGGCTTTTTATCTGTGCTATCAATGATTTCATATTCTTTGAAACAAGTCCTATACTATCCTTAAAAACAGTTTTGCAATCTTCTGTTCCCAACATGATAAATATCTTATGAATACCATTCAATGCCTTATCGGCTTCATTCATATATTGATTAATCTGACAAAGCGTATTTAATCTATTCTCCCCTTTATTATTAAAACCGATGGTGTTGTCAACTATAGAAGTGTTATAGATGAAATCAGAGAAACGTTTTTCCTTCAATTGATTTACCCAACCTTTATCTAATACCCCATTCGTATCACCAAGCACAAGTATGTTTTGTCCCTTTACTCCATCCAACACTCTGTCCATGATCATCTCATGTCCTCCCTCAAAAAGATTTATCTGAACCCTATCCAAATAGTGACGCTGTAACAATACCTCCAGGTGATTCCTGTTAACAGGTGCCCCAGTTGTTTGCCAATCCATCAAGCGCAACATCTCTTCATTTGAAAATAATATTTTTGTATCAGAATAATCGAAATCCGAAACGACCTTATTGAAAAACTTCAAACTATGCGTAAAAGGCACATCTCCATCCAGTCCTCCGTCATGAATACCGGCAAAAATAAACAGTTTACTATTCTCACGCTCCTTAATAGGTGTATCCATCAATGCCGGAGAACGACGGCAAGCTTCTTGCACATTAAAATAAGGGACAAAGCCATCCTTGGGAAGACCCGTTGTAACTTGTTCCAAATCCTTCATATATCCTCCATACTTGGTACGGCGACCGGCACATTCATAGTAATAATCCACTAAATTAGTAATTGAAGCCCAAGCTGTAAAGGTCTTGATATGATGCTTAATTTTCATATAGCATAATAAGGTGGCATAACCACCACCACTACCACCTATAATATGAATACTTGTTGTATCTACATTAGCATGAGTTATAGCATAATCGATGGCATCTTCTATATCTTGAAGTGCCAAATTACTTCCACATGCCTCCGGACGATCATTTGGTCCTCTGAAATTCGGATGTATATAATTATAATCTTCTTTGATACACATCGAAGCCACATCATCAACTTTTGAATAATCGGAACTCCATGCATGTAGTCTGACCACTAAAGGACGTGGATTCTGAGACTCCGCTTTATAAAAATAAGCCGGTTGAATATTCTGATCGGCCGTTGATATAATCTCAACTCTTTTACATTCAGAAGGCCAGTTTTGTTGCCGATCTTGTGCATTCATATAACCTAAAACCGTACAAATACATATAACCACAAATAATGTGCTTGATAATCTACAATAATTCATAATAATATAATCTTAATGATTTATTCTATTCGAACGAAGGAGGAACATCTACTGTTCCCCACTTTTTATTAGGATTTGACGACAATTTAAAATCGAGTGTTCCTCCTTTAGCTATTTCATTCCATGTAATCCAAGTGCTATTATACATTTTTCCGTTCAGTTTCAAATTTTGAATATAGCATTTATCGTCTGAGCCTCCCTTTATCAGTAAATCGTTTCCATTAATACTTATTTTAACCTCGCTAAAAATTGGAGCATTAATTGAAAAACCTCCTACTCCCGGGATTTCCGGATAAATACCCAAACAACTAAATACATACCAAGCACTCATAGATCCAAGATCATCATTACCAGGTAAACCATCAGGAGTATTATGATACATTTCCTTTATAATCCGGTTTACAATAGCTTGCGTTTTGTATGGTCTGCCAACCCAATTATATACCCACGGAATACCAAAACTTGGTTCATTGCCGGAAGCATACCAAGTATCATCATAACCGGCATCTATCCGACGGAAAAGATAATCCAACCGTTTTTCAGCCTCTTCTTTTCCTCCAATAATATTAATGACTCCTTGAAAATTGAAAGGAATCATCCATATATAATTATTGTATGTTGATTCACGGAAATCGTATTTCAAATCTTTCCACGATCCGTCCCAGTTACGCGACTGTAACCATCTTGTAGCAGGATTATAAAGATTTTTCCATGTCTGAGCGCGCTTCTTAACATATAATTCATACGACACCTTATCGTTACAAGCATTCAAAGCAAACTGACCAATTGCAAAATCGGCTGAATTATACTCCAATTGCATGGAAGCCGGACACCATCCCAATCGTAACAGGTAACCTAAATACGGCCGAGTCAGCTCTTTTTGAGAATGAGCCGTAGGATCATCTGCTCCATGACGCATAATTTTCAATGCTTTACTACAATCGAAATTCTTTGCACCAAAAGCATAAGCGTTAGCTACATAAATAGCCGTTGGATCACCTTGCATAATTCCAGTTTCCAAATTAGCAATAATCCAACGGGGAAAACCTCCACCCGATTGTTCTGCAAAGTCTAACATGGAAGTAATAACGTCAGAAGCTACCTCCGGATCTAAAATAGATAACAGTTGAATCTGTGTACGATAAGTATCCCAATTGCTAAAACTAGTATATTGTTTCTTTATAGTTTTATGCACTTTAAAATCCGCTCCCATATATTCACCATTAACATCACTACAAATATTCGGGTGTATCAACGCATGATAAAGATGTGTATAAAACTGAGATATACGATTTCCGTTTGTCCCCTGTATTTGTATTTTTGAAAGATATTTTTCCCATTCATTGATAGCACTTTCCTTTATTGCAGTAAAATTCCACTCGGAATTTTCAGCTTCCAAATTTTCATGTGCGTTTTCTAGAGAAACATAGGAAATACCAATTTTATATTGAACTTTTTTATGGGATTTTACATCAAATGTAAAATAAACGCCAGAATGTTTACCTTCTGCAAAAGTTGTGTTCGGTTTTAATTTATCGCCATTCCATGTTCCATAAGAAACGACATCTCCATTAAATTCAGCTGCAAAATAAATTTTGTAAGGAGTAAGTTTATCGCAAAACATTCCACCATCGGCAAAACCTTCACAGGTATGCTTTCCCGTAATCACTACGGTGGCATATTCCAAAGGAGTAATAGATACGCCTCCTCCTATAATCACAGTCGCTCTGTTCGTCTCCGGAGAAAAAGTATATTGCGACATTCCTGTTCGCCCAGTAACAGTAAATTCAGCATTTATGTTATTATTCACAACGGCCCGATAATATCCGGAAACAGCTTGTTCATTCGTTATTTGAACATCCATATTTTGAATGCTATCAGGAGATACCTTCAAATCTCCATTCATGGGTATTGTAGGAAAATGTCCCATCTGAGGACAACCTGCGCCACTAAGTTGATTAATAACAAATCCCGCTTGTGGATTAAAACAAGTACGGGTAAATTGAACCATTCCAAAGGGATAAGCGGCTCCAGGAAAAGTATTTCCACCAGCCTCAGTGCCTATTAATGTGTTTATCTTCTCTGCGTTTTTAGAAAATACAGTTTTAGCAGTAAGACTACTTTCCTGCATTAGACCTAGGCAAGATAAAATTACTACAATAAAAATTTTGTTCATTGTTCTTTTTATTACTTTTAATTAGTTGAAAAAATAACACGTTATTAATCACAAGAAGCCATCGATTTTGTCGTTTTACTACAAAACATAAACCAGTTGAAAATTCTACCCCGGAGATAATATAACAGTTTTCTTCACAAATATCCGAATCCATATATTATCATAATCATAAATTCTAAGAGAGTATGTATGTCAATCACATACATACTCTCAAAAAAGTACTAAAAGTACGACATATAAAAAATAATGCTATACAACAAAACCTATTTAGTATAATATTATAATCCTCCGAGAGACGTTATTTCATCTGTGGTTAATGGTCTATTGAAAATAGCTACAGAAGAAAGTAATACGGTATGATCATCACTATCATCATCACCCATAATCAATGTTCCTAGAGGATCAAGAGCAAAACGATCATCACTATAGCTACTTCCTTCCAACCATTTATTGCCATTTACATATATACGAAAATATTCATCAGCTTTTAAAACAATAACTACGCGATACCATTTATCTCTAGATATTGTATTCGAACTATAACCGCTTGTTCCTACGCCAATATTCCCTGCATCATTAATGGCAATATCCTGATCATTAGCATTTGTAACAGAAGTATTCAACAATGTAGCAAAGCCACTTTCTCCTGAAGGTCTGTTTATATCATACACCAATGTATATTGCCTTACTAAATCACTGCCAGTTGTAGCTGAGAGACCATGATCGCAGAAGAGAAGACTTTGATGACCAATCTGGATAGCCTTATCACGTTTATTAAACCCTGCCACCTGAGTAATGCCTTCTGTTGAAGGAGTTCCCAAGACAGCATTTTCAGTTCTGTGATAAGAAATCAAGTCTTTACCAACAGTAGCTTTTCCAAAATTACTTGCATCAGAAAATTCCCAGAAGCCTACTAAGCCGTTTACGGCTTCAAGTTTTTCTTGAAGTGTTACTTCATAGACTTCGACAGAAATTTGTGCTGAATAACTTCCCTGGCTTACAGTCAATGTAGTTGTTCCAACATCATTAGCCGTCACATTACCATAAGCATCCACTGACGCGACATCGGTATTAGCACTCGTCCATGTGAATTCATAATTAGTGCAATCCCAAGGATCAGGATAAGCAAGAGCTTTCCCTTTCTCACCTACATTCAACCTTAAATCCGCACCAACTTCTATCCCTTTCAAATTAATGCCATCTCCTAACTTATTACTGCAAGATAACAACATCAAGCATCCACATAAGAGACTGAATCCTTTTATAAATATTATCTTCATAATCGCTTTACTTGATTAAGTTTAACTTATCTGCCAATGAAATATTCAAAGCTGCATTACGATTAACATCCTGTTCCGGATAAGGGACATACATCAAACTCTCGCTCCAACTTCCTGTAGGAGCATTCGGCTCTTGTCTGGTAATACCTCCTGCACCCGGAATAACATAAGTCGGATTTTGTACGCGTGTATTAAAATGATCTTGAACACGATCCATACGTTGCATATCATTGTAACGACAATCTATTGCGCCCCATAACCAACCGGCTATTTCCCAACCATGTTCGTTATAAGCTGCTTCCGCCAATTCTGACGCTGTCATCGATAATGAATAACGATTAATACTTGCATCACTCTTTACGCCATTTCCATCAGCACGATTACGAACAATATTCAACAGTTCAATAGCTTTTGCATTTGTTTGACCAGAACGTCCTAACGCTTCTGCATACCACAAGTATACTTCACTCAATCGTATCATTTGATGCGTCTGATCAACCCAACCATTACACTGGCTACCTAAACTTTTATATATATCATATTCCGTACCATCGTTTGTAAATTTAGATTTTCCAAAATATGGATATCTGTTTGCATCAGGCAGACTTTCACTCCACCATGGATAAGCTTTTCCATCACCGGAATTATAAGTTACAACCGGATAGGTTGCATCTTTACGAGGGCCTTCTGGAAAGTTTACCCAAAAGCCAATTTCTGCACGTGTATCACACCAACCTCCCGTACAATCAGGAAAATCATTAATACAACCACGAGCACTTTCACTGCTATCGCCATCACCCCAGGAATTAGAATAATAAATACCTAAAATACATTCTTTGTTCTTCTTATTCTCAGCTACAGAATGAATATCGGCATAATTTTCATAAAGAGAATATTTATATGTGCCATTTTCGACTCCTGTAATTACTTCCAAAGCTTTAGCCGCTGCCTTCTCATAATATTCTGTTCCTAAATTAAGAGGCCAACCAGCCATTGTCAAATAAACATTTGATAACATAGCTTTAGCTGCCGCCGAATTAGCAACAATATTAATACCGTTCATAGAACGAGGTGTATCCGTATAATTGGCGGGAAGATTCTCTGCCGCCTGAAGATCAGTAACAATCATATTAAAAATATCTGAGACGGTAGATAACCCAATAGAAAAATCCACTTCATTTGACGTTACCATTGGTAATGGTCCAAAAGTACGAACCAAATAATAATAAGCCCACGCACGCCAAAAATGAGCTTGATTCAATGCATAATTTAAATCTTCTTCTGTAACATTTGGTGTATTGGACGCGCCATTAATAATAAAATTAGCCGCTTTAATAACTAACCATTTGTCTTGCCAACACCACAACAACCGATCATTGCCGGTCGATACACCATATAAATCCCATTCACGAATACCGGCCTTATTACTGGCGCGATGAGTTGATAAATCATCGCCCATAATGGCTTGAATAAACTGTGTAATTCCGAACGTTGAACGACTTACTTGCCGATACAATACATTGACTGCTCCATCCAGATCACTGGCTTGAGTGAAAGCATTGTTTGACATAAGTTGACCATTAGGATCCTCTTTTAAAAAGTCGTTGCATGAAACAAAACCAAACGTAATGGTCACTAATACAAATATTCTTATTAAAGATGTCTTCATATTTCTCAATTTAATAATTAATCTTTAAAACTCTAGACGCACAATGAAAGAATAGGTCGTTGGCATCGGAAATGAACCTCTATCAAGACCAAAGGTCGTATCATAAGTATTGGTATTTGCTTCAGAAACCGTTTCTGGATCTAATCCTTTATATTTGGAAATAACGAATAAATTCTCAGCGCTAAGTGATAGGTGGATTGCGGCATATTTAGTCAGTTTCTTTGGAATTTGATAACCAACAGACAAGTTCTGACAACGAATGAATGCAGCTTTCTCCAACCATTGCGTTGACCCCGGAACATATTGATTATTAGCATTTGTCAAACTTGGGAACAAAGCATGGCTCTTGTCGGAAACTTTATCCCAACTACGATAATAACCTTCGCGTGAACTAATGAAACGTGAAGCACCTGTCTGACAAGTTTCAATATATCTGGAAATATTCAAACGATCATAATTACTGGTAGCACGAAACAAAACATTGAAATCCCAATTTCTATACGTCAACGTATTATTCCAACCAAACAGCCAATCAGGAACCGATTTACCAGTTATCACACGGTTATCATTGTTATTGCCTGTTGTCGTTGTTCCATCTTGATTATAATACAAATTTGCCCCTTCATCATTAAATCCTGCCCAACGTTGTAAATAGAAAGAGCCCACAGGTTTACCAACCTGCAAAATAAATAAACCACCAGAATAAAGACCTCCACGAGAAGCATCAGGAATAATATAATCATCACCTCCCAAATCCTTAACTGTGTTCCTATTATATGCTGCTGTTAACGTGCTTTCCCAAGTAATATTTTTGGTAGCGAATGGTACTACATTCAAAGTGAATTCCATACCCTTATTTTGAAGTTTACCCAAGTTTGTCCAAACGGTTCCACCCCCATTATAGTCCGGTAATTCCTTTTGGAACAACAAATCTGTCGTATTCTTCAGATAAAAGTCAGCAGACAGGTTTACCTTATTATTCAAAACACCTAAATCAAAACCCAAATCATACTGTACTGTTTTCTCCCAATGAAGATCTGGATTTGAGTTTGATTCAGGCCAATAACCCCAATATTTAGTAGCTGTTCCATAACTTACATAATCTCTTGATAATGTTGAATAAGTCGAATATGCACCTACACCACAGTTACCTATAGTACCTGCACTAGCACGCAACTTCAACTGATTAATAACATCCTTATTAATAAAACGCTCTTCATGCATGTTCCAACCGATAGCGATTGATGGAAAATAGCCCCATTTATATTTATCCTTGAACTGCGAAGGAGCATCGGCACGCATCGTTCCGGTAAACAAATACTTGCCTCTATAACTATAAATCAATCGCCCAAAAACAGACGCCATAGAACTGTTGCTAAAACTGTTACTTATTGAATATGAACCAGCTGATGCCAGATCCCAATAAGTTGTTGCTTCATTAACTAGACCTGTGGATGAAGCATTTAAAGAACTAAACTTATGCTTTGTCAATTCCAAAACGCCCATTGCAATCAAATGATGATCACCTAGCGTTTTATCATAAGTCAAATTGTCAATATTACGCCAATTATAATACTGCTCTTCGTAATTACTTGCCTGACTAGTTCCACTAGGCTGATACGATGCTGAGCGGAAATGACGATTCCAATTATGTATTTGCGTATATAATCCTTCTGTTGAAAATGTCAAACCATCAATAATTTTAAACTTCAGGTTACCAAACATGGTCATTGTACTTGACCTATAGTCAGTCCATTCGGCTTTAACTGAAGCATACGGATTACTACCTATTGATCCATAAGGGTCAAGATTATAAATACCACTTTCGTTTTGCAATTCCATACAAGGTGAATATTCCAATACATCAACAAACTGACCTTGACTTGTCGAATTATGCTGCTTTGTCAAACCATCATACATATATCCTGAAAATTCCAACCAGGGAGTAATATTCGTATCCAATGTAGCTTTCACATTATAATCTCGCGCAGTATTGCTAATCCATTGCCCCTTTGTATCGCCAACCCAACCAGAAATAGAATATTTGGTCTTCTGATTGCCCCCCGATATGTTCAAGTTGTAATTCTGAGAAAACCCTGTCTGTGTCATCAAATTCACCCAGTCAATTCCCTTTGTTCCATTCTTATACGCAGCCAAATCGTCAACTGAAATTGAATTGGCTCCATTAACTTCATTATAAGCTCTAGCATATTCATAGGGACTTAGAAGATCAGGTTTCTTACGCATGTTCTTCACCCCATAACGCGCATCAAAAGTGATCTTTGTCCCTTCCTTAGGTTTTTTTGTTGTAACCAAAATAACACCATTTGCACCTTGAGCTCCATATATGGAAGTAGCTGATGCATCTTTTAACACTTCAATATTTTCTATATCGTAAAAATTGCCAACCGTTCCACCTATAACGCCATCAACGACCCACAAAGGTTCGCTACTTTTATTCAAAGAAGTAATACCGCGGACACGGATATTCATATTACCGGCACCGCTTGTACTCGTAATGTTAATACCTGCTGCCTTGCCTTGAAGAATATTACTTATACTTCCTTGAGGCAGATTTTTAATCTTCTCGGACGAAATGGATGAGATAGATCCGGTCAAATCGGATTTACGAACGGTGCCATAACCGATAACGACCACTTCATCCAACACCTTCGTATCTTCTTTCAAAATAACAGAAATAGATCTTTTATTTCCTAAAGAAATTTCCTGTGTCAAATATCCAACAAATGAAACGACTAATATTGCACCAGATGGGATATTAGATAAAGAGACTCGTCCGTTCGCATCAGTTATACTCCCATTTGTAGTGCCTTTTACCATTACATTGGCTCCAACTACCGGACCTTGTGCATCAGTCACTACACACACAACAGATCGGTTCTGCTGTGAAATCAAGTCATTACTTATTCCTCTTGTTCCACTATCGTACTTTGCTCCATTCAACGACATTGAAGAAAACAAAAAAATAATGAGGAAAGGAATCGAAATTTTCATGATCATTAAATTTTTCGGTTCTTTTTTCTTACTTCATTTTTGTTAATAAATAATAGAATGATTTCAACTAATTTATGTAAGTACAAATGGTTTA